>CAYVAI010000007.1:0-33862 GCA_964448375.1 uncultured Akkermansia sp.
GCCAACTCCAAAAAAACGCTGGGCTAACAGCTGCGGCTTGAATGGATAGTATTCCAAGAATTAATCCTAAAAAACCACTGCCCGCATCTCCCATAAAAATCCTAGCAGAAGGGAAATTCCACCATAAAAATCCCCCGACACATACGACAACACATCCACCTCAAACCCATCCCACCCCTCACCATAAAAAAACCTCCCATCCTCCGGCACATCCACCACCCGCCATCCATCCAAAAACACAACACGCCCCTCCCGGAACCGCTGCAGCGAACGCCCCCCCAAACCATCCTCCACAACCACCCACACCTCATCCTCCGCCCCCATCCGCGCCACCGCCACAGCCTTCACCCTCCCATACGCCACCCGGTGCCTGCTCCACGCATACACATTCTGCGCCGCATCCAGCGTCATCACACACACCACCCCATCCTCCCGCACAGCCCACACCCGGCACTCCGGCCTCACCTGCAACGCCAGATCAACCAGCCTCGACTGCCCCGCCACATGCTCCGCCAACACCGTCACATCCTTCGGCACATACCCATTCGCATCACTCACATACCCAAACTCACGCACCCTCCTGCCCCCATACTGCACATACACCACCCCCGCCAGCGACTCCACAAACGGCACCCCATCAGCCCCCGCAGCACTCACCCGCCGAGCCCTCACACTCGTCGGAGAAATCGGCTTCTCATTCCCCCCCTCAACCAGCCACTCCCCATCCCGCGTCCCCACCAACAACGCCATCTGCCCACTCATCCACACAACCCCATTCCGGTCCCTCGCCTGCAGCGTCACCATCAGCCCATCACCATCCTTATCCCCCAACTCAAAATCCGTATAATCATCCACCTTACTCGCCCACAACGTCGTCGGCCTCGTCCTCGTCCCCCCAAACCACAACCTCCCCTGGTGAAACGCAATCGCACACGGAAACGCAGCCCTCCCCCCAAAAGCCCCACCACTCCAGTCATCCGACGCAAACCCGTTCGAAAGCCCATTCCTCTCATTCAAAATCATCTGCGACAACCTCAGCCGCGCATGCGTCCCATCCTCCACCGCCGCAATCGTCCCCTGGTAATCATAATTATACGCCTCCGCCCTCAACACCGGCACCGGAACCCTCCCCGTCTTCAACCTGCACAGCCGAAGCGAATAATACGCCCCATCATCATCACGTCCATCATAAGAAAACGTCTGCAAATTATCCGGCTCCGAAACAAACGACCTCACATACACATACCCATCCGCCCCCAGCCGCTTCCTCCAAAGACTCCATTCCCCCTCCCACGACCCCAGAATCTTAAGACTCCACCCGCCCCGCACATACACATACGGGCCATACCGGTAATTCCAGTTCCCATCCACCGCCTCCACCGAAGCCCCCTTCTCCCAAAGAGCCGGGTAAGAAGCCGGATCACCGCCCCTCGTCGCATCCATCTGCCCATACCACCCCACCACACACGTATAAACATACCCCCAGCCCCCACTGTAATACACCACCCTGTCCCCCGCACCATAACTCTTATTCGGCAAATCCGCCGTCTCAAACCTCCCCGTATCCACCCCATACTCAAAATTCGCCGTATCCATCCTCCGCGTCACCCGGAACGCCGTCCCCACCATCTCCCCCGTAAAAAACGCCTCCGGCACCGTCAGCCCAACCTGCCCCGAAGCCACATCATACCCCCCCACCGTCACCTTAAACCCCTTCAACGCCGTACTCTCCTGCGGCGGATTCTTAAACACCATCTCCTTAACCCGCCAATCATCCCCCCCGTGCCACTCCACCACCTGCACCGCATAATCCGGATGCGACACATACATCACATCATTCACCTGCACCGACCTCACCTCCCTCACACTCCCCCACACCACAGCCAACTCCTTCACCATCACAGGCACCTCCTCCACACGCCACACCCGCATCCTGTAAGGGGCCAGCTCCAGCATAAACGCCACCCCCGTATCCACACTCCACGACACCAGCCGCGCCGCATCCCGCATCCCCTCCGCCAAAAACTCACACCCCGGCCTCCTCCGCACCCCGCCAAACGCATCCGGCAAAAAATTCCAACACTGCAACAGCCCCCGCTGATACACATCCAAATCACACCGCACCCGCCCAAACGGACTAATCTCCCCACCATTAAACGCCAACTTCAACATAAAAACCTCCTACAAAAAAAAACACTCAACCCATCAGCACCTGCCTCCGCGCCTCATTCCGCCGCTCAAACATAATCGCCGCAGGCAACAACTGCGACCCATACATCGCCATCAACCCCTGCATCATCTGCGCCCCAGCCCCCAAAGGCATCGCCGCATCCGCAGCCAACTTACACCCCAACGCCTCCGCAAACATCGCCCCATACTCCACCTCATCCATCACCTTCCGCTCCCAATCCACCGCCACATAAAAAAACTCAGCCACACACCGCCTCTTCATCAAAACCTCATGCCCGCAAATCATCCAGTCCCCCCCGATCGAATCCGGATCAACCACCCTCACAAAATCATCCGGCAACCCCGCACACCACGGCCACTCCACACTCATATGCTCCACCGGGCGCAAACACGCATGCCTCCTCGCCCACCCCCACGCATACTCCTCCAGCACAAACCGCAGCGTATCCTCATACAACCCATCCAGCACCACCCGGCTCTCCCCCATATCCTCCGCATCCATCAAACGCTTCCTCCCCAGAAACGCCAAAGCCTTATTATAAACCGCCAACTTATTCATATCCGTAAAACCATCTCAAAAATTGCGGGAGCGGCACCACCAACACGCATACCGCCCCCGCATTCACCTCCGCATCACCCTGCCCTATCAATCCATCAATTCACCGTATACGCAATCCACCACTGCACCCTCTTGCCAGCCGTCAGAGCAGACGCCCCCGTAATAGTCGCCCGAACCCACGTCCCACGTCGTTCATCGCCGCCCAAATCCTTCGGATTCAGCCCACCATCAGCCTTCGTAAAAGCCAAATCAGCTGCAGCAGAAAGCGTCAGCGAACCCGAAAAACGGTCAGCATCATCCTTATCCCCCACCGTCACCGTCAACGTCGTCCCGCAAGCCTCACAACTCACACGGCAAAAATGCGGCACCACCACCGCACCCGGCGGCAAATGCACCAAATTCACCACATCATTCACAGCCATCCCAGCCTCCACAGACATCACAGCACGCGCCATCAGCACCGTACCGCACACCTCACTCCCCTTCGCCATACTCACAACACGCCCCTTCGACGTATCATACTGGCTCTGTCCAATATTCGTAAAATACTCCTTCATAATCCTTATATCCTCCTTTCTACCATCAATCAGTTAGCACACACCACCGGCACCACAGCATTCTGCTGCAACCGCGTAGCACCCATCTTCACCTTCCCGCGAATCTGAATCGCATCCTCCAGGTCAGAACGCTCCGACACCTTCACACGCACATTCTCCCAGAACCCAAACATCACGCGAGACTTCACCCACGCCACCGACATCGGCCTCCCACTCGAATCCAGAGGCAAATACTCCGAATTACGAATACGGAACCCCGCATACCTATCCACCGTCCCCTCCACAAGACCGCGCACAACATCCGTCACCTTTCCATCCTTCTGCGCCTCCAGCAACAAATCATTCAACATCTGCGCATTCATCACCATCACAATCTCATCCCCCGCAGCACGGCGGGCATCAGACCACACACGGCTCGAACGCATCAACTGCAGCGCACGCAACATCTTCGCCACACTCATCCCAGAATCCTTCGCCGTATCAGCAGGATTCACATAATTCACCGGGACAACCAGATTCGGATCAAGCAACTCATCCAACTGAGCATTCACCCCAATCTTATTCACCCCCACCAAATTATCAATCAACACCCGGTTAGACTCCTCCACCGCAGCCGACTTCATCCCCGCAATCACCTTACTAACAGACTGATCCAGCCGATCACTATAAACATGATCATCCTCATCAAAGCCATACTCAGACTTCAACGGTTCCGGCACCATATACCGCTTCTCAAACGGAGCCTCATCCAACTGAGTCTTCCCCATTCGCGTATCCTTCGGCTTCCACTTCATCAGCCCAATCTGGTCAACCAAATGAGCAATCCCACGGCAGCCATACTCAATCGACGTATACTTCGACAAATCCTCCCCAACCTCTCTCATATACTGATCCAGAATCGGAGAATACTTCTCCTCATACGTCTTACAGATATTACCATCAATCGCCATCGTATTCCTTTCCTTTCATATTCATTTTTTTCTTATTCACGAGCATCTCGCTCCAATCAATCCCCCTATACAGCCAAACCAAGCCAGAGGAGAAGTGGTAAAAAAACCACTTGACAAATCTCAAAAAACCAACATCACAACCCCGCAGCCCCCCCATGCGCATTTCGGAAAAACCCATTATACACCTCATGCGCCTCCTTATGCCTCGCATGCCCCGGATCAAGAAACGCCCTATGCAGCGGATTCTCCGGATTACGCAAAATATCATCCATCGCAGCCTGCGGATCACCCCCAGCATACTTCCCATTCACACGCGGACTCTCACCCATCGCACGCGCAACCGCATCCACAACACGCGCAAACTCCACAGACTGCGCCAACCCCTCAGACACATTCACCCCCATAGCCTCCAGCGTCCTATTCGCAGCCTCCAGCCTCCCGCCAAAACCATCCCCCCACTCCTGCCTCAGCGCATTAAACTCCGCCACCCCCGCCTCCTTCCGTGCAGCCTCCGCCGCCTGCACCACCTCCGCCTGCTTCGAGGCAAACACCCCCGCCAGTGCAGCAAACTGCTTCTGCGGCAGCCCCAGGCGATAAGCCTCCGCAGCCATCACCTTCACAGCCTCCCCATCCCACACCCCATCTGGCAACCCCTCCGGAGCAACAGGCACATAATCCTCACCCATCTCCCCCGTCAGCCCAATCCCCCTCCGCCAAGCCTCCATCGCCTCCGCACTATCCGGATCATACACCAACTCCGCAGCCCTCCCATCATCCCCACCACCACCTTCATCCCCACCACCACCTTCATCCCCACCGCTCCCCTCATCTCCATCCCCGACACCTGCAGCAGCAGCCCTCCCATCCGTCCCGGCAAACCCACTCAACAAGCCCCCCGTTTCGGAACCCGTCCCGCCCCCCTCCGGCAATCCGCCAGCCCCTCCGCCTCCTGCGGCACCACCCTCAACAACCTCACCCATCACCATCCGTCCGAACGGATTCCACATCATATTGATCATATTTATATTATCTATTTTTTATCAGTTAAATTAAGCCGCCGCAAAAACTCACGCATCCCATAAACACGCAACCGCGGAGACCTCACGCCCCGTTGAAAACAAATGAGCGGCAGGGCAGCCAACTCACCCAAAACATCCGCTGCAAACGCAGCCTCACCAACCAAAAGATACACAAACATAGCATCCCACACCTCCGGCGCAAACTGCACCTCAGCCGCCGCCACCTCCTCCACACGCGCCCGGCTATTAACAGGACGCGCCATCAACACACATCGAGGAGACACCAGCACCACCCCTCCCGGAGTCGCCGCATGCACCAGCACATCATCACCCATCGTCTGATTCGCCGCCCCATACACCGCATAATAACCCAGAGCCTCCTCAACCGCATTCATCACACATTACTCCCCTTCATATACAACGCAAACGCCGCATTGCCGATGTTGACACCATCGTATGAGGTGCCTGCGTCGATGCTTATGAGGCTGTAGCCCGTCCCACTCCGAGTAGCCAAATAGCTCAACCCATTCGACTTCACATTCAGCTCGGACTGGCAACCGGTGGAGACTTTGGCGCGTACTTTCTGGGTTGCAACCATATCGACAACACCGGCGTTTAATGTGATGACGGCCGAACTATCCGCGTTCCCAATACTTACAGCCCCACGATAATTAGCCAGACTAATCGTCAACACTCCCGCCGCCACCGACATATTCGCCCCCGGCCGCGTCACACCCAACCTGGAACTCGTAGCCACCGGCACCGACACAACCCCCATCGCATCAACCTCCAGATTCGAACCAATCCTCGTAAGCCCAGCCTTCGCTGTCGTCGCATAATTGGTGCTTTTTATGTAATCGTCTTCGATGTTTTTTACACGATTCGAAATTGTGGAGTCGGCCTCCTGAAAATCCGACCGAACCGCATCCGTTGCCGTCGTCATCTCCCTCCTCAAAATTTCCAACACAGAACCCTTCACCTCATCCACAAGAGCCGTAAACTCCCCATACTTCTTCAGAACAGCCTCCGCCGCTTCCGTCGCCGTATGGGCACTCACCGCCGCCGCCGCAGCCAACTCCGCCGCACTCATCGTCGCCATCTCATCATAGCTTGCCATAATCTTCAGCCTTCCTATTTTGATTGTTATCATTCGTTCCAGTTCCCAAAGTAGTTTCATTCAGCCTTTCAAGGCCTGCGAGAATCGCCTGCTGAGCTTTCAGCAATTGATCATTCGTCACTCCCGGATTGCCCAGGGTATGCATAAACATTCCGGCATTCACCAATCTGCCAATATACTCCGGCCTCTCCTCATCCGGCACACCATGATCAAACGCCCCCGTCGCCCCAAGCCTAGAAGAATCAAACAAAATCTTCGCAGGCAACTTCAGCATACAGCAGCACGACAACGCCGCCGAACAAATCAGCACATCCTCCGGAGCCGACTGCAACAAATAAGGATTACCCCGAATCCATGGCACAACATGCCCAAGAACTCTCGCATGCATCATGTAAAAATACCCCGAAAACGGCAACTCCGCCGACTGTGCCGACGCAAACGCAAACTGGCCCGCTTCGATAAACCTCCGCATCTTTCCGGGATTATAAAACACGATATCCGGATCAATCTTGATCAGAGTTTCATCCATCCTCAGATGCTTTAAAAATACATCCAACTCGCCATTGATACACTCCGGACCATTCAAATTGCCCTGACGTCTAAATGACGACTGCTCATAAACCACCCCATTCGGGAAACTCCGTCCACCAATCGGAGACGCCGCATCATCAACCAAATGAATCGGCGTCCCCGGGAACGCCCACTGAACATTCCTGATCAAGCCCGGCAAAAGAAAC
Source organism: uncultured Akkermansia sp. (assembly GCA_964448375.1). Classification (GTDB taxonomy): domain Bacteria; phylum Verrucomicrobiota; class Verrucomicrobiia; order Verrucomicrobiales; family Akkermansiaceae; genus Akkermansia. Next base: position 7,130 of record CAYVAI010000007.1, read on the forward strand.
TCATTCCCGGAATAAATAAATACAAAAATACGATACTTCATGGATTTGTAGCAATCTGCTTATTATTATAAAGAAACCCCATCGCCGTCACCTTAACCGCTGACTTGGACACAACCGTAACACCTGCCGCATCAACCGTCATATTGCCTGTTCGAACATCCAAAGTTGACGACCACAACGTTGTCGCCACAGTCGTTGACCCAATCATGATGTTCTTACTATACGGATCGACGATAAAGATTTCCGACCCATTAGCCCCGACACTAAACCTCCCATTTACGAAAACATTTCCTGCATACGAAGATAAATTAACAGTCAATATATTACCATTAAAAGAAATACCGGTTCCAACCCCAAGAGCTCCCGATCTCCCCCCCAAACTGGTCACAGCAAACTGAGCGATATTACCAGTTGTAATCACATTGGACGGAAGATCGCTCATCAGATTACTCACCTTAATATTATCCGGAGTCGCCGTCTGCCCATTGAGAATCAAAAAAGTATTGTCCACATCTTTGACATTATCTACCCCAATACTCACCCTTTCCCCCCCATCGTAAAGTCCGATATTGATCGTACCATCCGCTGTCCCGAACGAAGCCTTGGTACCCTCATGGCAAAAAGATTTCTTCAGGCGAAACTTATACATATAGTCCTCATAGACCTCCTCGAAATACTCCAGACCACCGCCGCCGCCGCCTCCACTGCTAACAGCATTATAAAACTCATATCCGTCTACCTGGATCACGGAATCCTTGAACCTCAACCCATCAAACCCCGTCCCGGCCACATTCAGATACGCCCACGCATTCATGCAGCCAATATCCAGAATTTTATTCCCTCCGGAATCCTTTGCCAGCTTCAGCACACTTTCCCCATCCGGAGCCTTGATATCAAGATACCCATTTGAATCAAAAATATCAGCCACCCCACTGCCAGGATCTCCCTTCGGCCCCTGAATCCCCTGCGGTCCGGGTACCCCCTGATCGCCCTTGTCTCCCTTCGTGCCGGGTGCCCCTGGATCACCCTTCGAGCCCGGCACTCCCTGAATACCTTGAGAACCAGTTGCGCCCTGAGCTCCTGATGTACCTTTATCTCCGGTAACAATCCAAAAATTCAGCTTACCATTCGAATAAGTAACATTGGGTGATCCCCCAGAGGCCACTTTGGTCACCGTCCCAATAGAAATACCTTTAATCTCGGCAAGAACAGCCGCAGCCGCATCAGAACTTTCCTTAGCCTGTCTGGCCGCCGTTTGAGCCGCCGTCACCTGCTCACCAACGCCCGCCACCAGCTCCGCCGCCATCCGCGCACTCTCAGCCGACGAGTTCGCATGTTTCGACGACGCCACCGACTGATTATACGCGCAATCCGCAAACAACTCACAATCCGCCCTCGCCGCAGCGGCCGCCACCTCACAATCACTCGCCGTCTGTGCGTACTGCTGCGCGTATGCCGACCAGTGCTTCGCGGAATACTTCACAGCCACCCCACTGCCCTCCACCGGCACATCCTTCGGGTTCGTCGCCCACTTGCTAGCCAACCCCTCACTCACCGACGCATCCCCCGCCGACTCAGCCGCCGACTCAGCAAAGCCCTCAGCCCTAGCCGCCACCGCCTCCACCTCCACCGTATGCTTCCGCAGCTCCTCAACCAGATACACCTTCGTAGCAAACTCCGGAGCCGGCACAGGCAACCCCTCATCCCCCTTAATCACATCATTCTTAACCGACAGCTTCAGCACAAACTTCTGCGTAATTCGGCCAGCCTCCAGCCTCAGCTCCGCCACCAACTGCACAGCATTCCTGCCCGCAATCAACCCATTCAGCTCAACCGTATTAAGCACAACCACCGCCACAAACTCATTCCCCTCGCGCACAAACTCATCGCAAAACAACACAAACCCCCCTGCATCCCGCGACTCCTTAGCCGCAAACGTCAGCACCGCATCACACGGCACCTCCCCCTGAAACGCCACCCTCAACTCCTCGCGCTCCCCGCGCACCAAACCCCAGTCGCAAAACTGGACATCATCAAAACTCCTATCAACCGTCAGCTTCATTTCTCTTCCTCCTCCTCAATTCATTTCCCGGACAATCTGCACAAGCACGGCGAGCAACATCACGCTCCTCCCTCACCCGCTCCACCACCTTCCACGTCTCCCCGTGACCCTTCTTCTCCCTCAGCCAAAGAGAACAGAAAAAACCCGCCGAAATCATCCCCCCCTTCGTCAACATCCCCACCAGCTCCCCAGCTGGATCGGCAGACTGATCCGCCATCCCCAGCAAAGGAACCAACAGCGTCGGAGCAAACCCAACAACACCCTTCACCCAAGTCTCCATCATAGCCGTGCAAACTGAAAATGCATCCAATCATAATCCCGTTCACGCCCCAGAGATACCGCCCCCTCATCCTCCACAAACTCCCAGAACGCCCTGCAATCCTCCCGGCTCAACCCCGCATGCGGAGCATGGCAAGAATACGCATTACGCTCCGGATCAACATCCACCGCAATCCCCCACGCATGCATACTCTTACTCTGACCACCAACAATCGTCCGGTCATTAAAACACCCTCCATAAAGATCAAGCCCCAAAGCCTGCACCCTCTCCATCCCGTAATGCTTCAAAGTACGCTCAAAAATCCGCACCAACGCCTCCGCCACAAGCCTGTGGCAAGAAATCCGCGTCACCACCTTCCCCACATCCCACGAAAGACGCATCGGAAACGGCAAATCCACCGTCACCATATTCCCCTCATCCCCCGCCTTGCCAAACATCGACCCTCCGCCCCTCACCTCAGCCTGTGTTGGCCACACACGCGGCAAATCAATACCCAGCCAATCAGCCACCGCCCGGGCAGTCAACGCCCCCGGCACACCATCCTGAGCCACACGCACCTTGCACTGCACCGCCTTCCACAACTCATCCACCCCCAGAGCGAAAGCCACACGGTTCAACGTCTGTCCCCCCGGCAGCCCATCCACAGCCGCCCCAACATGTTTTTGTACAGCCTTCCACGCCGCATCATATTTAATCATCATTTAATTATCTTCCTTGCATTAACTTTTTTTAAATTCCCGGCTCCGCTCTCTCACAGAGCCGGGACTCACTTTTATGAAACTACTTTCCCGTTTTATATTCTCTAAGTCATGGCAACCTCCTTTCCATTCCGCGAAAAAAATCACTTACCTTTCTGCACAACCACAGGAGCACCTTCCGGAACCCCCGCTTCCTGACGGAAGAAAATCATGGCCGCATCCCCGTCAACCACCAGCACACCGCCATCCTTGCCCACATAAACATGCCCCGGCGTAATCTCCACATCATGCCCGCACCCTGCCGCAAACAGCGTAAAATAAACCAACGCCAGCAGCCCCAGAACACCCGAAACCACCGTCACCCACCTCGGATTCACCCCAAGACTCCCCAGCAACGCCGCCAGAGCCTCAATAACCCCCTTCACCTTCACCTTCTCCTCCTGCTCCTGCTTCCCTGCAGCACCACGCACCGCAGCCGACTGTTTTTCTTTCACCTTAGCCATAGCCTTATCCTGTTTATTATCGCCGTCATGCACGGCAAGCTCATACTCAATCCACAACACCACCTCCCGATGCGCATCACGCGCCATCGCATCCAGAGGATCAAAACCGCCATCCCGTCCACGCTGGAACACAGGCAGCACCGTCTCAAAACGCTCATGCAGCCACTCCAACACCACACGGCCATCCTCCCCATCCAAGCACCGCCTCAACGCCGCCCTCCGCGCCCTCTCCCTCCCCAGCAACTCACCTTCAACCTCCGTCATCCTCATACCTCACCCCCCTGCAACTCATTCACAGCCCTGCCCACCTGCGCCGCACCCGCGCCCCCATCCTTAAGCAACTGCGCCTCCGCCTGCATCCTCTGCATCTCCATCCTCTCCTCCCGCATCTGCGCCACAACACGATCATCACGCAACCCCTCCAGCGTCCCCCTATCCCGCGCCACAGCCCGCAGCACAACATCCCCATCCACACAATCCAACACCTCCGGCTGCACCTGCGCCATCTGCCCCGCAAGCTGATACATCTCCATCAACGCATCAGACTCCTCCCGGCTCAAAATCATACTCGCCTTATTCGTATACGTAATCACCGGATCAGCAATCACCTCCACCCCCCTCGCATCCCTCCTCACAACACCCTCCGGAGGCACCGGAAACTTCCCCATCCGATAACACAACATAAAAATCCGGCGCGCCATCACATGGAAATCACTAACAAACTGCGTCAACGCCGGACTAAACGTCAGCATCCTCTCATGCTCCCTCGCCATCACCTCCGTCGCCGTCATCTTCTCCTTCCCATTCTGCGCCGCCGCAATCGGCTCAATCAAATTCACAAAAAACGCCCGCCGCACAAAATCCTGATACTGCAAAATACGCGCATTCCCTATCGAAAACTCCCCTCCATTCGTCGCCCACTCCCGCGGAAACCTCTCCGACCCCACCACAGCAGGATTAATAAACGTCCTCCCCCCTGCCCGGAAATCCACATCCGCAATCTGATTCGCCAACTCCAACACACGAGGATTCACAGCCAAATCCGCCAACTTATCCATATTCTTCGTAAGCCGCTGCAACTTAAGCACCTCCTCCTCACACGTCTCAAACGGAGAATACCCATACACATCCGCACCCTCCATAAACCTGCACACAATAAAAGGCTGCTCCATCTGCCCACCCTCACGCAACACCACCCCATCATCCCGGCCAATCCACCACTCCTCCCACGGCATCCCCTTCGGCCCCAACACCTCCACATCACGCACCTTCCGATAACGGCAAAAATACACCACCCGCAAATCCTCCTTATACATCTCAGCCGGATTCCTCAACCGCGCCAACACCGTCCCCCCCAGCACCTCCTCACCAAACTGATCCCGCATCTGCACCGCCGACATCCTCAACTCCTTCCCGCACACCGTCACCATCTTATCATTCCCGTGCGCCGCCACAAAATGCCCCACCTGCGTCCAGTCAAACACCAGCCTCTTCTCACCCCTCTCCTCCGTCTCCCGCGCCTCCAGCATCATCACCCCCGCACCGCCGCGATCCCGGAACGCCTCATGCACCTCCGAATAAAAATTACTCCGCGACAACTCCTCATGCACCACCCGCGTACACCCCTCAAACCACTCCTCCACCCCCGCCACATCCTTCACCCCATTCCCCGCCATAAACCTCAGCCAAGGCGACGTCGGCGGACACAAAAAAGTCACCTGCGCCCCCGCCAGCTTATTATTCGCCTCCACCGCCGTCGAATCATACAACCTATCCAGCCACTTCACCGGGCAACACTCCACCGCATCCCTCCGATTCCGTATCACAAAAAACCTCGCCCGGTTCCAAAACCCCTCATGCTGCATCCTCTCCGCAACAAGAGAATCATACAACTTCAACACCTCCTCAGCCTTCTTCTCCCCCATAGCACCAATCAATTCAACGTTTTGCGACCAGCAGCCCCAGCCGTATAATTAGAAAGCAACGTCGCCTGCCACCCATTCCGGGCCGCCGCCTTACGCCTCGTCTCCTCCTGCGCCTTCAAATCAGTCGAATCACTATCCTCCACCGCCACAGGCTCAGGAGCCGACTCCGGCAACTTAACTTTCATCTTTGGAAACCCCATGCGCACACCATCCCACAAAAAAAACACCTCCACCAAGTGGTAAAAAAACCACTTGACAAATCAATCCATAATTGCTCTCCGCCCCCTCCCCATCCCGCCAAACCCATCCCCCGGAGACATCCCCACCCCAGACGCAAACCCCACCATCCCCCGATCCCACGCCTGCGCAAACTGCCTCAACGCATCTGCTGCATGAGAATTAACATCATGCAACGGCTCATCACGCAAAATCCCATTCACCCCCACCGGAGCCGTCCGATACATCCCCATACAATCCACCCCACTCGGCAACTCCTTCCCCTTATGCACCACCGTCACCGTCGTATTCACATGAAACCGCATCTGCGGCAGCAACATCCGCAACGCATTAATCCCCAGCCACACATCCGGAATCCGCGGCACCCTCACCAAACTCCCAACCCCCGCCCTCATCAAATGCACCGCAAAACTCCCCCCCCCATAATCCCCATTCTGAGAATCATGAGGCACAAAATGCTGCCGAACAGGCGCATAACGTGCCTCCCACTGCTGCACAACACGCGCAAAAAACGCCGCCTCACTCGCATTCCCCTGGTAAAAATCCAACACATCCACCCGGTTGGGCAACACCTGCAACAGCCAAATCGCCGTCAAATCACCCCTCCCAATATCCCACGCCGTATACAAAGGAAACCCCCGGTCCCACTCAAACTCCACCCCCACCATCCCACGCGTCGCCAACTCCATCATCTCAGCCCCATAAATCGCATTCTCACAATTCACCATAAACGCCTCATCCACCGTAGACGGATACTCCTGCCTCATATACACCCCCATCGTCTGCTGCATCGACGCATACCAACTCTTCTTCTCCGCCGTCAACTTAATCCCCTTCGCCTCCAGCGACGCAAAATAATCCGTCAACTGCCCCGTAAACCTCATCCCCTCATCACACGGCAACTCATACTCCGGATTCTCAAACCACGGAAAAAAGAAAAACTTATAATCCAGCGGATTCAGCCTCCCCTTCCCCAAATTATCAATCGACGCCTTACAAATCTCCCAATTCACCCCATACCTCCCCCCCTCATGAGTCGACTCATTAATAATCCACCGATCCAACGCCACCGCATTCATACTCCCCGTCCTAATCTCCTCCGCCTTATCCGGAGCCACCACCGACACATGCGCCAACTCCGACACATGCAAAATCGCCAGCGTCCCCCCTCGGATCGACGTCCCCACACGCACCGACGACCCATTCGCAAACCCAATCCGCTGCGCATTATCCACAGGCAACCTCAACCCATCCCGAGCCGGCACCCCCGTCCTCTCCTTCAACCTCCTCCCCAACTCCGCCACCACCCTCTCCTCCGCCGTCGCATGCGGAGGCAAATAATCAAGATGACACCACGCAAACCTCACCTTCTCCAGCTTCTCCTTCGCATCCGGCAGCGTCTTATCATTAATCCCGCAATCCGACCCCCCCACCATCAAACACCTATCCAGAATCAACAACTCCGACACCGTACTAATCCCCAACTGCCTACACTTCAACACATTATTCCTCGTATGCCACCCCTCCACAAACCTCCTCTGCGCCCAATTCGGACTAAACCGCACCATCGTCCCCTGCTTATTCCTAATCCAATACAAATGACTCAGCCTCCACATCCTATCCCTCATCCTCCCCACCAGCTGCGCCAGCAACACCTCCTCATTCCCCATCCGCTCCATCACCCTCCCCTCCCTTCTCAATCACAGCATCCCACGCCAAATCAAACAAATCCCCCCTCACCTCCACCTGCTTCGGCGCATTATCCCCCGTCATCCCATTATCCAAATCAATCGCCCGCATCCTCTCCGCCACACTCACATCATCAAACCTCTGCTCCCTCTCATTCCAGAGCGCACCCCTCGCAATCTGCGCCAGCAACATCCGCTTCTCATCCCTATCCAGCTTCCCCGCATCCCCCTCGTCACCCGACTGCAGCAAATAAACATACCGCGCCATCTTCGGCTCCCACCGCTTCCGGCTCGCCGCCGCCCGCGCCGACGCATCCGAACTCACATCATACCCCGCATCCCGGTACGCCTGCCCCTGCTGCACACCAGCAGCCAACGCCCGTCCAAACGCAATCTCACGTCCATCCAAGCCCAGCTCCTCCTCAATCGATCTCTCATACTCCTTCATCATCATATTCTATCGTTAAAATCCTCTCCAAAAAACGCGTCCCCGCATCCGTCAAACGGTACTGCCTTGGCCGCACAATACTAATCGGCTCCACAAGCCCCATAATCATCAACTTCGTCACCAACTTCAACACCCGATCCTCACTCATCCGCCCCACCGCATCAGCCACCTGGCCAACCCGGCACACCTGCAGCCGGCTCACCGCCAGCAACACCCGGAAATCAGAATCATTCACATCCTGCTCCGCCAGCCTCCGGAACACCTCCAGCAACCACTCAATCCCACACATCACCTCATCCCCCCCCAACCACAAAACACCACCCCCCCACGCCCCACACGCCGTGCCCCATTCAGGCGGCTCACCACACTATCCGGCACCGCCCGCGCCAACCCATCCTCATCCCAATTCCCCACCACCACCGTATCCACCCCATTATCCAAACGACGATTAACAACATCCTCAAAAAACTCCACCCCCAACCGCCTCCTCTCATCCCCATCATCCACCCACCTCTGCGCCTCATCCAGCACCAGCAAACTCCCCTCCCGTCCACACAAATCCCTCCTCCACACCACCTCAGCACCAAACCCCTCCTCAGCACGCGCCAACTTCTCCCGGTACAACTCATCCCCACTAAAATACCAGCACTTTCCATACCCCCCATCCCGCGCCAAACGACACACCGCCACCGTCTTCCCCGTCCCCCGCTTGCCCGACAGCAACCACAAACACCCCATCCCCGCCACACCCCGCATCCCCTCATACAACCGCTCCGCAGCCCTCACACTCCCGGCAGGAGCCGCCTCATTCAGAGCCAGCACCTCCCCACAATACTGCCCTGGGAACCCCGCCTCCCGCAACCTCCTCAACCACCTTCGCCCATCCCTCCCAGCATCCACCACCACCTCCTCCTCACCATCCACCCCATCACCCACCATCGCCACAATCCTCTCCAAAGCATCACCAAGATCCTCACGCATCACACACCCCCTCCCCATCAAACGACACAGACTCCGGCACAATATCCTCCCGGAACACAGGCCTCGCAGCCCTCCGCCCCTCAACCTCATCCAACACCCGCCTCCTCGCCACCTTCTCCACCTCCTGCCTCAACCACACCACAGCCTTCCGCCGCCAATTCGTCACCAGCCCACCTCCAGCCGTCCTCCCCTCCCTGTAATGCTCATAGCAATCCTCAGCACACCGCATAACCATCTCCTCATCCTCCTGCCTGAAAAACATCGAATTACGCATTTCCCAGTACACAGCATCCGCACTCGGAGGAGCCCCAAACACCTCACCCTCCGCTCGTTTCCGGCCACGCCCTGCCCCTGCAGGGCACACCTCCCCCTCACCGGAGCCCACAGGCGACGGCGATTCCAGCGGCGCAGGCTCAGCCGGAGCCGCAACAACACCGCCCATACAACCACACAACTCACTACCCCTCATAACATTAACATTTATTAACACACCGTCCAAAAGCTCCTCAACCCTCTCATCCGCACCAGCGGATGACGATTCTTCTGCCTCCATCTCACCGGAGCCGCAAGGCGACGGCGATTCCAGCGGCGCAGGCTCAGCCGGAGCCGCAACCCCGGTCCCTCCCTCGCGCGCGAATGTGTGCAGGGGTGAGGGGTAGAAAGGGGGGTCTGGGGGGGAAGAGGGGAGAGGGGAACCTGCCGCATTACCGCCGCAGTTCTGCCGCAAATCCGCCGCAGAATCGCCGCAAATCCGCCGCAATCCTGCCGCATCCCTCGTAACACACACATCACCTGCATCATTCGACACAACCACCAACGCCAGCTCACCCTCCGGCACAGCCGCCAAAAACACATCCTCCTCCCCCGCAAGCCACGCCTCCCCACGTCCCACCATCGGCGGATGCTGCGCCCTCGTCCGCACCCGTCCATCCCAATTCACCAAAGCCAGATACCTCGTTCCAAACCCCACCTCATACCTCACCAACAGCCTTGCCCCCTCCAACTCCTCCAGGCACCCCAACACCCTCTCCTCACCCCACCCCATCCCCGGCAAACACATATCCCGCACCACAGCCGCAGCCCCCCAATAACGGCCATGACTATCCACCTTCATCCTCAAACGAGAATACAAACGCTCCGCATCAGACGACAACCCATTCATCGCCCCATCCTCACACCAATCCCGGTTACAACGCTTCTCCGCCATACACTCAAACCCCCTCCAAATCAACCTGCTTCATCCTCGCCACCAACTTCCCCCCGCGCCTCCCCAACATCCCCCCTCCGGCCGCCCCCTCCGCACGCCGCGCCATCCGCTCCCGTCCATCCGCCTCACGCATCCGGACATCCTGCAACCCCATATTCCCGCCACTCTCCCCATGCCGCAGCCACACCAACGCCAAATCCACCAACATCACCTGCACATTCCGCACCACAAACCCCTCCCGCGCCCGCCCCGCAGACACCTCCGAACCAAACACCCCACCCACACACCACTTCCCAAAACACTCCACCAGCAGACACCACCTACACATAACACGCACCCGCTTCGCCCCCCTCCGGCGAGCCGGAGCCCCCAGCCGCCACTCCCTCAAAAAACGCAGCCGCGCCTCCCTCAACGTCTGAGGCATCCGCTCCACATACCACTTCCCATACTTCAACTCCAGCAAGCCCCTAACGCTCACCGCCAGCACATCATCCTTCGCCAACTGTTTCATACTTTTTTCCTATTCGTTTATTCGTAATATCATCAACCCAAAAAAACAACCTGCTCCCTCAGCTCCCGCACAAACCCCTCAACACACCGCCTCCCCTTCACCCCCAACCGCGCCATACAATACACCCGCGGGCGACCATTCACAGCCTCCAGCAACCCCGCCTCCAGCAACGGTACATCATCAGGATGCACCATCACATCCCCCGTCCTCCAGGCCACCATCAACGTCTCCATCCAATCAAGCTCCCGCTTACACTCACACTCAGACATCACCACACCCTCCTCTCCCCAAAAAAGCCTCCACATCCACCTCAAGCCACCCCATACACCTCCCCAAAAACCGCCCCCTCACCCCTGCCGCCCGCATCCGGGCCGCCGCCACCGGACACGCCACCCCCAACACATCCGCCACCCGCTTCGTCGGCACCCACACCACCGCATCAGCCTCAGGCAACCCCGCATCCGGAACCGCCCCTGCCACACCATCAACAGCCGGGAACACAACCCCCGGATGCGCAATCCGTCCCCTGTCATCCAGAAGACACCCATAAACATTACGTCTCATCATCATCTAACTCCTTTCATATAAAAAAATTCAAAAAACCACCCACCCCAAACGCCCCCTGCCGCCCCACCGGCACAGGCAAAACCAACATCGTCCTCCAATCCTTCCGCCCCTCCTCCACCTTCCTCACCTCATCCTCAACCGCCCACATCCCCAGCCAGTACACAGCAAAAAACGCCGCCGCACCAACCAACACCACACCCCCCAGCACCTCCCAAACAGACTCATCACCCTCCCTCATAACCCCTCCCCCTTCCAAAACTCCGACTCCCTCTTCCGGCAATCCCGCAGAGCATGCTCACACGTACTATTCGCCCACGTCCTCTTCGCCGGGTACAAACAATTCCGCCAACACCAATACCGATGAGACTCATCCTCACCACAAAACACACACAACCGGCACGGCACCCGTTCCGGCCGCCCCTCAAACACAAACCACCGATTATTCCTCCTCATCACGCCTCCCCCCCCCTTCCTTCAGTTCAAAAAACGGACACCCTACACACCTGGCTTTCCCATTCGTGTAAATTTCTGCGTAAGGACACCAAATATTTTTATGCGAATCCTTTAATTCATTTTGGTACGTCTGGCATTGGGAGCATGTCCTCCGACACACCGCCCGCTTCGTCCACGCGTCACGTATTGCCTCGACAAAACTGGGATAACCATCCCGGCATTCATGCAATAGAGCAATCGTCAATCGATAACCATTGGCCCTTAAATGCCGCCTAACGTAAGAATTGATCATGGCAGCCATTTCATGCGCCGATCCATACTCATAAAAAGCCTTCTGCTCCGAATTCATCATTCCTCCCCTCCTTCCATCAGCTCAGGTAAAAAATAAACACATCCCCCCCTATCCGCAGGCACCGCCTTCAGAAAAAAATCAGAACAGCCGCACATACAGCACCCATCCCACATACACCAAAACCGACACCCCACACAAATCCTGCTCATCTCACCTGCCCTCCCTTCCATCACCAATCAAAGGCATACCCTCCGAAACAATAAACCTCTCAATCCCCTCCGGAGTCGTCAGAAACGACATCAAGTAATGCCGCAGCCGCGACACCTTCCGCGCCAGCATCACCAGCCTCCATGCCAACTCATCCGAATAAGGAACCTCCAGCACCCCCGATTTAAGAACATCCCCGGAGCAATCCCCATACCCGACATTCACAAGCCCCACCGAACAAGCTTGAAACACAGCCATCAACTCCCCGCTAAGATGGTCATAATCCCGCGGGTCTTCATACTTCACCAACGTTCCGCCTCGTGAAACCTTCGACACCTTGTCCATGCAGCAAAACGAAACACACAACGCACAGGAAACACCATCCCTCCCCCTTTCAATACCCGTCAACCCACTCCATTCCCCCTTTACCTCACAGCAACCTCCCTCCGACTTCGCATCATTATAGCACGAAAAAACCTCCCCATCATCCCGCACATAGTACGTACCCTGAGAAGAATCCTTAATCAAAATCACCCGTTCAACCCTCGTCTCCACCTCCACATAAGGCATCAGCACCTTATGAATGTACCGGGAAAAATTATCCCTATCGGAAACAAGCTCACGCTTACAGCCATAACCTTCAACCCGCTTAATGCCATATTCCTGCTCAACCCTGCTCCTCTCCGCACAATTCACCGACCCCATACAAAACGGTTCGTAAACAATATCGGCATATTCCTTGTCCCGGCCCGTCACCTTACCAAAATTCAAATAGAAACGGTTATCCGTCCCCAGCCTCTTATGAATCTCGAACTCAATCCTGTCCAAACCATTCTCGGACACCACACACACCTTTTCCGGCTTTAACGTAGGCATAATATAATCAGTTGTTAGTGTTAAAATCCCATTCAATCGCCCAAAGCCGCAATCACCTCATCCAACGCAGCCGACACATGATCCTCCGCATCATTAACAAAATGCAGCACAATGCGCATCTTCCGTTCAAAGCCATAATCCGGCAAGCCCAGCAAATCCACCGACTCACACACCTCCTCCTTCAGCCTGATCTCCGCCCCCTCATCCCTTCGGATAGACGACAACTCCTCATACAGAGCCTTCAACCCGACTTTCACAGCCATCAGCTTCTCTCTTCGTTCTTCATTCATAATTTCTATAATTCAGTGAGTTAAAAGAAAATTGCCTGTCCCGGGAGCGAACATGCCTTTATACAGTCCGAACGACCATACCACGCCCCCGGGACACCTCCTCCAGATCAGCCTTCGCCCTCCGATCCAGAGAAACCCTTACCCTCCTCCGCCCCCCCATCCCGTGTACCCCCATCCACCGCCACATCCCGAAATACACCATCCATAGCCAACGCCACATCCTCACACACCACCCACATCTCAAAATCATCATCCTTCCACACCAGCCCCTTCCCCACCAAACGCCGCAACACCCGGTTCAAATTATCCTTCTTCAGCGCAGGATTCCGCCTCAACTGCCTCCACCGCCCCTCCCCACGAGCAATCTGAGAAAGCACAATCAACTCACTCACCTGCGTCACCCCCAACAAAGCCAGGCACATCACCCTCCTCAACAACCCCGCACTCCCCGGCACCCCATCGCAACATCCAACAGCCCCCTCCCTCATCACACCTCCCCCCCTTCCTGCACACCACCACACACCCCCTCCCGGGACACAACCTCCCGAATAGCCGCCACACACCAAAAACTAGCCCCCATTCTATCCCAGGGATTCCTCTTCACATTCCGTTGAATTTCCGGATGTCGCCCCTTCAACGCATAAAGCCAGGACTTCTTCACCCCCAACACCCTGCACACCTCCGGCAACTTCACCCAATCCTCCTGCCGCGGCACAGGAGAAGCCCCCTGCAAAGAAGCCGCCAGCATCCCCACAACCACCCGGGCCACCCTGTTCACATCCTCCTCTGACAATTGAGACACATCATCCATCGCAACACCTCCCCTAAAAGCTCAGGAAACCTTCTTCACCCCTTCCCGGCGCAGCCTCCTCACCGCCGCCGCCAACAACGTCGCCCTGTCCAGGCTATCACGCTTAATATTGAGAGCCGCCGCCTCCGCCTCACGGGCAAAATCCACCGTTGGTCTCAGCTCGTACTCAATCTTCTTCTTAGCAATCGTGTGCTTCATGCCCAACAAGTAGCAAAATCACACCCATCGTCAACAAAAAAGGTGATTTTTTACTCCTTTATTTTAATTTTACTTGCTCCTAGGTAGTATTTTTCCTACCTTCCACCCATGGATGGACAGCAAGATGAGATCAAAAAGACGATCAAAAACTGGCTCAAAGAAACAGGCATGTCACGGCAAGAACTGGCCGAAAAATGTTTCGTCACCTACCTCACTGTAAAAGGTTGGTTTGCCGCACGTGGAATTATACCCCCAGCAAAATTGGCCATCATAGAAACCTTGATGCACCAAGAACAAGAAGAAGCGGCTGCTCAGCAAGCGGAAAAATCGCAATGGAAAATCTGTTCCACACTCGTCAGCCAGGACGAATACAAACTCATCGCCGCCGCTGCCGCCCTTGATGGCATGAGCATTGAAGAATGGTGCGCACGAGAACTCACTCGTGATGCCGAAGAACGCATGCAAACCGCCCCCGCAACCCCAGCCCTCAATTATCGAGAAAAAAGAGACATGCGTCACATCACCGGCGTGGGCCATGCGGATCTTGGCACTGGAGCATGAAGCCCTGTGCCGCTGGGTAGAAGCCACCCTACAGCCTGGGGAAATATTCGATCTTTACACCTTCCTGGCAACCTTCACGGATCTACGTATAAAACACCAAGAAATAACAATCGAGAGAATATCCATAAACACGCTACCAAATCAACAAAAAAACATCTCGAAAAAAAAACAAACATCATTCTTGCCACCTCACAGAAAAATGCATAAAAGAACAGTCCTATGAACCATTCTGTTCAAATTCTCTCCGCCTTGGCAACAACAATCGCCCTCGCCTCCTGCTCCCTGGCCTCCCCCAGCAAACAAACCATCAAAATCGTCCCCAATGACCCCAACGCCACCGTCTACGTCAACGGAGAACCCATGGGTCAAGGCACCGTCACCGCCACCCTCAAAAAAAACAAATCAGTAGCCATCACAGCCAAATCAGGGAACAAAAGCGGAGTCGCCGTCGTCGATAGCGAACTCTCCACCACAGGCGTCCTCGACATCGTAGGCGGCTGCATCTTCCTCCTCCCCTTCCTCGGCTTCTGCAGCAGCGGAGCCTATCAACTCGACCAAGACACCGTCCCCGTCAACCTCAACTAACCCCCACCCCCCCCCCCTCCACCGAGCCGCTCTTCCAGAAGAGCGGCTTTTTTTATCGTATCCTCTTAAGAATCATCCCCTCCTGCAACGAATCCATACGGGAAGCTTCCCGCTGCGCAACCGAATAAACAGAGACAACATAATAAGCCAGCACAACCACCCCAATCAAACAAACAGCAGAAATCCCATAGCACACCCACGGCATAAAATCCCCCTTCAGCCGTACAACCTCACCCTCCAACCTCCGCACCCTCACCTGCAAACACACCCACTGAATCCGTCTCAACACCTCATACCTGCACACCATCCCCTCCTTCAACACCAGCAAATCATCATCACACAAATCCCCGCCACCAGCCATCCACCTCACCCTGGCCTCATCCAGCCAGCTACGCACCTCATCCACCTCCGCCCGCTGCGCCCCATCAAGCCGCATCTCCTCAACCTCACACAACAACCGATCAACAGGAACCCGCTTCAACAAATCCCCGAAATACTTCTCCGCACAATACAAACTAACATTTTCCATCATCCTCGTACATCCCTTCCATTAATTGCAAAAAAAATTTATTTGTGATCAACGTCCCAAAATCATTACATAATATTCTTTCTTCAATACAAAAATTCCTTGCTTTAGATATACAATTATCATTTATATACCTTCCAAGATAAATCAAAATATTACCTTCCTCTCGTGATATTGAATATTTTAAAATTTTAAAATATCGTTGTTTATCAAAAGTTTTCAAATTCGATTCTTTAATGAAAATAATAATATTGAAAAATAATGACATCCATGACTCCAAACATAAAATACATACATACAGCCCCGTAAATATTTGTTTGATATTACTCTTACAATCCGAAGAATGATCTGTCACTATCCTCCCTTTTTTCGTATCGATACGATATGCTCCAATTTTATAATCATATGGATCCCACCCTGATTCATAAAATGATATTGTTTTCCCCGAATTATGAACAGATAAATCACAATATTTAGGTATGAAATTATCGACATATCCACGGCAATCAGTTAAATGATTATTGTAAATATATCGAATCATATCAATACCTTGGATACGTTCCTTTCCTGATGTAAAATCAAAATAGCGATATTTACCTATCTTTTCATCAATCCATATTTTTTCTCTCACATCATTCAAACAATTAAGCATATTCCAGAATTTAGATTCAAAATCCTGTTTATTAAACTTTTCATCCGCACGCCTGCATTCCTTTTCATACTTTTCCCTTTCATTAACCGCTTGCTTTTTCAGTAATATGATATTCACAAGAACCCCCCAGAAAGCAAGCCCCGTAAAAATAGTTTGAACAACAGCAAACGAAGGATACAAATTTCTCATATCCATCTCCAACCCAAAAGCCAATCTACCATTGAGCCAATACAAAACCACCCAAAGACAACACACAGCAACAGCCATCAAAACAGCAAGCCAAATCGATTTTCCTGTTTTCAAACCCTGCCATTGCTCCCACCACCATATTCTACTCACAGAGCCCCCTCCACTACCAGATTCAGACCGAGAAGATTCAGAAATTTCCGTCCTCTCAGCATCTTGCCGTTTATCATCAGAGCGATCACCCATACCCATAACAAATCAAAACCGTAATATAAAATCAACCCAAATCCGGCAACTTCTCCAACGCATCCAGAACCGTTTTCTCACCAAACTTGGAAATATATCCCTCATGAACATCCTTGCTATCATGCCCCACAATCTCCTGAACCAAAGCAAAAGGAACACCAGAAGCATGCAACATAGACGTTGCCGTATACCGTAAAGAGTGAAACGACAACTCATTTTTACGCCTCTTTCTATCGACATCAGAAACAATTCGTCTTTTCACCTTCACCCCTGCTCGCAAAGGATCATCAGCAATCAATCCCGCCTGAAACAACACAACCATAAAATTCCTGGAAACAGGAGCACTTCCCCTCCGTTCATACAAGGCATGCTGTTGAGGATGCACCCACTCATCAGAAACCATATTCCTTCTCTCCTCTAAAAATGCTCTCAGTCCCCCAATCATCGGCACCAGCATAGGCCTCCCCGTCTTCATCGTACAGATTCGAATTTCATTACGCTCGAAGTCGACCGCATTCCACCTAAGATTCGCCACATCCCCCAAGCGTTGCCCTCCCGTATAAAGCGACACCAACACCATCGACTTCATCTCATCATCGGCCCACAGCAAGACACGTCTTAATTCCTCAAGAGTAAAAGCCCTTTTCCCCGCTTTATTTCTATCGGCATTTGCAATCTTCGCAGGCTTCACGGCATCACACGGGTTCTCGTCAAACACCTGCAGGCGAACCCCATCGGCAAAAACCCGCTTCACCAGCTCCAAAACCTTATTCACCGTAACCACCCCTACCCGCTCCAATAACCATCCCTTAAAATCATTCATATCCCTTGATACAATCCGGTCAACAGTCCACTCCGCCCTTTCACCCAAAAACATAAAAAGCTTTTTTTTAGCATCATAATAATTTCGGATCGTAGCAGGGCGGAGACCTTCCTTAGAAATCGCCATCACCTGCCGATCAAACCAATCACGTACAGTAGGAATAGCCACATCAAGACCAGCCACCTCCTGAGCCAGTTCAATCATCACGCGTCTCACCTGTTTTTCCCTCACACCACGTTTAGCCACAAACTCCCACTTGTCAGCAATCTTCTGGGCGTCAGTTCGAGCCTGCCGAGCAGAAGAACCATCACGAGGCTCCACCTCCACCTTCGTACTCCTGGTAATCGTCTTCCAACCTCCTAATTGATCACCAACCTTAAACTGAGCAATCCAATACCTGGAACCAGGAATGCGCCGAATAATAGCCATGCAAAAACTTACACCATATCTTACACCTTCCGTCAAGTTCCATATCCTTCCAACAACAGAAAAACCCTTGCAGAATAAGGATTCCACAAGGGTTTTTCTAAGGATTATGGCGGAGAGAGAGGGATTCGAACCCTCGGCACGGTCTCCCGTACGTTCGATTTCGAGTCGAGTGCCTTAAACCAACTCAGCCATCTCTCCGCGTAACGGAATGTTACCTACTAAAAAGCAGGGCGAGTGTAAAGCAACTTATCACGTATGAAACATATGTGACGGAAATAATGGCAAAATTTACACCCTGGATTGAAAACTTATAGTGAGAGGAAACGTATAAGGTGGATGTGAAAACTTTTCTTTTTTCTTCTCTGGCAGTTCCTGTACTTCTTTGTGCGTTTCCGGTGGCACAGTCAGAAGAGATGACACCGATGCAATCTGTCTCAACTGGACAGGAGAGGGCACCCTTGGCAGCAGCACAGGCTTTGATCTCCCGCGTTTTGCCTGCGCATGCTACGTTGTTCATATGCGAGTTGATTCCAGATGAGGGAGGCCTGGATGTTTTTGAGGTTGATGTCCGCAATAATCGCATTGTTCTTCGAGGTAATGATGGGGTAAGTCTGGCGATGGCTTTCAACTGGTATCTGCGCTATCATGCGATGGCAAGTTACGACTGGCAGGCAGTCAAGCCTCTGTCTCTGGAAGGCCCCCTGCCCCTTCCAAAGGGCAAGGAAAGGCATGTATGTAAGGCAAAGGAGAGGTTTTTCCTGAATTATTGTACGTATGGCTATACCTTCCCGTACACAGATTTGTCTGGGTGGCAGCGCTTTCTGGACTGGATGGCGATGAATGGTGTGAATCGTCCGCTGATTCACGGAGGCCAGGAAGCTACGTGGCTGAAGGTGTGGAAGTCGTATGGATTGACGCAGGAGCAGATTCTTTCGTTTTTCTCGGCTCCCGCTCACCTGGCCTGGCACCGGATGGCGAATATCGACAAGTGGGGTGGTCCGCTTCCAAAGGGCTACATTGAAGGGCAGGCAAGTATTCAGAAGCATCTCCTGAATGAAGCTCGTGCCCTGGGAATGAAGCCTATCCTCGCTGGTTTTGCAGGACATGTTCCAGAGGCTTTGAAGTCGGTTTGCCCTGATGCCAAAATCACAGCGATTGAACCCTGGGCTGGGTTCCAGAAGTACAATACGTGGTTTCTCGATGCTACGGACCCTCTATTCAATGATATTCAGAAGCGTTTTCTGAAGGAACAGGCAGAGATGTACGGTACGGATCACCTTTATGCCGCCGACCCTTTCAACGAGATTACACCGCCCAGCTGGGAGCCGGATTACATTGCTTCTGTCGCCCAAATGATTGCCAAAGGCATGGAAGATGCCGATCCGAAAGCCGTTTGGTATCAAATGGGGTGGACTTTTGATTTCATGCCTCGTTGGCAACAGAGGAACAAGGATGGCAAGTCTCCCCTGGATGGCATGCTGGGCGCCCTCCCTCCCGGGAAGATGGTTCTGCTGGAATATATGGGCGAAGATCGCGAACTGTACCGCAAGACGAATCATTTCAACAAGGCTCCCTTCATTTGGAACTACTTGGCTAACTTCGGAGGCAATACCTATCAGTGTGCTCCGATGCAAAAGATCGCCAAGTCGATTGCCGAAGCAATGAAGGTGCCCAATTGCACAGGTATCGGATCAACACTGGAAGGTATTGCTGCCTACCCGATTGGCTTTGAGTTCACTTTGGAAGCTCCCTGGCACGACCAGGCAGCACCCGATATGAAGACCTGGTACGATGCCTATGCTCGCCGGCGAGCCGGGATGGATGATCCCGCAGTTGTCAAAGGATGGAATATCCTGATCAACGATGTCTTCAATCGCTACCCCGTCTCCTACCGCGACAGGAGTTCTGTTTGCACGCGGCGTCCCATTTTTGACCAGAGAGAACTTGCCAAACTGCCCGACACAGCGCTTACAGAAGTGCCCCAAGTGCGCAACAGGATGATGATTCACAGTATGGTGGAAGCTCTGAGAAGTATGCTCCAAGCCTCCCCGGGAAGCCAGCAGAACGATGCATACCGCTATGATATCGTTAATCTCATGCGCCAGATTCTGGCCTATGAGACGGATAATACACAGCCCGCCCTGATGGCAGCCTACAAGCAACAGGACAAAGCCGAATTGGAGAAACAGGGAGACAGGATGCTCGGCCTGATCCGCGATCTCGACCGCCTCGTGGGTTCTCGACACGAATTTCTGCTCGGATCTTGGATTGAAAAGGCTCGCGCATGGGGAAAAACTCCTGCAGAAAAAGATTATTATGAACGGAATGCCCGCCAAATTCTGACCACCTGGGGGGCACCTGGCGCTGGTCTGACAGATTATGCCAAGCGCGAGTGGCAGGGCTTGCTTAAGGATTATTATCTCCCCCGCTGGGAGGAGTTTATCAAGCAACTTCGTGAGACGATAGGCACAGAGAAGTCAGTGAATACAAAACCCTGGAATGTCGATCATGAAGGCAAATGGGCTGAGCGTTGCGGCAATGGCTACCCAACTACACCACAGGGAGACCCGGTTCAAATTACCAAAGAGTTGTTGGATAAGTATTATCCGCTTCCCTCATGAGCCAGGGATGAGGCGCAACTCCCGCAAATAGATTTTCCGATAACAATTCAAAGCCGTACTTTCTCGCCCATGGAGAAGGTACGGCTTTTTGAAATTCGAGGACAGCCAGCGAATCAATCCGGTAGCTGCCAAAATCGGAAGCACAAAGGGCGCTAGAGGCGCTAGCATTTAGCGGCGGGGCTTGGCCAAGGGTCCAAGCGTTGCTTCGGCCTCAAATCGTTGAGTTTCGTTCCAAGGCTTTTGCCGGGCTGTAGTGCCGGGAGGGGGCTGGGGAATGCGTTCTCCATCTTTCCCGCTATCATTCATCATAAACGCGCAGGAGGAAAAGCTTGTGATAAGGACACCCAGGCACAAGGCCGTCATCAAATGTTTCATAGCTTGGGGCATAACTGATTGTTTTCATATTCCCTACCATCACCTTCCCGATACGGCAAGACAAAACCATGAAAGCACAGCCGCAAGTCAGAACTGACTGCATCGGGAAACAGGTGGTTTTCAATCGCCTAACGACGAGGATTAGCTAAGGGTCCCAGTCCATTTTGTTCAAATGGCAGAACCTGATTCTGAGGTTTCAAGCGCTCAGTCGTCCCGGAAGGAGGCTGGGGGACACGTGTTTTATCCATGGGGTCTTGGCTGACACACGAACTCAAGGCCATACCCGCAAGGCACATACTTAACATCATGACGAGAGATTTCATCATAGGTAATGATGATTCCGACACACACGATTGCAAGAAGAAACATTGGCTTTATCTTAATTTCACGGCATAGAAAAGACCCGACATTCACAAAGAATGCCGGGTCGAAGATGTTTACGGGAACCTTTTACTCAGGAGCCCCCCACAATCAGCTCTGCGGGGAGAGAAGGAATACGCTGTCGCCAGCTTCCACTCTGTTGCCCTTGGCGAGAGTGCCGGGGACGATGTCAGCCACAGTCTGGCTTCTTTCCTTGGAGGTGACTTTCAACTTGGCAATGTTCTTGCCGTTGCGCGTCACAAGGAGGACGGTGTTGGGTTCAAGCGTGCTGCTTTCGCCAGCATTGAGAACAACGAAGCCCCACTGAGGATCAACAGCAGTCACCTGATACTCCTTGGAGTTGGTGGCAAACTTGGCCTTGTAGAGCTCCTGATTCTTCTGAAGAGCAGCCAACTGAAGTTCCTTCTGGGCTGCCTTCTTGCTGGAAGCTTCAATGAGGGTGTTCATTTCCTCAAGAGCACCATTGAGCTCTTCGGTCTTCTTCTTGGCATCTTCCATCATGGTGACGACTTCCTGCGGGTCTTTCACACCGTAGGAGGCAAGTTCGTCTTCCACCTGTTGGAAGAGGGCTTTTTTCTCAGCCAATTCCTTGACGATAGCTTCCTGCTTGGTCGTCAATTCGGCGGCGATGTCCTGTTGTTTGGAGACTTCAGCCTGGCTTTCGCTTCGGCTCTTCAGCCACTGGTCTCTTTCCTTTTCAGCGGCTTCACGCTGACCTTCCGTCTTCTGGTGGAGGGCGGACTGTCTCACGTTTGTCTCAACCAGTTCCTGTTTCTTCACAATCGCGGCTGAAAATTCAGCCTGCTGGTTGTAGGAGAAGTAGGCACCAGCGCCTCCAACAAGGAGCAAGAGTATTAAGAGAGCGGGTTTCATGGACGTATCTTAAAGGTAAATAGTATTGTTGGTAGGTGGGAGGAAAATCACTGTGGACGAACGGCCACCACCTGGTCACCGGGACGGATTTGAATACCTTCAGTGAGAGAGGATGGGATGATGTCCGCGGAGGACTTACCCGTTTCCACGTTGCTAACGGAGAGTTCGGCAATCTTGTCTCCGTCGCGAAGAACCGCCAGACGAGAACCAAGAACGATACCGGAGTTTGCGCCGGAATCCAACACTACGAAGCCCCATGTGTCATAAACGTTGCGAATGGATGTCTTGAGAGAGGCGGGAGATACATGAGCGCGCTGGTCGGATTCCAGTTTGTTAAGAGCAGCAACACCGCTTTCAATCTGGCCGATTCTGGCAACAAGAGCATCGCGCTTGGCAGAGGCAGCGTCAACCTGAGCCTTCAGCTTGTTGTTGTCTTCCTTCATGGTTTCAATTTCACGCATGGTTTCGGCAACATTGGCCATGTCCTTGCTCTTGGCCTTGATGGCATCAAGCTGAGTAACCATGGTTTTGAGTTCTTCTTCCTTCGGCCCCATGCTTTTGGTCATGGCATCATTGGAAGCAATCAACTCTTCCAGTTTTTGCTGAAGGGCTTTGTAGTCGGCTTCATAGGAGTTCTTCTTTTGTGTAGCATCAGCCAGCTTGCCCTTTTCGTCTGAGAGAAGAGCATTTGTATTGGCGAGTGCATCCTCGGCAGCTTTACATGCCTGGATTTCTACTTTAAGAGCCTCCGAGTTCTTGTAGGCGAAAACGCCACCGGCAAGCAAGACAACAATGGCTGCGATTGAGATTTTGGTCCACATAGGATGAAAGGGCGGTAGTTATAGGTTTCGTAAACTCCTTACAAACTGTCATGTTGATTAGACGATTTCAACTCCAAAATACACGTAAGCGATTTTTTCTTTCCTCGGAGGGCTTCCGGGGGTAACAAAAAACCACGATGCATCCACTCTTCCGAGTATTCTCCTATCTGCGTAAATACCCTATTCTGGCAAGTTTACAGCTATTCTGCGCCCTCATGATGACGCTGGCTCTCGTCATTTTTCCCGAGGTAACACGCCATATTACCAACACGATTGTGCCCGAAAAAAAGTGGGATGAACTCTTGTTTTGGTCGGGTCTGGCACTTGGAGGATTCCTCATCCGCGATGCCTGCAACATGTGCCGTATCCTCCTTAATAATACTTTCGAGCAAAAAGTCATTTTCGATCTCCGTAGCGATTTGCACGACAAAATCCAGCGTTTGCCGCTTTCGTGGTTCGATTCGCGCCGAACGGGCGATGTGATGTCGCGCATCATGGAGGACGTGACTTCGATGGAACGCGTCCTGATCGACGGGGTGGAACAGGGGCTGGTAGCCTCCATCCAGGTGCTTATCATGGCGGCGGCTCTTTTTTATACAAATCCATCGGTTGCGATCTGGGCAACGGTTCCTCTACCCCTGCTTCTGGTTGGTTCCCTGCTTTACTCACGCGACAACCACGGGCGATTCCGAGCAGAGAGGGAAGCCATGGGCGATCTCAACGCGCTGTTGCATGATAACATAGCGGGAATACGCCAGGTGAAAGCCTACGCGGCAGAAGAGGAAGAACACCGCATTTTCCGCCAGTTCTCTACCGTCCTTCAATCTGCCACGATGCGCATCATGCGTTTTTGGGCCATCTTCAACCCAGGCATGAGCTTCATCAGTTCCCTTGGGTTTGTGGCCGTGCTGGCCTTCGGAGGACAAGCTGTCATGCAAGGAAGGCTGGATATGGGAGAATGGCTGCAGTTTTTCCTGATGATGGGGTTTCTCTATGAGCCGTTAGCCAGACTTCACCAGCTCAATCACATCCTGCTTGGAGGCAGAGCCGCCGCCGTTCGCGTTTTTGAGATATTGGATGAAAGGGAAGAAGAAAATGCAGAGGCTGGCAAGCAACTCCGCACCCCTGTCCGGGGGGAAATCATCTTCGACCATGTTTCCTTCAGCTACATGCCGGAGGCGCCTACACTCCACAATATCAATCTTGCCGTCCAGCCCGGGCAAATGGTTGCCCTCGTTGGATCCACAGGTGCCGGCAAATCAACACTTCTTTCCCTTCTCACCCGTTTCTATGAATATACGGAGGGTGAGATCTACCTCGATGGTCAGGCAATTTCGGAGCTTTCCAAGACGAGCCTCCGGCCGGTTCTGGGCTACGTCACCCAGGAATCCTTCCTCTTCAATGGCACAGTAAAAGAGAATATGCTTCTCGGCAAACGTGATGCAAACGACGAGGAAATCTTCCAGGCTCTGGCCGCCGCACATGCAGACGACTTTGTCCGTGCGCTCCCGCAAGGATTGGACACCAATGTCGGCGAACGAGGCATCAAACTTTCCGGAGGTGAAAAACAGCGCATTTCCATCGCCCGTGCTCTCTTGAAAAATCCCCCCATCCTCCTGCTGGATGAAGCAACGGCAAGCGTCGATACCCACACGGAGAAACAAATCCAGCAAGCACTGGATACCCTGATGAAAGACAGAACCACCTTTGTCATCGCCCACCGCCTCTCCACCATCCGTCACGCAGACATCATCTGCGTTCTGGAGCAGGGACGCATCATTGAGCAAGGTACACACGATGAACTCATTGCCATGAATGGCGCTTACGCGGCATTATCGAGAAAGGCCTTCCTCGCCGAGCACAGTGCCTGATTGGCAATACGATGGTTCGACTTCCCACAATGTTGACGCAGGGATTCGAGAAATAATTCGTAATTTGCTTTGATCTTCCCGGGCTTTTCATTACGCTGTTTCACCGTGAGCTATCAGGTCTTTGCCAGAAAATACCGTCCCCTGACCTTCGACGATGTCCTGGGTCAGGATCATGTCGTCCGCACCCTGCGCAATGCCATTGAGCAGAACCGCCTGGCGCATGCCTACCTGTTCGTAGGCCCCCGGGGAACGGGCAAAACATCCACTGCACGCATTTTTGCCAAGGCGCTAAACTGCACGGGCGGACCACGCGCGGACTTCGACCCAACCGAGGATATTTGCCAGGAAATTGCCGAAGGGCGCAGTCTGGATGTTCTGGAAATCGACGGTGCATCCAACCGAGGCATCGACCATATTCGCGATCTGCGCGACAATGTACGTTTCGCCCCGTCCCGAGGCACCTTCCGCATCGTGTACATCGACGAAGTTCACATGCTCACCAAGGAGTCCTTCAACGCTCTCCTGAAAACCTTGGAGGAACCGCCCCCCCACGTCAAATTCATCTTTGCCACGACGGAGCCGCACAAAATTCTACCAACAATTTTGTCGCGTTGCCAGCGTTTCGATTTGCGGCCAATTCCGGCGGAAATCATTGCCGACCACCTCTTGCATATTTGTGAATTAGAGCACGTCCAGCTATCCCGCGAAGCAGCTTTTGCCATCGCTAAAGTAGCAGATGGCGGGATGCGCGATGCCCAATCCATGCTCGACCAGCTCGTCTCCTTCTGTGACAATTCCGTCGAAGAGGCACAAGTGCTCAACATCTTCGGCATCACCTCGCGTGAAACCGTTGCCTCCGGGCTGGCCCTGATTCTGGAAAAGAACCTGCCCGCCCTTCTCCACCTCGTTCAGGAACAGGCGGAAGCTGGACGCGACATGGGGCAGCTCCTCTCCGAAATCATCTCAACAGTCCGCGAAGTCCTGGTCAGCAAAGTGGACGCATCTGCCTCAATTGCATCCATCCCTCTCCCACTTCAGGAACGCATTTCTGCCATCGTCACCAAAACGAAAACGGATAAAATCCTCCGCCTCGTCGAAGTCCTCTCTGAAACGGAAGATAAAATGAGGTGGTCCACCCAGAAGAGACTTCATCTGGAAATGGGGCTGATTAAAGCCGTTCATGCCATGGCAGAAGCCAGTATCAGCGACATCATCAAGGCCATTGCTGGAGCACCACTTCCACACACACCGATTGAGATTGCGACGCCTCCCGTCTTTTCCCCACCGGTACCTGTGGCGGAAGTTACTTCCCCGGCGATATCAGCCCCCCCCGAAGCTCCTGTTGAAACCGAAGCTCCTGTTGAAACCGAAGCTCCTGCTGAAACCGAAGCTACCGTTGAAACTGAAGCTACCGTTGAAACTGAAGCTACCGTTGAAACTGAAGCTACCGTTGAAACTGAAGCCACTGCTGAAACCGAGGCTACCGTTGAAACTGAAGCTACCGTTGAAACCGAAGCTACCGTTGAAACCGAAGCTACCGTTGAAACCG
>CAYVAI010000007.1:33962-145674 GCA_964448375.1 uncultured Akkermansia sp.
GAAGCTACCGTTGAAACCGAAGCTACCGTTGAAACCGAAGCTACCGTTGAAACCGAAGCTACCGTTGAAACTGAAGCCACTGCTGAAACCGAGGCTCCTGCTGAAACCGAAGTTCCCCACTCTCAGCCCGAACCTGATCATGTTCAGGAACCTCAGTTGGAAGAAGAATCACTGGAATCGGTTCCCGTTCATACGCCCTTCATCTCAGCCCTGTCCTCCGACCCGGTGCGTCCCCCGGAGCCGAATGAGGAAGCTGACGAAGGTGATTTCAGCACTCCGGAAGATACAGGGACGGAATACTTCATCAATAATTTGTTCACGGGAGACCCCGAAGAGGGCTCTTTCCACAACAAATACCCAGAACCGGAAGAAGACCCCAGAGACCATCTGCAAAATGATGCTGCGTGGAGAGAAACCCTTGCCCGCCTTGCAGAAACATCGCCACTCAAGGCTGAATTCATCCAGCATTCCGCCTTCCTCAGTCGCACTGGTGACTTCTACACTGTCGGGGTACACCCCACCGATAGTCAGGCTCGCGATACCCTGCAACACCCAGGGCTCAAGGAACAGGCGGAAAATATCCTCTCCGAACTTTTGGACAGCCCTGTTACCCTCCGTGTTGAAATCAGCGATCTCATCCCGGAACCGATCGAAACCGAGCCTTACATTGAGCCGGAACCAGAGCCAGAACCGGAACCAGCCCCCCAAATCAAGCCTCCCGCCCCTGAAGCACGCGTCGAAGAGCAAAAGCCGAAAGAAGAAGAGGTTGAAGACGAATACTACAAGGATCCCTTCATCGAACAGGCTCTTTCCATATTCAAAGCCCGCATCCTTCCCTAACACGAAATCTCCTTCACAACCCACACCATAGACCTCACACCATGAATATTATGAAATTGATGAAACAAGCCCAGCAAATGCAAGCCGGGCTTGCCGCTACTCAAGAAAAGCTTGCCGCTGAAACCGTCGAAGCGGAAGGAGCATCCGGAAAAATCAAAGTCACAGCAACCTGTAGTGGCGACATCACTGCCCTGACTATTGATCCGTCCATTCTTGATCCCAACGATGCAGAATTTCTTCAGGAACTGCTGCTCACCACCATCAACAACGCCATCACCAAGGGTAAGGAAAAGTCCGCCGCTGAAATGAAAAAGCTGACGGGCGGTCTGGATCTGCCTCCCGGTTTCGGCATGTAAAACTGCTTGCCTTTTTTCCTCCTCCCTGTGCCCGCATCCCCGACCAGCCTCCACAGAAAGCACAGCAACACAGCCTACCGCAATTTGGGTCTCCAATGTGGCAGGCTTATGGCGGTATTTTCCATGTGCGGGCTGTTTCTTATAGCCTTTGCCTTTTACAAAGGAGCCGATGCAACGGCCATCTTGTCAACCATCCCCCAGTGGATATGGGCATTGGTACTAGGCATCCCCGCAGTGTTGGCGTGGATATTCTTCCGCTCTAAACTCGGGCTTGCCATTTTCATTCTCTGGGCACTCTACGGCATTACTACACTGGACTCCCTGCCCTCTATCGCGAGGACAGGCATGAACCAATACAAGATGCCTCTTCATCCCGGTCTTCAATCGTGGCGCATCGTTACTATTGACTGCCGGGGTATGGGAAATATCCCGACATCGGCACTGGCACTGCTCAATGCCGATGTCATTTTCCTTCAGGGGGCTCGCGACCCGAACCAGACCGTCGAAATGGCACTCAGTCTTTTCGGCAACTCGGCACGCGCCCGCCAAATTGGCACCTGTGCCATCATTTGCGCCAACGGTGAACTTTCCCAGGCATCCTTCGTTCCCGATACGGAAAGTCTTGCGGTGGACTGGATCCCCAGCAATTCCAACCTTCCCATTCGCCTGGTCAACGTCAGCCTGGCACACCGCCAGCCGAAGATGAACTTCCTGCTTCCTGACCACTGGAAGTACTACTCCAATCTGCGTTCTCTGCACCGCCTCCAGATTGGCAATGTCCTCTCGGTGCTCAAGCAACAAGCCTCCAAGGTCGGCAACATGCCCATTATCATGGCTGGCAATTTTAATGCCCCTCCTTCATCTTCCATCTTTAAACCCTTGGGAGATAAATTTTTGGATGTTTATCGCGAAACAGGTACGGGATTCGGAACCACGACGCCGGCTCAGTTCCCCATCCTGAGGGAAAACCGCATTTTTACCACATCTCCCTTGCTACCCGTACATTCGGACACCATTTCCATCCCCGGAGCCGTACATAAAGCCGTCGTCTCCGATATTTCCAAGCACTGACGAAAAGGGGTTAATCTTCGTCGATGATAATGCTACGGAGGGATGAGAGAAAGTCCGTTTCTTCCTCGGGGGAAATTTCCTGTTCCATGATTTCCTCCCAAGTCTCATACGTATAGAGGTCTTCCGGGATTTCACTGATAAACGAGGAACGACGACATGGCATGCGATCGCCATAGCGAAGCCGTGTCGAACAAAAGGTCATCATCAGGCGTTCCTGGGCACGCGTAATACCGACGTACAACAAGCGGCGTTCTTCATCACAATTGCCGTCTTCAAGAGACCGCTTGTGCGGCAGAATACCTTCTTCCAATCCGACGAGGTAAACGATCGGGAACTCCAGTCCCTTGGAAGCGTGCATGGTGATCAGGCACACGCCGGGCTTGTTTTCAACATCATCATCGTCATCGTCTTGGTCGAGAGAAACCTTGGCAAGATAGTCCGTCAGCTTCTTGCCCGGTTCCCAATAACGCCTGAGGTCTGCCTTGACCTCACCGATGCCAATAAGTCGTTTTTGTTCCTCATTCTCCGTCTTGCAACCACGGCAGACATATCCTTCATAGCCAACTTCAGCAATCAATTCCGTAATGATGTCACCGAAGTCCTGCTCACTGGCGGCAAAGAGGTTGGCGTACTTGTCCACCAGGGTACAGAATTCCTGAACACTGTTGCGAACGCGCGTAGAAAACTGCGACAGGAGTTCTTCATCATTCAACGCCTCCCAAACGCTTTGTTCGTGCTCGCGACTCCAGTCAATAGCAAGGTGAGCCGTTGTTTCACTAATGCCGCGGGCAGGCGTGTTGAGAACGCGCAAGAGGTGCAAATCCGCCTTGGGGTTGTCCATCAAGCCCAAATAGGCGATCAAATCCTTCACTTCCTTGCGGTCAAAGAAGCTCTGCGTCCCCACCATCCTATACGGAATTTTGTGTTCGCGAAGGGTTTGTTCGATGATGCGGCTCTGGGTGTTGGCGCGGAAGAGGACGGCGAAGTCCTCCCAGTTTCTATTCTCGCGACGGCGAATTTCTTCAAGATCACTGATAATGAACTCTGCTTCCTCGGCATCGCCAGGCATGGAAATGAGGCGCACGGGCGCCCCTCCCCCCTTGTGCGCATAAAGCGTTTTCTCGCGACGCCCGAGGTTGTGCTTAATCAGGGCATTGGCCGCATTGAGAATCGGAGCCGTACAGCGATAGTTTTCCTCCAGCTTGATCACCGTCGGATTAGGAAAGAAGCGTTCAAAGTCGAGAATATTGCTGATCTGGGCACCGCGCCAGCCATAAATGGACTGGTCGTCATCCCCCACGACGCAAACATTGTGTTCAGGGCCAACGAGTTGCTTAAGGAGGCTCATCTGCAGGCTATTGGTATCCTGAAATTCATCCACCGTAATATAGCGGAAGCGACTTCTCCAAGCCTCGCGAACATCGGGATACTCCCTCAGTATCTTCTCCGCCATAATCAACAGGTCGTCGAAGTCCACCGCATTCTGAGCTATCAGCTCACGTTGATAGGAAGAGGCAATAGTCGCCAGGAGTTCATCCTTGATCGAATCGATATTAAGCCCGACATTTTTCACCGAGCTCATGGCAGCCAGCACATTCTTGGGATCCACCTTCTCCTTCCGTCCGCCATGCCGCACAATCAACTGGCGCAACAGACCAACCTGGTCGCTACCGGCGTAAATCGTAAAGTTTTCCTTGTAGCCCAGCTTGCCTATGTCTTCGCGCAGGATACGGGTACAGAGCGAGTGGAAGGTGCTGATCATCATCGCACGGGCGGCCTTGCGCTCAACCATCTGCCCGATGCGTTCGCGCATTTCATTGGCGGCCTTATTCGTGAAGGTCACGGCAAGGATACTGCGTCCGGGGATGCCATGCTCCACCATGTGGGAAATGCGGCAGGTCACCGTGCGCGTCTTGCCCGTCCCGGCACCTGCCAGTATCAAAACCGGGCCATTCAGCGTACTGACGGCCAGCCGTTGCGCCCGGTTCAGGCTATCCATGGAAAAGGATGATGCCATCGTTTTCGACTAAGATTCGTTTTTAGTTTCTTGAGCCGGGTTGAAAACCATCCCCGGGTCCAGAGGGCGTCCTGCGGCAAACTGAGCCACAGTCATGCGCTTGCCACCATCCGGCTGAACGGCAGGTATCAACAGGCAACCTTCACCGCAGGCAACGAGAAGTCCGTGTTCACTGAGAGCAAGGATTTCCCCTGGCACGCCGCGAGTCTCCTTTTTGACTTTCGCGCAGGGAAAAATTTTCAAACTCTTGATCCTGTCCTTGCGATCCTTGAACATGGTGTAGGTACCGGGCCAGGGATCATAGGCTCGCATCGTGCGTTCGATCTCCACGGCAGGCATATTCCAATCAATCAAC
This sequence comes from uncultured Akkermansia sp., assembly GCA_964448375.1. Classification (GTDB taxonomy): domain Bacteria; phylum Verrucomicrobiota; class Verrucomicrobiia; order Verrucomicrobiales; family Akkermansiaceae; genus Akkermansia. The sequence goes on from CAYVAI010000007.1 coordinate 38,602, forward strand.
CCATTTGTTCTCAACAATTTGGGAGCGTATGTCGACAAGTATTCATTCTGCCGTACTCGCGTTGCAGTACCAGATTCAATGGCATGGATAACGTCCATCAGCACATCGGGAGCCAGATTGGCGAGTACGTCATGAACCATCCCGTAAGTTTCCTTGCCCATCAGAGGGATGGAAACAGACTTGATGATATCTCCTGCATCGAGCTTGCGCACCATGTGCATGATCGTCACACCTGTGGAGGGATCGCCTTCCTTGATTGCGGCGGCAATGCAGGAGGCTCCACGGTGGCGGGGAAGAAGCGAAGCATGGGCATTGATGCATCCCAAAGGAGGCAACGCAATCACTTCCTCGGAAAGAATTTGTCCAAAGGACATCACCACGATGAGATCGGGTTTCAAAGCGGCCAGAGGCTCGAAGCCCTCGGGCTGCCGCAATGATTCCGGTTGCAGGACTGGCACACCGGCAGCTTCTGCCATCCCCTTCAAAGCCGAGGCAATCATCTGCTGGCGTCTTCCCACAGGACGATCCGGTTGTGTCACAAGACCAACAACATTGGACTTGTTCAATAACCGATGGAATGAAGGCAATGCGATATTGCCAGTTCCCATGAATACGATGCGCATGCGGGTGAGATTGCCGTGTGTCCGGACATTGGTCAACGGCTAAGTCACGCTAGAGATCATTTTTACTCCGTGACAGGCTCGGCAGTAGGAATATACTCGTAGTTTTTATCGTATTCGACAGGAACATTGCGTTCCTGAATCAAATTGATCCTCCGTATCTTACGATGGCTTTTACGGGCATTCTGCTGGATCAACTGGAAATTTTCGACCTGCCGTTCGGTTTCATACACGCCAAATATAGCTTCGCATCCATCCTCGAACTCGACGAGGTATGACCATTCATTGCGGATGCTCAAACGGTTGACCTTGGGGATGAATTCGGAGTTCTCCCGGCGAATCAGAACCATCAAATCTGCTGCCTTACCAAGAGCATCTACCCTTTCTCCGGGAGAGATTTCGCCTTCCTCGGGCGTAGGGACGGCAAGAATTGGGCAGTTCATAAAATCCTTATGAATTTCTTTCTGGCACGGAAATACCACCCCTTCCGAATCCACAAACATGCCATGGTCGGCATCGTGGGACCGAATACCCAGCTTGGGGCAATCCAGCCAGGCAAGAGGCACCCTGGCATCGACTTCCACGCACAGGAAGGATGGCAGTTCGCGACGGACGGTAGCCTTCCGTATGGCAGGCAATGCCATCAGCTTTTGTTCCAGTGCATCAGTGTCCAATGCAAGCAGTCCTTCTTTGCCCTGAAGTCCCATCAGAGACAGGATCTGATCCTCGCGAATCACCCCGTTCGTCTTGAACTCCAGGTTTTTGAAGGAGAGCCCGTCGTACTGGGAAATGTAATTGGTCCACAGGAACCTGATGCTCCATCCCAGCACAAAGAAGATCACCAGAAGCGTCCCAACGGTAATGAGCCGGCGGCCAAAACGCTTCCAGAATCGCGGACGAAACCCCTTTTTAATCAATTCCTTCTCCAAAGCCCGCATTTCCTCGCGCTTGTTTCCCGGTTGGATACAAGTTGTGGATTTGCGGGCCATGGTTCAGAAGCAAAAAGCAAAGGGATAGGGGTTATTCCCGGCAGGTAGCCAGGGAAATCTCTGCAATGCGTTCGCAGAGGACTTCGTAGGACAGGCCTGCTTCTCCAGCAGCCTTGGGGAGGAGACTGGAGGGAGTCATCCCCGGAATAGTGTTGATTTCCAGAACGAAAGGTGTCTGATCCGACTCGCGCAACAGTACGTCCACGCGACCGTAAACTTCAACGCCTACTGCCTTGTACGCCTTCAATGCAGCTTCCTGCACGCTGCGCGTGATTTCCTCGGAAATATTTGCCGGGCAAATGTAATCCGTACCTCCCCCCATGTTCATCCAGGGGTACTTGTTCTTTAAATCGTAGAAACCTGAACGCGGGCAAATGTGAACAACAGGCAGAACCACTCCATCAAGGATGCCGACGGTGAGTTCCTTGCCCTGAATAAACTCCTCCACGAGGAGTTCCGTACCGTGGCTGACAGCCTCTTCCAGAGCGGGAAGCAAATCTTCCTGCTTGTGAACAATATGCACTCCCACGCTGGAGCCTTCGCAAGCCGGCTTGATTACCAGAGGCAAAGGAAGCGTCGGGAACACGAGGCCATTGGAGCAATCGAGAACTTCACTGGCAGGAGTGGGAACACCAGCTTCGACAAACACCTTCTTGGATTTGACCTTGTCGAAGGCAATCTCGCTGGTTCGAACTCCTGCTCCCGTGTAGGGCATTCCTCTGGCTTCGAGCACACGCTGGATTCCTCCATCTTCACCGAAAGTGCCGTGGATCACATTGTAAGCCAGCTCCGTTCCTTCCGGCAGTGTGAAGTCCGGCGTCTGGACATCCACTTCTGTCACATGAGTGAACCCGCCATCGCGCAAGGCTCCTGCCACAGCGCTACCGGAAACGAGGGAAACTTCGCGCTCTGCACCCGGGCCGCCAATCAGGACGGCTATTTTTGTATCTTTGGAAAGACTCATGACCGTAATTATTTATACGCTAAAATTGTGGTTCTCTATCGCCGATGACCTGGGCTTCACTTTTCAATTCGATTCCGCGCTCTTCTTTCGCTTTCGCGCGAATGAGATCAATCAGTTCCGTCACATCAGTCGCCAGGGCACGCCCCCGGTTCACGATAAAGTTGGCATGGACCTCGGAAACGCAGGCGTCGCCTACGCAAGTGCCCTTGAGGCCTAGTTCTTCAATCAAACGCCCAGCCGGGATCTCCGCCGGGTTCTTGAACACACATCCGGCGCTGGCCCCCAAGGGTTGCGTGGTTTTCCGCTTCTTACGGCTTTCCTCCACCAGTGCCAGCATGGAGTCGGGATCAATCCCCGGACACCCTTGAAAGGTCGCTTCCAGGACGAGACTCGTCACAAAGTCCGGGATCATTCTGTACTCTGCGGTCATGTCCTCCTTCCTGTGCTCACGGATTTCTCCGTCGTCGTCCAGGCAAATGGCAGAGACAAAGCAGTTCCACATATCGGAGCCCATGGAACCCGCATTCATACGCAAGCTGCCTCCAACATTACCAGGGATACCGTCCATCCACTCGAATCCGGAAATCCCGGCCTGGATAGCAAAGGAAACCAGCCTTTTCAGGCGCACTCCGGCACCAGCTGTGATCGACTTGTCCGGATTGAGCGTCAGCGCATCGAAGACACCTCCATTGGTATGCACGACAGCACCGCGGATACCGCCCTCGCGGACGATGACATTAGAGCCACGGCCGATCATGCGGACGGGAATACTTCGATCCCGGCAGTAATTGACGACATCGCGCATGGAGTCCACAGACTCCGGCTCCAGCCAGTACTGTGCACAGCCACCAACGCCCATCGTTGTATGACCACGCATCGGTTCGTACAGGCAACCCTGGACATTCGTACCGCCAAAGCGGATCATGTCTTCCAGAATCGTCAAATCGGCAGCGATCTTCGTGCCGCATTCGTGAACATTACCAGCCCCCAAGGTAATCAACAAGTCGCCAGGACGGAGGAAGTTGCCCACGGCATGGTGAGCCGTCGCCAGATTGGGCAGAAACTCGGTGCCAATCGGGCCATTGCGATGAATAGCATCGACAATCGTCTGCCCGTTAATACCTTCGATAGGCAACTCACTGGCCGGATACACGTCTGCCACAAACACTTGATCAGCGTTTTGCAACACCTTGCCAAAGTCTTCCTGAAGCATCTGTGTACGCGTGTAACGGTGAGGTTGAAAGAGAACCACCAAGCGTTTGGGATTCAACGAACGAGCCGTTTGTAAAGTCGCAGCAATTTCCGTCGGGTGGTGGCCGTAATCGTCCACAATCCGATAGGAGGGCGACAGATACTTCGTCTCAAATCTTCTTTTTGCTCCCGCAAAGGAGGCCAAGCCGCGCGTAATCGAAGCAAAGTCCACACCGGCTTCACGGGCAAAAGCAATGGCAGCCAAGGCGTTGAGGACGTTGTGACGGCCGGGGATTCCAAGTTCAACCCTGCCGACGGGTTCGCCCTTAAACTCGACGGTGAAGGCCGTATGCCCACGCATTTCGTGAACGTCGGTGGCAATGTAATCCGCATCCGACCAGCCGTAGCTTACGCTATTCGTGTATTTCGAGCACACGTCACGCGCACCCGCATCAGCGGCACAGTAGAAGATTTTACCTCTCGTCTGGCGACACAGGCAATCGAATACCGTCTTAATATGATCAAGGTCACGGTAGAAGTCGAGGTGCTCGGCTTCCACGTTCAGGACGATGGAGTGTTCCGGGATGTAATTGACGAGCGTTCCATCGCTTTCATCACCTTCGGCGACGAGAAACTCGCTGTTTTCATTCCAGTGCGCATTGGCTCCCAGAACAGGAATTTCGGCTCCTACATAATGACAGGGGCGCATGCGTCCCTCACGCAACAGGTGGGCAGAGAGAGACGATGTCGTCGTCTTGCCGTGTGTGCCGGAGACGATCACACCCTTCTTGGCATTCAGCACGGCAGCCAGGCACTCGGCGCGGCGGTAGCAGGGGATGTTTTTCTCACGCGCAGCTGAAAAGGTCGCGTTTTCCGGGCGAATGGCACTGGAGTAGATGACAATTTCCACGCCATCAAGGACGACAGCCGTGTGAGGAGTCGAAAAGATCAAACCCAAGCCTTGGAGTCGTTCCGTTTCCGCACTGGTAACGCGGTCAGAACCGCTGACGCGATGCCCCATCTCCAACAGGATAAGAGCCAGTCCGGACATGCCGGAACCCGCCACGCCAATCAGGTGGATGCGGGCTGGGTGCTCACGATCCAAAAGCCTTTTTCTCAATTCATCAATCATTCTTCTCCGGGGCGTTATTGTGTTCAATGACGGCTACGATGCGGTCGGCAGCATCAGGGACGTCAAGACGTTTCGCGGCGGACTCCATCTCGCACAGGAGGCTGTCATCCGTCAACAATTCTTTCAAAAATCCGACAATCGTTTCACTCGTCAGCGATTCTTCACGGCAGACTCGTGCAGCCTTGTGGGCCGAAAAGACGCGGGCATTGTGTGCCTGGTGGTCATCCGCGGCAAAGGGGTATGGCACCAACAGGGACGCTTTGCCTATGTGAGCCAGTTCCGTCAGGCTGGATGCCCCGGAACGGGAAATTACCACATCTGCGGCACTGTAGGCGGCCGCCATGCAGGAGCAGAAGGCCATCAGATGGACATTCTTCAGACCTTCGCACATCTCCTTGACGCGATCAAAGTCCGAGGTACCTGTAATCACGAGGAATTCGCACAAATCCTGGCACTGGGCAGCAGCTTCCACCGTCAATGTATTCAAATTGCGCGCTCCCTGCGAGCCGCCCATGGCGAGAACAAGCTTGCCTTTTGGACGAAACCCGAGCTGTTCGCAGGCCTGTTCACGAGGGAGAACCTGCTCCAATTCCATGCGAACGGGAGTACCCGAAACGATTGATTTGCCTTTATCAAAATAGTGGCAGGCTTCCTCCATCCCCAGGAGAACCTTGTCACACCAGCGAGCCGTCATCCTGTTGGACTTCCCGGGCAGGGCATTGGAATCATGGACGTAAGTTCTCAGGCCCATCCTCTTGCCGATAACAACTGGCGGCATGGAAGTAAACCCGCCCATGCCAACAACAACATCAGCCTGTACTTCCTTTAAAATAGCCTTACAACTGCGCCAGGTCTTCCACATGCGGAAGAAAAACTTGAACATGGCAATCGAAGGAATCTTGGGCAAAGGAACCGCTTCCACCGTTTTGAAGTCCAGGTCACCATACTGTTCGGTAGCCTTGGCATCCACTTTCTTGCGGGAAATGAGCAGCGTCACACGGTAACCCTTCTTTTTCAGTATCTGCGCGACGGCAATACCAGGGAACAGATGGCCCCCGGTTCCACCGCAGGCTATCACGACACTTAGATTTTTTCCTTGGCTCTCATTCATAGTCTAATGTCAACAGATCTATCATCTCTTCTCTTGAATTCATACTGGGGAAGCGGCGAAGAGGAATGCCGCTGAATGCTCGTCAACATGCCGATAGCACCCAGTGTAAAAATCAGGTTCGTCCCGCCAAAGCTAATGAATGGCAGAGGAAGGCCGGAGTTCGGCAAAGCTGCCGTTACCACGGCTATATTCAACATGGCGGGACAAAAGACGAGGGCAACAATGCCCACCGCCAACAACCGTCCATACCGATCCGTCGTCTGCATCGCAACAGCCATGCCGGCAAAGGCAAAAAGAGAAAAGGCCAGCAACACCCCCATCGTACCGAACAGACCAAATTCTTCTCCCAGAGGAGCAAAAATAAAGTCGGTGTGTGCAAATGGCAGAGTACCATGCTTTTCCGCACTGTTGCCCAGCCCAACGCCATCAATCCCTCCACGCTGCATAGCCAGCATGGCGCGGAACTGCTGGAGGCCCGCACTATCGCTGTATGCAGCCAGATCCGTCCAGGCTTTGATACGTTCCAACCTATTGGCATTGGTTTGGACGAGGACACAAAGTCCGCCAAAACCAAGAACGACTGTACCGAGCAGATACCAAATATTGGCACCAGCTACAAACATTACACACAAACCCGCCACACCAAGCGCGGATGCCGTCCCCATGTCCTTTTCAAAAAAGATCAACATCAGAGGGATGCCAAACAGAAGCCCCGGTTTGATAAAGCCACCGATGAATTTATGGGAAACATCACGATGCAAGGCATACCAGTGAGCCAGCACCATCATCGTGCAAATCTTCGCACATTCGCTGGGCTGGAACTGGAAACCTATTGTAATCCAGCGGCGCTCACCATTGATTTCACGTCCAATGCCCGGTACGTAACACAGAGCCAAAAGGAAACTCGCGATTCCAAGTATCCACCAGATGTACTTGCGGAACCATTCGTAATTGATTCGTGCCAAAGCGAGAGCTCCAATCAAGCCCAGCCCTGAGAAGGCAGTCTGTTTGTATAGCATGCCATACTGATCATCCTCGGGTTCAACCCAAACTCCCGTACTGGCAACCATCACCAGTCCAACCACAAGAAGGACGATGACGGCAAACCAAACAAGAATAATGCTGACCTTGGATGACATAAGAGGGAGCCTTTGCGAAACTTATTTCTTGGGAATCTTGAGTTCCTGTCCGATCTTGACCTTGCGAGGATCGGTAATGTTGTTGTACTTCTGCAGAGCTGCCACACTGACTTTGTACTTGCGGGCAACCTTGGACAAGGTGTCGCCCCGCTTCATCACGTAAACGACATCGGCATTGCGAATGGCTTCTTCCTGACGTTCTTGGAGCACTTTTTCACGTTCGCCCGGTTTCATGGGAATTACAAGGGTTGTTCCGCTAGCCATCATGGCAGTGGGGTTCAGGAATTTCAGAGCATCGACCGAACAAGAGTTATCTCTGGCAACACTTTCCCAGGAATCACCCGTTGCGACGGTATGACGCGCCGGGCCAGCTTCTACAGTATCCGTAGAGGCAACGGGACGAGGATTCGGCGATACAGCTGGTTTCTGCTGGGAAACCGTATTGGAGGAAACGGTATCAGCAGGTAATGCCGTGGGGATTTGTTCTCCACCAGCAACAGCTTGCTGGTTCTTCGTTGGAACCGGGATGGCTTCCTCCATGGAATTTTTGTCCGTTATCACCACATCTCCTACTGGGGCAATAGCCTGAGTCGTCTGTTGTTGCTGAACAACTTGAGGCTGTTCCAAGGTCGCCGTGTTCTGGGCGACAGGAATATCAACCTTGGTTTCGGCTTCATCCTTCTTCAGCGTACCGCGCAGCCACACACCGCCAATGACGATGAGGTGAATCAGCAGAACGCCCACCAGAATGCGCACGATTGTGCTGCTGGGGGTGTCGTCTTCAAATTCGGAAATACGGCTTCGATAGCGGGTTACCTTGCCCTGAAAGATTTTTGAGAAACCTTTTTTCGGGCGAACTCTTTTTACAAAAGCCTGCTCTCGGGTAGTTTTCTTTTGCATGGGAATCGTGTTTCTACTGTTGGGTGGTTAATGCCAGTACGGCAGTCCGGAATACCTGTCCTCTCTGGACATACCCGGTGAACATATCAAATGATGAAGTGCCTGGGGAGAACAAAACAACATCCCCAGGCTGAGCCAGTTCCTGAGCCCGACGGACACAGGACTCGACATCGCTCTCACGACTGGTGGGAACGACTGGTGAAAATTCCTGATACAACTGGTCGGCAATTTGACCGAACACAACGGTTGCTCGCACTTTTTCCCTCAGGAGGGGAGCCAGTGAAATGTAATCCAACCCTTTGTCCTTGCCGCCAGCAATCAGGACAACGGGCGTTTTCTGAGACTTGATAGCCGCCTCAAGGGCATGCAGGTTGGTGGCCTTGGAATCATTCAACCACATGACGCCATCCAAATAGCGAACCAGTTCACAACGGTGGCCGGGAGGCGTAAAGCCACGGATGGCGGCGCGGATGACTTCTTCATCCACACCCAGAGCACGGCAGGCGAGAAAGGCAGCCATAACGTTTTCCGTATTGTGCGTCTGGTTCATCATGGTTTCCGTAAGGTTCATGATCAATGTATCCCCTTCCCTGACTTCGCAATCGTGGCAGGTTACCGTTGCTGGCAGGTCTTCCGTCGTAAAGGTCAATGTGCGAGCCTTGAGTTTGGGGAGATGTTCTCCGGCACGGACGATAGCCCAGTCGGCCTCCGTCTGGTTGTCGAAAATATGCAATTTATCGTTGTAGTAATCTTCAACCGACTTGTAGCGATCCATGTGGTCAGGAGCAAAATTCAGCCAGAGAGCCACATCTGGGTGAAAGTCGCGGATTCCTGCCAATTGGAAGGAACTGGATTCCAAAGCCAGCACCTCGGGAACTTCATCGCGCAGAAGCAATTCCGAAACCGGGACGCCGTAATTGCCGCAGGCAGCAGCCTTCAAACCGGCGGAAAGCAGGATTTTTTCAATCAGAGCCGTCGTCGTCGTCTTGCCGTTTGTACCAGTGATGGCAATGATGCGCCCCGTGTAGAAACGGGCGGAAAATTCGAATTCTCCAATGCTTTCCTGAGCGCGACTGGAGAATGCCAGGGCAAAGTCGCAATCGGGTTCCACACCCGGCGACATGACAACCAGGTCGGCGCCGAAGCGCTCGGCATCTTCATCTCCTGCATGTTCCACAAGAGGAACGATTTCATGCCACTCATGCACGGAAGCAGAATCAAAAACGCACACATCCGCACCTCGGCTTCTTGCCAGAAGTGCGGCGGCTTTTCCACTGCGGCCCGCGCCGAGCACGGCGACTTTTAACGATTGAAGATTCATGGGATTATTGAATGACGAGACAAGTTAAACCGATCATGGCCAGAATCAGGCTGATCATCCAGAAGCGGACAATAACCTGCGTTTCCTTCCAGCCACCCAACTCGAAATGGTGATGGATAGGAGCCATCCTGAAAATGCGTTTTCCGCGAGATTTGAAACTGGCGACCTGAAGGACAACAGAAGTGGCTTCCATCACGAACACCCCGCCAATGACGACAAACAGCAACTCCTGAGCCGTGCAAATCGCAACCATGCCCAGAGCTCCGCCAATAGCCAGAGAACCCGTGTCTCCCATGAATACCTTGGCAGGATAGCAGTTGTACCACAGGAAGCCCAGACAGGAACCGACGAGAGCCATCATCAGCACACTCAGTTCCAGCACCATCGGATGGTTCGGCAAATGGGCAAAGGAAGCTGCCAGTAACGGGCAACCGACGATAGCGGCAATGATGGCGTATGCCACGCCAGCTGTAACAGCGCAACCGGAGGCAAGGCCATCCAGACCATCCGTGAGGTTGACGGCGTTGGAAGCAGACACCAGCACCAGGGCACAGAAGGGGATGCAAAGCCAGCCCATATCAATGGCACCATAGAAGGGGATGTAAAGCTGGCTGATGAAATCAGGATAAGGCAGGCGGGATGCAGCATCCGGCCACAAGTAGAGGAAGGCGGCGGCCAGCAGCCCCACCCCCCACTGGTACGCCAGTTTGAAGCGGGCAGAGACACCATCCGAGTTCTTCTTCTTCACCTTCATGTAGTCGTCCATGAAGCCAAGGAAGCCCAGGGCAATCATCACAGCCATACATGTTGCGAGCACGCTGTTCCACTCGGCGCAAATGAGTGTCGCCAGCAAGGTACCCCCCAAAATCAACACGCCACCCATCGTCGGCGTTCCGGCCTTGGCTCCGTGCAGTTCCGCCAGTTTGTGGACTTCTTCCGCCGAACGAATCGGCTGCCCTACCTTCAAGGAAATCAGCGCACGAATCACGCGCGGGCCCGCCAGAATCACCGCCAGAAAGGAGATGCTACAGGCCAGCACAGAACGGGTTAACGGGCTTCCCATGAAGTCCGATCCGGCAGAGATGAGTTGAATGAGAGATGAAGTCATGGCGGATTATCAGAAAATTTGGTTCATCACGAGTTCCATGCCGGCAGAGCGGCTTCCTTTGAATAGAATGGCATCACCCGGCTGGACTTGATCCTTGAGCCATGAGGCAGCAGCTTCGCGAGTGTCAAACTGGACGGCTAAGGGAATGAACTTGGAGGAGGCTTCCACCATCCCGACTGTTTCCGGGCCCACGCCAACAAGAGCATCAAGGCGGCACAGGGCGGCATGTTCTCCAACATGGCGGTGGGCGTCAGCGGCAAATGCTCCCATCTCGCCCATCCGTCCGAGAACTGCCCAACGGCGTCCCGAAACTCCATTCATCATCGACAAGGTGTCAAGAGCGGCAGTCATGGATTCAGGATTAGCATTGTACGTATCGTCCACGACGAGCACACCGCGTGATACAAAACATTTCAGGCGGCCTCCTGTCAACGAGGCGGAAGCGAGCCCGCGCGCGATGGCTTCTGCATCCATCCCAAGAAACCAGCCAGCAGCGGCGGCTAACAAGGAGTTCGACACCATGTGGCGACCATGGACATTCAATCGGATGTCCTGGCGGCAAAAGCCATCAATGACGAGTGTGTAGCGCGAGCCATGTTCATCAAAGGATACATCTTCGGCACGCACTTCTCCCTCGCCGATGCCAACGGCAATGCTACGTGCCTTCGTCGAGGTCCGAATCAGCTGAGCATAGTCACAATTCGCCGGATAGATCATCGCTCCGTTTTCGGGAAGGCAACGTGCCAGCGTGCATTTTTCCTCGGCAATGGCATCGCGAGAGCCCAGGAATTCGATATGCGCAGAACCAATGGATGAAATGAGGCCGACCAGGGGGCGGGTCATCTCGCACAGAGGGGCGAGTTCTCCGGCGTGATTCATCCCCATTTCCCAAATGGCGGCCGTGTTCTGCGGCGTTGCTTTCAGAATGCTGAGGGGTACGCCGATGTGATTGTTGAAGTTGCCTCGAGTCGCCGTCACTTGAAAGGCCTGGGACAGGACGCCAAGAGTAAGGTCTTTGGTAGAAGTCTTACCGCTCGATCCAGTCACGCCGACGACGGGCAGAGAAAGCAACTGGTTTCTCCACCAGGCAGCCAGCTTTTGCAAGGCAGCTAGCGTGTCTTCCACGACAATGACCGCGCATGAAGTACCTGCAAGTTCGACGGGGCGGCTCACCACAACGACGGAAGCCCCCTTGCCTGCGGCATCGGCGGCAAAGGCATTGCCATCGAATGTTTCTCCGCTCAGCGCAAAGAAGATCATCCCCGGTTCAACAGCCCGGCTATCCGTCCCGACCGTACCGCCAAGGGCACACTCGCTCACACCGGAGAACAGGGTTCCCTGGATGATTTGAGTCAACTTGGAGGCGGTCAGGTCGTACATGGATAGAGGGGGAGTAGAAAGGGTGGATTTATCGGCCCTGCGGCTTGTCTTGGGGCTGTTCCGGCGTTTTCTCCTGAGAACTCGGATCGGGCATCAGAGCGCGGCGAATATGGACAAAGTCATTGAAGTCGATACGGCGATCGGCGACTTCCTGGTAAGTTTCATGCCCCTTACCGGCAATGAGGATGATATCGCTCTTGGCAGCCAAACGCGCGGCTTCCTTGATGGCTTCAGCTCGGTCAACAATCGACAGGACCTTTTTCTGAGGCATCCCTGTGACGATATCTCGGATGATGTCCTCGGGGTTTTCACTCCGGGGGTTATCAGAGGTCACGATGCAAATGTCTGAGTATCGGGCGACAATGGAGCCCATCAGGGGGCGTTTGCCCTTGTCACGGTCGCCACCGCAACCAAACACGGTAATCAGTTTGCCTGTGCAGATTTCCTTGAGGGTCTTGCAGACATTTTCCAAGGCATCCGGAGTATGAGCGTAATCGACGAAGGCATGAACATTTTCGCGGTTGCCAGCAAGTTCCATTCTGCCCGGCACCTGCGGGCAATCAGCCAAGGCATTTACGGCTTCGCGGATAGGAATACCAGCGCAAACGGCACCAGCCAGGGCAGCCAGGCCATTGTACATGTTGAAGCGACCAATCAAGGGCAGGCGCACCAGGTAGGACTTATTCTTGTACACCAGCTCAAACTCACTGCCGCGAGCAGAAATGTGGTGAGGAAGCATGCGAAAATCGGCGGCAAACGAGGAGCCAAAAGTTTTCACCGTCAACCTGGAAGAGAACATTTCCACAAGTTTGCGACCATAGGAATCGTCCACATTGATGAGGGCAATGGGCTTTTTCTTACCGCCCTGGTTGGCCATCTGCTCAAAGAGGGCTGCTTTCGCCATGAAATAGGCATCCATGGTCTTGTGGTAATCCAAGTGATCCTGAGTCAGGTTCGTGAACATGCCAATGTCGAATTCCACACCTGCAACACGGCCCTGCGTCAAGGCATGGGATGAAACTTCCATCGCAACACCACGGCAACCGTTCTCCACCATCGTTGCCATCGTTTCGGCTAGTTCAAGGGGGCCGGGAGTTGTCTGCACGGACGGACGACGTTCGCAGCCATTGTCACAAACAACCGTCCCAATCAGCCCAGCTCGCTGCCAGCACTTGCGAAACAGAGCCTGCACCATGTAGGAAGTCGTCGTTTTTCCATTCGTTCCAGTCACTCCGACCACCTTCATGGCACGTGACGGACACTTATGCCAGGCGGAAGCGAGTACGCCTGCCGCACGATGGGCATCTTCGACACGCACCCATGAGAGTTTGCTGGGCAGATCGGCAGGAGCCGCCTTTTCAGAAACAATTGCACGAGCTCCCTGATGGATAGCAGCAGGAATAAAGTCTGCACCATCCACTTTGGTTCCCGGCACGGCAATGTAACAGGCGCCCGGTTGCACCTTGCGGCTATCCACCTCAAGGCGGGAAATATTCACTTCCTCAGATCCGGAAACCCGGCTACCGGGCAAAGATTTTAACAATGTCTTTAGTTTCATGCGATACGTTTCTTGGTGCGGGATGAGGATGATGCGGGTTTTAGGGCTTTTTTCTTGCTGTTGGAAGGAGCGTTGGGCTTCTTCACTTGCTGTTGCTTCGAGGGAGGAGTCACGACCGGATTTGCCGGGGGCGAGTCCATCTGGGCCGTTTGGCCCGCGCCTTGTATAGGGCTCGTTTGAGGAACATTCAATGCCGCAGCCATCCTTCCCGCAACATTTTTGAAAATCGGAGCACAAACCGTACCTCCGCCAGCGTGACAATCGGTCGGATGCGGGTCATCCACCACGACGAGACAGACGAAAGCAGGGTCTTCCGCTGGTAGCAAACCGACAAAGGAAACCGTATAGCGGTTGTCGTAATATCCACCGCGTTCCTTGACTTTATGGGCCGTTCCCGTCTTGCCGCCAATCTGGTACCCGGGAACATTGCCACGCGTGGCAGTTCCGCCAACCCCGGCCACCCGGGCAAGGGCTTCCCGCATACTGCGAGAGGTCGATTCCTTCATCACGCGCCCCACTTCCACAGGTTGACGGCGTTCCACAATGGAGCCATTGCTATCATAAATGACATCCACGAGACGCGGTTTCATCAAAATGCCCCCATTCGCCACGGCTGCGTAGGCCATAGCCACCTGTAGCGGGGTCACGGTAATGGAATATCCGTAGGTGATGCGGGAGAAGTTGGAAAAGTTGCTGCCATCCTGGCATTGACTCCGGGCTTCGGAGGGGAGCTCAATACCCGTTTTTCGGCGAAAGCCGTATGCTTCGAGGTATTTTTTATAGACATTCCAGCCACCGCCACGGCATCCGATGCGGAATGCGCCAGGATTACTGGACTTTTTCAGGACATCGCCCACGGACAACATGCCATAACGGCGAGGAGCATCCGTCACGGGCTTGGAACCGGGCACTGGTGCCGGCGAACAGTCGATCATCGAGTTGAATGTCAATTTGCCCGTATCCACGGCGGAGGTCACCGAAACGAGTTTGAAGGTCGAGCCCGGCTCATAAAGCCCTTGAACAGCGAAGTTGAGGGCGCCTTCTTGCATGTTTTCCTTCGTATTGAGATTGAACTGAGGGCGGCTGGCCATGGCCAGGATGTTGCCCGTGTGAGGTTCAACGACAATGATCGTGCCACGTGGAGCGCGATAATAGGCCAGCCCCTTGTCCAGTTCCTCCTCGACGATAGTCTGGAGTTCCATGTTAATAGTCAGCTTGATATTCAGCCCATCAACCGGAGGTTTGAAGCGGTCTTCCCTGGAGGGGATGATCTGGCCGCGGTTGTTCCGGCGCGATTCACGGAACCCTTTCTGCCCGACAAGGTAGGGGTCCATCGTTTTTTCCAGACCAGCCACGCCGTTAAGCATGGGGGAACCTTCCGTCAATTGGCCCACATAGCCCAGGATATGCGTCAAGCAAGTCGGAGCAACATAGACACGCTTCCAGATCGTTTCGCACTTGAATCCCTGAACGCGGGCATCCTGAAGGGCCTGCCTGATGAGTTCCGCCTTGTCTTCCGACAAATTCTGAGCCAATACGAGGCGCATCTGTGGTTTCTCGACATTCTCCTGCCTCAGCTTGGCCAAGACCTGATCGTAGGTCATATTGTCCAGAAAGGGAGCTATCACAGCAGCAGCATATTGCATGTGGGCATCGATGTAAGACTCGGCAACATCACTCTCGTACAATTCCTGCAGGCGTTTATGGATCGTCGTTTTGACGTCTTCTGCTTTAACAATGGCATTAGCCTTCGAGTCGTCTGAGAGAAGCAGGTGCGCCAGCTTGTACTCCGGATCTCCATCCCTTTTGAGAACAGCCTGAGCCAGA
This sequence comes from uncultured Akkermansia sp., assembly GCA_964448375.1. Lineage (GTDB taxonomy): Bacteria > Verrucomicrobiota > Verrucomicrobiia > Verrucomicrobiales > Akkermansiaceae > Akkermansia. The sequence continues at coordinate 53,842 of CAYVAI010000007.1, forward strand.
AGACGTGAACGAAATTTGGCAACGAGTTTATCGCGTTCGGCCTCATTAAGCTCATCCCATTTGCCAGAATGCACAGCCTTGGAAAAAGCCAGCCCCCAAGTGATGAGACGGGGCTCATTCAGGTGGTACACATCGGCCACCAGCTCCGAACTCTGTACGTTGGTCGTCAGAACTTCCTCCTGAGAATCCATGATGAGACCACGTCTTGCCGGAAACTCTTCTATTTCAGTCAGTCTTTTCCCATAATAAGGACCATTATCCGAGGAATGGACGATCTGAATGTCCACCAGTTTCATCCCCAATAACGAAACAACTCCCCCGGCCACGCAGCATAAGACGAGGCAACGCTTGGCAAAGGGGGACTTTTTCAGAGAAGGCACGAATACGGAGACAAGTAGGATAAGAGGTGAACATTATTTGGCAGCCATGACGGGCTGCCCTTTTTCGCGCTGAAGGGATTCGATCTGCGACGGCTGGATTTCCTGTAGAATGGATTTGTCCTGTACAAGGCGGTCACGGATTGCCCAACGGCTGGTATTGGCAGCAATTTTGGCACGGTAGTGGTTCGTTGCCAGTTCACAGGCATTGATCTCAAGCTTCATGCTGTCATCTTCACGCTGCTCTTCAATCTGGCGGTTCTTCAACACCCCCATACAGACGCCAGCGGAGCACAGCATGGCGGCAAAGCAGACGAGGCAAACGATAAAGCCCAGGCTTACCTGATGTTCGGTTCGACGAGAATGAAAACGGCTCATAAAAAAAGTTAGTTGCTGGTTGTTTTTTCGACTCCACGCAGTTTGGCGCTACGGGATCTGGGGTTGAGGGAGAGTTCCCGTTCATCCGCCACAATCGGGCGGCGGGTCAGTAGTTGAAAACAGTAGTCCGGGTTAGGCCTCGGTTCCGGCCATTCCTTGCGGTCAATTTCCTTACGGCTACGGAGGTCAAAGAATTGTTTGACGCAACGGTCTTCCAGGCTGTGGAAGGTAATCACGGCCATTCTGCCACCTTGACGAAGAAGCCTGACGGAAGCATCCAGCAGGTCATCAAGGGCACCCAGCTCGTCATTAACGGCGATGCGCAAGCCCTGGAAGGTGCGCGTCGCAGGGTGTTGCCTGCCCTTGCGCGGCAAGACGGAAGAAACGACATCCGCCAGTTGCAGCGTCGTCGTCAAGGGTGCCGTCGCACGAGCTTTGCCAATGGCACGGGCAATGACACGGGAAGCGCGTTCTTCGCCGTAGATCCAAAGGATTCGGGCGATCTCCTCTTCTGAGGCACTGTTGACAATGTCTGCGGCGGACTTTCTCAGTTCTGGCCCCATGCGCATGTCGAGCGGTCCATCTTCCCGGAAGGAGAAGCCACGTTCGGCGGTATCGACTTGGTGAGAGGATATGCCCAGGTCAGCTATGATGCCATCCACCTTGTCCACACCTTGTTCTGCCAGCAGGGTTTCCATATCGCGGAAGTTGCCAGCCAATGCCTTGAAACGTGTTCCGAAGCGAGCCAGACGCAATGTTGCCGCGCGGCGGGCGTCAGGATCCTGATCGATACCCCACACGGTGGCGCCACGTTCCAGCATCAGCTCCGTATGGCCGCCACCGCCCAATGTAGCGTCGATTATCAACTTTCCTTCAGCGGGGGCAACAAGATCGACAGTTTCTTGCAAAAGTACGGTTACGTGATTGAACTCAAGTTCGTTACTAGAGAATTCGTGCCCACGCTGCTCCGCAGGAGAGGTGACTTCACCAGCTTCGGAAACCAACGCATCCACAATGCGTACCTGTTCCTCCGGCTTTACGGAACGAACGTAAAATGAAGCCTCTGCTCCAGAAATAGCAGTCAACCAGCGACGGACACAAACATCGACGCCGCATTCCCCCGTCAAAGCCATCAGCACATGTCCGTGATTGGCATAAACGCCAGCGACCATCAACTCGTAGCCTTCACCGGATTCTATGGAATCCAGAAGAGCCTGCTGCTGAATTGGGCTTTCCATGCGACCATGGCCAGCAGCCAGTGCCTTTTCGATGATCTTCTCGAAATCTCCATTCAAACGTTCGCCCAACTCGGCAAGTTTACCGTAGGCTCCTTTCTGCCCTGCCAGGCTCATCTCAGCTGCATTGGCAACCTTGGCTGCTTCCCAGTCAGCGATATTGTCGCGCGTAAGGGCTCCGTCTGTCCAAAAGGTAACCAGATACCCCGGAACTTCCAGCTCCCGACCAGTCAGTATACAAATTCCTTCCGAACCAATAATCCACCCTGGACGCTGAAATAATTCCGCGTCCTGTCTGGACATCGTATTGGATTCGGGGCTATTCATTAGAAAATTCCAAAGTCGGCATTGACCTCTTCGAGTCTGGCAGCTTCGAGTCGTTCGAACTCTTCGAAAACCTCCGGCTTCCAAATTTCGAAGTAGGAACCGCGACCAACGAGCCTGACCTCTCCAGACAGATTCGCCTGTTCGCACATTTTTTTGGGGATGAGCATCTTCCCCTGAACACTGATGGCCGTCTCGACGCAGTCGGCATACAGACGACCGATCATCGATTCCTTGGCTGCTGGAGTTTTGTCAGATGTGCGAACCATCTCTACATATTCATCAAACTTCTCGTGCGTCAAAGCCTTGATCATCCTCAAGCCTTCCTTTTTAGCTTCCAGCAAAAGCAAAGGACACCCCTCACTCGGATCCCATTCGGAAGGAATCGCTACACGATTCTTCGGATCGAGTTTGTGGATAAACTTGCTACGCAGTTCACTGGAAATACCCTTTGACATCACATGAGATACACTTCAGTGCATTTCAATACACTTCAATACCCACCAAAAGTCAATCACTCATGTTCAAAAAGCGGGTGTTTTGTGCAAAAAAAAATCCCGAGCATACGATTTGGGTACTTGCGAGCCGAAAAAGCTCTGGTAGAATCGCCTCCATGATGGATTTTTGTGTATTGGGGAGCGGTAGTGCGGGGAATGCCTCAGTCGTTCGTACCCAAAGCACAACCGTACTGATCGACGCCGGATTCAGCGCCCTCCGATTGAAGAAGAAACTGGAGGAATTGAGCATCATGCCTGAGAGCATCAGCGCCATCCTTCTAACCCACGAACACACGGATCACTGCCATGCGCTTGGGCAGCTTACCAAGAAGCATCGGATACCCATCATGGGCACGCGCCACACCTGCCAGTATCTTAGGGAAAAAGCCCCGCTTGCCAAGTGGATCAACTTTGAAAAAGACTTGAGTTTTCACATCGGAGACATCACGATACGGTCTTTTGCAACATCGCACGATGCCGTCGATCCCGTTGGATTCCGTCTGGAAACCTCTTCAGGCTCCCTCGGATTTCTGTCTGATACTGGGTGTTGCAATGCGGCCATTGCCCGCAATCTGGAATGTGTCGATGCCCTGTACATCGAATCCAACTACGATCCCCATCTTTTGGAGACTACAACTAAACGTCCCTGGCCAATCAAACAACGCATCGCCTCCCGCCACGGCCACCTCTCCAACCAGCAGGCCTCCGAGTTCGTCGAACAAATCGCCCACGGAGGGCTTCGCCACGTCGTCCTCGGCCATTTGAGCGGAGAAAGCAACACCGAGGAAATTGCCATGGAAACGATGTCTCTCACCATTGCCAAAACCGGCTTTTCCGATATAAATCTGCGTTGCTCTCGCCAGCACGAAATCCTCCCCTGGATATCCATTGGATAACCCTTCCCTACTCACCCCTTCCTCTTCTTCCAGATGTTCCTGAGTTCTTGTGAAATTATCAGCACAATTGTTGCCGCCATCGCAGGTTCTATTGCATCGTCACGCGTTAAAATGGACTTGTTCGGCGTCATCGTCACGGGAACCATTGCGGCTGTCGGCGGCGGAACGATCCGTGATATGCTCCTGGGATTGCCCATTTTCTGGACCGTGCCCACTGGTGAGTACTTTCTGCTCATATCGGGCATCACCTGCTTCCTTACCTTCTTTACCGCCCAGAAATATCCTCCCCCCCTTGGCACCATCCGCATCGCGGACGCCATTGTTCTGGCACTTTTCGGTGTCATCGGGACGGAAAAATCTATCCTGAATGGTTTCGGGCCGGCCGTTTCTATCGTCATGGGCATCTGCACAGGCATTGCAGGAGGACTCCTTCGCGACGCCCTTACTGGCAATGTCCCCTACGTTTTCCGCCCTGGTGAACTGTATGCAACGGCTGCCTTCCTGGGCTCCGCGACCTATGCACTGATGGATATGTTCAACATCGACAATTCCATCTGCTTCATCACTGGATTCTGGATCACTCTACTCGTGCGTCTCGCAGCCATTCACTGGAACTGGAACCTGCCCTCGCACCAACCAATGTTCCGAGCTGTCGCAAGAAAAACTCCAACTCTACCGCCCCAATCGGAATAAGCTCGACTGACTCAAGAGTGCTTATATGAAACATATTCAAATAATCTTGAAAGAAAACAGCCCATTTTTGCGTTTTATTTGTGATATGACTCCTCAACGCCTTTTGTTAACGTGTGCCCTTGCATCCATGTCGTTCCTCTCAGCAACGACTTCTCTTGCTGCACATTCTCCGGAGCGCCATCCAGTCCCGGAACCCAGCCAACCCAAGTCCAACGCTTCGCAGGTCGCCAGTATCTTCCACAATGCCAAAGTCACTGCCAGCGGAGTTTATAAGGATTTTCGTCCCGAGTTGGCCATTGACGGCAATGCCGCTGACGGCAATAAGTACTGGGCATGTGAAAAACTCCCCGTCTGGCACCAGATCGACATGGGAGAAGCCCGCCCCCTTACCTCCATCCGCTTTTGGCCCTACTGGGCAGATGGTCGCATCTACCAATTCAAGATAGAAGGTTCTCAGGATGGTAAATCATGGAAAACTCTCGTTGACCAAAGCGCCAACTCCATCTCCGGCACGGCTGATGGCAACTTGTACACCTTCCCGACGACCAAGGTGCGCTATGTTCGCACGACGATTACCAACAACTCGGCCGGCAATGAATCCGGAGGACATATCGTCGAAATCCAGGGCTTTTCAGAAGCAACAAACTCCGGTCTTCAGGCTCATGCCATCTCCGCCGATGAACGGCAGGCTGGAAACCAGGCCGTAGCACCAGGCAATACTCTGCCGATCATCTCGGAAACAGCCTGGAGAGGGGAACGCGTCAATGGACAAATCGCCATCTCCGGCGCAGCCGAACTCAAGCAGGTGCGCCTCGCCACCCAGCCTCTCGTCGGCCCAGGAGGCGCCAAAATCCCTGTCTCTGCTTCTTTCGTCCGCTTCACTGCTTCCGATAATAATGCCATTGCCGACATCATTGATCCATCCTGGGAGAGAATCGACATCCCCGCTGGTCAAACCCGCTCCGTCTGGGTGCAGGCAGACATCCCAGCCAAAGCAGCCCCCGGTGAATACAAAGGACTCATCGCCGTTCAAGCACAAGGAGAGAAGAATGTTCTCATCCCCATCAAAATCAATGTTGTAAAAGCAGAACTCCCCCCCGCTCAACAGTGGGCCATGCACCTCGACCTCTGGCAGCACCCCGAGGCCGTCGCTCGCTGGCACGATGTCAAACCCTGGTCCAAGGAACACTTCGATCTGATGCGCCCCTTGATGAAGCGCTTGGCCGATGCCGGACAGAAGACCATCACCTGCTCTCTGCTCCATGAAGCATGGAATGAACAGACCTACGACTGGTGGCCTTCAATGATCGAATGGATCAAGAATACCGATGGCTCCATGAGCTACGACTACACCAACTTTGACAAGTGGGTCGATTTCATGACCAATGACATCGGACTGAAAGATGCCCTCATCAACTGCTATACCATGGTGCCCTGGTCCATGAAACTTCGCTACCTCGACAAAGCCAGCGGAGAGTACAAAGAAACGGCACTCAACCCGGACAGCCCTGAGTACGAAGCTATCTGGGGACCCTTCCTCACCGACTTCGTCAAACACGTCAAACAAAAAGGCTGGTTGGAACGCACCTGCATCGGCCTCGACGAACGCCCGGACAAAATGGTGAATATCGCCCAAAAGTTGCTTGAAAAGTACACTCCCGGCATGCGCATGGTATCCGCCTTCAACCACCCCACTGCCATGACAGAAAAGGTCTATGATCTTTCTATCAGCATCACCCATGCTGATACCGTCGGCAAGGTACTGGAAGACCGCCGGAAGAAGGGGCAAAAAACCACATTCTACATCTGCTGCGGCCCCGGCACGCCCAACACCTTCACCCAATCCCCGCTGGCTGAATCAGAATGGCTGGGTATTTTTGCCGCCGCTAACAACCTCGACGGCCTCCTGAGATGGGCCTACAATTCCTGGGGAAGAAACCCCTTGGAAACCACTAACTTCGGCAACTGGAGACCCGGTGACTGCTACCTCGTCTATCCCGGTGACCGTAGTTCCCTCCGTTTCGAGAAACTCCGCGACGGCATTGAAGACTTCGAGAAGATCACCATTCTCAGAAAACAGGCTGCAGCTCCCAATGCCAGTCCCGAATTCAAGAAGGCAGTTGCTGACATGGATGTTCTGCTCAAGGAACTCTTCACCGTCAAACGCAGCACGGGCAACCAGCACAAGGATGACGTCATCCGCGCCAAAGAAGCCATCAACAAAGCTTCTGCGCTAATCTAAGCGAATCAACATCTAAACCTGCATGGGCAGCCTTCCCGCATCGGAGGCTGCCCATGTTTATTTTTCAAAAAGCAGGGAATCTCCTTTACTCCACCATCGTGTTTCCGTATCTCAAAAGGAATGCCTATTTTATGAAGGCAAAAAGAATCTATCTATCAGCTCTAATCCTAGTGCCAGGCATTGTCCTTCTCTGTTTCTTCATGGGAAGAGACAGGCATCTGGAATTTCATCCGTCATGGAACGAAACGGAAAGAGCTGACATTCAACTATGCTACGACAGATTTTGTTCACCCAAATCACAAATGAATCTGTCCATATGCGATGAATGGATTGAAAATCAATCCTTTACCAAGAGCACAATAATCAATTCTGCTTTCAAAAAATTCTACCAGTCATCAAAACCATTCTCCATCAGTATTTTAGAGAGTTACCTCCTCCGGGATACCCGGGAAATGATCAAGCAAACAGCATTGACTGGCAATGCCTCCCACATGGACAAAAATCACAACTCTCTTCTCCATCTGGCACTTGCCACAGGCTTCTATGACCTGGCCGAATCCCTGATTAAAAGAGGCGCAGACGTCAATCAACAATCCCAACTATTTGAGAATCCCACGGATACTCCTCTCTCGTGGGCTATCTACAATCGCGAAGCCGACACAGGTGCGCCTATTCCGATTAAACGTTGTCGCAAGATCACGGAGGTACTACTCGCTCACGGAGCCGACATCAAAGCTCCGGCAGTAGCAGGCCTCCCCGTCACCATCCAAGGGATAATCAGTATATCCTCAATTTCAGATGCTGAAGAAAAAGAAGAAGCCATTGATTTTCTCATTTACCTGTTCGAGAAGGGAGCTCCAACAGAATGGACTTCACCGTCCGGCAAGAAGTTGAGCGCCCTTTCTCTGACTCTTCGCTTCAATCACTATAACCGCCTTATCCACTACTTGCTAGAGCACGGCGCCAAGCCCGAAGAAATCCTTTCTCCCTCAGAACAGGACGATCTGAAAGCTCTACTCGAAGAAGAGGAAGAAAAACTACAGCAAACAGTTCTACAGCAATCATAAACATACGTATCCATGAAAAAACATATCCTCACATCTATCCTTGCCTGTACCCTACTAAGCTCCTGCACGTCAACCAATTCCCATAATTTCCCGAATTGTTATTTGGAGCCGAGATTAGAGAAAGCTATTGGTTCGGAAATATTCCAAGAGCGAGCCAGACAGACTGGCAATACATCTGAATGGTCTTCAAACTTCATCCTCTTTTCCTCCCGCCCCGTTTATAATATCGCCATAAGGGACATTTCCATCCAGCCCACATCTCCGGGGCAAAATTCTGGAGTCAACTATGATCCCGGGCAGATTAAAAAGGACGAAACTCTCACCCGCATGGCAGTAAAGGGACTGATCATTGTAGAGAGGAAACGTGAGAACGCGCTACTTGATTTCGGACTATTCCGTCTCATCCCATGGAACGGCAAAGCAGAATACCTGGATGTCCCCCTCAATTTCACCTATTTTTCAACTTTCACAGAGCAAAACACCTCTCCTACCCAAAAGGCCACGCACGGTCAATAACACCACAATCTTCTTTACCCCAGTTTAAGAGTATTATGACTTCACCTCTCTGTAGCCTTCCTGTTTTCCTTGCCTGCATAGCTCTGGCAGCCTGCAGAACAACCTCGTTTCCTAATGAATCTATACTGACGAGCCGCCTGGATCCTGAGTTAGAAAAAAAAATTGAGGCTCAAATGTTGCATAAGTGGTTACAACAATCAAAGGATAATTCCGAGTGGGCGATTAATTTCATCCTTTTCCCATCACATCCCGTTTACCAAATTTATTGTGGGAATATCTCTGTCCAACAAGCAAGCAAAGGACAAGAAGCCGCCATAAATTATAGTCAGGATAACAAGGAAAAGACTCCCACGAAAATGATTGTTCGTGGCCACCTGTTCGTAGAAAGGAAACGGGAAAATGCCGTCCTAGATTTAGGCTTCTTCCAAATCTTTCCCTGGGACGGAAAATCAGCCTACCTGGATGTCCCCCTAGATTTCACCTATTATTCCTCCTGCCCGGAACACAGCCAGCAACTGGAGATAATGAATCAGGGAAACAACAAAGAGCCGCTCCCGAAGAAGCGGCTCTGATAGAAGTTGGAGTTGCAAAGAGCAATTACTCGCTCCAGCTATTGCTTACCACTGGTTGTTCAGGTTTTTCGTTTCCACCTTGCCGGGTTCCTTGTTGCGTTCGGTCATGCCGCGCACAGGTTGAGGCTCGGTTTCGACGAGGTCGAGAATATCAATCTGGTTCTTGCCGGCGCGCAGTACCGTTCCAGGCACGTACAGGCGAAGCTGAGGCCCGATGTTCCAGTAGCGGCCCATGTTTTGGCCATTGACCCAGAGGTAACCCTTGGTGTACTTCGACATGTCGAGGAAGGTATCCTGCGGTTTTTCGAGGTTGATCTCAGCGCGGAAGTGGGCCCCCTTGCGGTCACCCGTTCCCTTCTTGGCGGACGGAGCCTTCACGATGGAGTCGGCAGACAGGGGCATGGGCTTAACTGTCCAGCCCGTCAGCTTTTTGTCACCCAACTTGACATCGCCATGAAGCCCCTTGCGGTCGCTTTCCATACCGATGGTGAAGTTGATGTGCCCCATGGCTTCGACGAGGACTTCCAAAGAGGCTTCCTTCTTGCGTTCCGGGATCTCAATGGATTTTTTACCTTCGCGTCGATCGAGCGAGCCAATGAACTTTCCATCGACGTACACCATGGCGTAGTCATTGGCATTGCTGAGAGTCAGCGTTTCGGCAGGACCGGACGGGATGGACGTTTTATAGATAGCCATGCCCTGGTTCTGATCCCACATTTCGAAGTAAGGAGGCGTGTCGTACTTCTTGGAGAGAGCTTTAGGCTGGTTGTCCCAGAGGCCGGCATGATACACGGGCTTGAACTCTGGAATTTCCATCGAGGCGATCTCGGCAGGAACATCCGGAATACCAGCTTCCTTCGGTACTTTGGCAGTGATGACGTCACGAATCTGCGTGTAGAATTCGTTGGGACGCCCATGTTCATCGATGGGTGAACCGTAGTCGTAACTCGTCAGGTCGGGCTCATATTTGCCCGGGCCTCCCGTATTGGCACCAGCAGTGAAACCGAAGTTGGTACCGCCATGGACGACAAAGAGGCTGAAGGAACGCCCCTTATCCATGAACCAGCGGACATTGTCCACAATGCCGGGAGTCGGAGCCCAGTTGCCTTCACCCCAGTGACGGAGCCAGCCGGGATAGGTTTCCGAGGAAAAGACGGGCACGCCGGGGTTGCACTTATTGGCTACTTCCCAGGCAGCATCGTTCAAACCGGGATCCAGGCCAACGGCCACACCGGGCAACACGACGCCACGCAGATAACCTTCACCAGCACCATCGGAAGTATAGAAGGGAGCAAAGCCCTTCTTCGTCCAGAAATCCTGGAGCCACAGCATGTAGTTACGATCCTTGCGCTGGTAGCTGCCGTACTCGTTTTCCAGCTGGGTCATAAGGATGGGGCCGCCATTCTTGAGAAGGTAAGGTTCGGCTACTTTGGCTATGGCACTGAGGTAGCGTTCCTGATGCTTCATGAAATTGGCGTCTTCCGTCGTGCGGATTTTTGCCTTGGGATCCTTCAGCAGGTAGGCAGGAAGACCGCCAAGATCCCATTCGCCACACACATAGGGGCCCGGACGGAAGAGAACCCACATGCCTTCCTCCTGGCAGATCTTGAGGAATTCGGCAATGTCGCGATTGCCCGTTTTGAAATCGAATGTGCCATCCGGCTGTTCAAAGTCATTCCAGTAGGTGTAAAACGCGATTGTGTTGAGTCCTAATGCCTTGGCCATCTGAATACGATGACGCCAGTATTCCTTGGGGATACGCTGGGGGTGCATTTCACCGCCGCGAATCTGAAAGGGCTTCCCGTTCAGCATGAATTCGCTGTTATCGGGGCCTCCAAAGCCGAACTGGGCGGGAGTGCCCTTCGTAGTAGCCGGACGATCAACATTATTGATTGCCTCCGGGCCTGCCCATGCAGACGAAGCAAGCATAGCTCCCATCCCTACGCTCAAAGCGAGTTTCCCCGCATAATGATTAAAACGGTACATAGTCTTGGTTATATACATTTATCTCATTGGGGAAGACAAGCAAAAAGGTCGTTTCCGCCCTGCAGAAACGACCTTGTTCAGTCATGATTTTTTGGACTATTTATCGAGCCAGCACGCGATTGGCTGCATCGACGACGGAATCAACCGTCATTCCCAGTTCTTCAAGTACCTGATCACCGGGTGCGGAGAAGCCGAATCGGTCGATTCCGATGACTTCGCCTTCCATTCCGACGTACTTCCACCACAGAGAGGTGACGCCCGCTTCGATGGAAACGCGCTTCGTACAGGAGGAGGGCAACACGCTTTCACGGTACTCGGCACTCTGGGCATCAAAACGGTAAAAACTCGGCATGGAAACGACTCGGATGCCATCGCCCAGACGTTCGGCTGCCTTGATTGCCAGCGAAAGTTCGGAACCGGAAGAAAGAAGGATGGCCTTGAGCTCACCCTTTTCCTGACGGACGACGTAAGCACCCTTGAGTACGCCTTGGCGGCGCGTTTCGACGGGGATGTCGTTGAGGGAATCCACCTTCTGGCGGGTCAGAATGAGAGCAGTCGGGCCGGTGTGGCGTTCCATGGCTGCCATCCATGCACCAGCCGTTTCTTCGGGATCGGCGGGACGAATGACATCGAGGTTCGGCACGACGCGCAAACTGCTGTAGGTTTCGGTAGGCTGGTGAGTCGGACCGTCTTCACCAACGGCGACTGAATCGTGGGTCAGCACGTAAGTCACAGGCAACCCTGCAAGAGCAGCCACGCGAATGGAACCGCGCATGTAGTCCACGAAGACGAGGAAGGTAGCGGCACTCACGCGGAACAAGCCGTCATAGGCAATGCCGTTACAGATGGAGCCCATGGCATGTTCGCGAATACCGATCCAGAAATTGCGGCCCGTCGGCGTTTCAGGGGAATAGTCGCCAGCTCCATTGAGGTAGTTCTTATTGGAGCTGTACAAGTCTGCACTCGTCGTCAGGAAGAAGGGATCTGCCTTTGCAATAGCGTTGATTACTTTGGCTCCGGAAGAACGCGTCGCGTCGGCGAAGGATGGATCAAAGGCAGGAATGGCTTTGTCCGTTTCCGATGAGGGGATACCTTCGGAGCACGCCTTCATACCTGCAGAGAGTTCGGCTGCCAACTCGGGGTTGGTCTTGCTCCAGGCATCAAAAGTGGCGTGCCATGCACTGCATTCTGCTTCACGCCTGGTTTGCTGGGCAGCCATGTAGGAACGCACTTCATCGGACACGTAAAAGCGTTGATCGGAGGGCAATCCCCAATTGGCGTGAGCTTCCGTCCAGAATTTGGCACCACCTTCGCCGTGACCCTTAGTCGTACCAGCCACTTCAGGCACGCCTTTGGCGATAATCGTCTTGGCGATGATAAGTTTGGGTTTGCCATTCTTGCTGGCACGCAGTCGAGACACCGTATCGGAGATCAAGGACATGTTGTGCCCGTCGATCGTGCAGACTTCCCAACCGAGGCTGGTGTACAGGGAATCCACATCGGAGAGCTGGGTTTTGTCAGCCGGGGCATCCAGCGTGATGTCGTTCGAATCGTAAATGAGCACCAGATTGTCCAGTTTCAGCACGGCAGCCAAAGCCATGGCTTCGCGGCAAACGCCTTCCTGCATGCAGCCGTCACCAGCCAGGCAGTACACCATCTGGTTGAAAATCGTGTGTTCCGGCGTATTGAACCTGGCCGCCGCACGCTTGGCTGACAAGGCAAAACCGACGGAATTGGCAACGCCCTGTCCCAGAGGGCCAGTCGTACATTCCACCCCGGGAGTGTCGCCAAATTCTGGGTGTCCAGGAGTCTTGGAACCCTTTTTACGGAAGGCTTTGAGGTCGTCAAGGCTCAGATCAAATCCCGACAGATGGAGCCATGAATACAGGAACATGGAGCCGTGACCACCGGACAGAATAAAACGGTCGCGGTTCAGCCAGCGCGGCTCGGCAGGGTTAATATTCAGAAGTTCTCCGAAGAGAACCGCACCAATTTCAGCGCATCCCAGGGGGAGACCCATATGGCCGGACGAACATTCGTACACGGCATCAATGGCAAGTCCTCTGGCCTGGTTGGCAGCTTTCTGGAGGATGTCGAGATTCATGCCCGGCAAGTATGACGACCCAAGTTAAAAATGAAAGCCTAAAGTCACACAACAGGCCATGGCATCGCGTCTTAGTGACGCAATCACCGTTACAAGAGGTCAGGAATCCTGGAAGAATCCGCCCGGAAATGACCTTAGCAACACAAGTTCTGGTTCATGTCCAGTGCCGGAGTCAAATTCGAAGCCTCCCTGACAACAATGGCTGCGGGCACGCCGGCGACAGTCGTATGTGGCGCAACATCGTCCAAAACAACGGAACTGGCGGCGATCTTGGCGCATTGTCCAATGGTCACGCGCCCCAGGATTTTGGCACCAGCCCCAATGAGGACGCCGGATTCGACAATGGGGTGGCGATCTCCTTCCTCTTTACCCGTCCCGCCAAGGGTAACTTCATGCAAGATGGAGACATTGTCCTTCACAATAGCCGTCTCACCAACGACGAAACTGGTAGCATGGTCAAGCAGAATACCAGAACCGATACGGGCAGCCGGGTGAATATCCACGGCAAATACTTCGCTAGCCACGCTCTGGAATTGCAGTGCAATCAGGTGGCGGTTCTGCGACCACAGCCAATGGGCGATGCGGTAAGTCGAAATGGCATGGAATCCCTTGAAAAAGAGCAAAGGTTCCAAGGGAGAATGGCATGCCGGGTCGCGATCGACGATAGCGACCAGGTCGTGGGCCATTTGGGCGATGATCTTCGGGTCGCTCTCCAGAGCCTCGCGAATGATGGGTTCCAATTCTTCACGAGCCATGTCACGACGCGACAATTTACGAGCCAGACGAGCCACAATAGCTTCAGACAGGCTGGAACGAGTCAGACAGACATCGTTGAGCAAGCCCAGCATGGCAGGTTCGGCGACCAAGGCCTTTCTAGCCTCCTCGCTGACCCAGGCCCACACCTCAGATACCATGCAGGCGCAGTCCTCGCATGTCCTGATCCTCTTTCTTTTATTGCTGTCCGTCATGCGTGCGGATGCTCGCATGGGACTTGGGAGCAAACAAGTGAAAAAGGTGCCCCCAAGTCCCAAGTCATTATTTCTGAACGGGGATAGAGTTGTATAACTGCTCCAGCGCAAGCACCGTATACGCAGTAACGAGGACGGGATCGGCCTCCCACCAACGATTGTTGGTATTCACCCAAGAACCGTCGCCCTTCTGAAGGCTTACCAGTTTAACGGCCAGGCTGTCTCGCCAATCCACCTCCTTGCCGTCCTTGAGCTTCAGGAGATCGACACCCGCGGCACTCAATGCTTTGGCCATGGCCTGATAATAATAGTAGAGTCCCTGAATTCCTACACCGGGATTTTCATCCACAGAGTAATTGTTAGCCAGCCAGATCATGGCTGCCTGAACACGCGGATCATCTTTTTTCATATCGGCATAAATGAGCGATTGCATGCCGGCATAAGTCATGCTGCCATAAGAAAGAGGATACTCTTCTTCCATTCCCTTACCGCCGTCTTTACCACCGCGCCCCCCACGAACCACAGTTTTAGTAGGGCCGAGCGATTTTCCTTCAGGCAGGTGTTTTTCCGCACCTGCAGGGCGATACATGAACCCGCCAGCCAGGCTGGGATCCGGGGTTGTTGCCGGATCCTTTTGACAACGGGACACAAAATCGGCGGCAGCCTGCCAGTTCAATTCCGGCTGTTCGCCATATTTTCCATCCTGAGCCAGCTTTTTAGAGTAATACAAGGCCTCCAGTGCCAATGTCGTATTGGACAGGTCGGCAATGGGCGGAGCATCGGCTCCACCGTAGCCAATGCCGCCATGGTAAGGACTGTCTGGAGCAAAATACTCCTGCTGGCGCACCAGAAAGGCGCGAGCCTTCAACAGGGGCTTGTCGTAAGCGGTGTCGTTGGCAGCCAGCAAGGCCAGCATGCACACGGATGTGTTGTAGGCAGAAAGACCACGGTTGAAGATGGCACCGTCTTCCTTCTGCGATTTGAGGATAAATTCGTAGCTCTTTTTCAGATATTCCGGAACGGGTTTGCCCGCTTGATCCGGAGCACGCATGGCAGCCGTCACAGCCAGGGCCGTCAAGGCCGGATACCCGGGATCAGCCCAGACACCATCAGCTGACTGACGGGATTTGAGATAGGCATTGCCCTGGTCGATCGCATGCAGGATTTCCTGACGGATTGAGGCATAGCGTGCGACGGCGGCAGCCCCCGGGACTGAAATGGAAGTTTGGGCGAGAGCAGGACCGATCTGAAGGCTGACCAGAAGGCAGAGGGAGGGAATGAAGCGTTGCAGATTCATTGTTTTGGTGTCTGGGGGGGGTGTGGGGGTTTCTGTTGTTCGGATGAAGGCTGGGTAATGATGATTTCAACGGGGTCTCCCGGTTTGAGAGGATGGCCGGAATGAACAATCCAGCCGGATTCGTTATCCCCTTCGTTGAAGTCACCGATGTAATTGATCGTTGAAGCACGGTCGGCAAAAATGGCAATTGCATTGCCACACAGGCTACTCTGGTAAGAGCCACTGAAGAAAAAAGAATTGGTGTACAGCCACTTGTTCGAGGGAAAGGGGTTTTTGGTGCGCGCGTTGATGATGATATCCGACAGATCGGATTCACGCACGGTGTCACCATCTTTCCACTTTATCGCCAGTTTCACACAGGCCGGTTCATACTCCGAAGGCTCGGGGGGGGTAAATGGCAGCCATTCGAGATCCTCTCCGCGAACAGGGAAAAAATTTTCAAACGATTTGAATCCCAGCATTTTCATCGCCAAGCTGAGATGAAATGGGTCAGCATCCGTTACGAGCAGGGATTCATGAAGCTTCCCATTCGGCAGACACAGAACGTATTCGATCAACCCTTCCTCCATGTTGACGAGAGCGGGAATAACCACCTGTCTTTTGGCCGGATCAAAAACGACTTTGCCAACGCCAATTTTGCCGCCATCCAGTTTCTCGAACGGAGGCACAGTGCGCCCATCCGGGATTTTGAAATCGGCAAATACCGGTTTCGCTTCATCCTCCTGCTCCTCCTGCGCAAAAACTGCTGAGGAACATATTCCGGCAACAGCGAGAACAAGGAAGGACGGCAGGAAAAATCGACGTTTCATTCGCCTTGAATCCATAGGATAAAATGAGCCTTTTGTCCAAGGAAGAATGCGTATTCACGCCCGTGCCTCTTCCGGAATGATGTCGAATATCTGGTGAGCCTTACGGATGGCAGCTCCGCCAGTTTCCACTTCATCATGGATAACGTCAGCAATACCTTCAATTTTCAGACGCGCAACTTCCGATGGAAATTTGGCTCGCGCGATCACGCGAATCCTTGAGTTGACACTCATCAGCAAGGGATAGGTCGAAAGAGCTGGCGCAATATCCGGGAAGGTGAAGGCAATCATGCGAGCCCTGCCAACACCAGCTAAATCCATGGTGATGGAATGTTGAATGTCCCCCAGGATGGCCGTCGTCCCTTGATTAAGGAGGCGTTTGACGGTATCGGCATTCAGGTCGATGATGATGCAGGAGATTCCGTATTTTTCAAGATCGCGGTGCAAATGCTGCCCAACTGGTCCGTAACCGCAAATGATGGCGTGATCCTGAATGCTCGTAAGCTTACTAGTCAAGGTCTCCGTTGTCATCTTACGGCGAGAACCACCAAAACCTGGTATGCGCATCAGGACAGGAGCCAGTCGCGAGGCCAATTTCATGAAGACGGGGGTCAACCCCATCGACACGGCGGCGATGGCGAAAATGTTGTTCGTAATCGCCGGAGCCACAGGTTCAATCTTGTTCATGAAGGGGAGAAGAACCAGGGAAAATTCCCCCACATTCATCAGGGATGTGGAGGCCATCAAGCCCATGCGCCCCGGAATATTCAAGGCCCAGGAAGCCATGAGGCACGAGGTGAGCTTGACGACGAGCACGCTGATGGTGATCAAAGATACCGTCCCCAGATGTTCCCACAACTGGTGAACATCGATCAACAAGCCGGCAGACACGAAGAAAATCGTCAGGAAAATGTCTCGAAAAGGCAGGATTTCACTCAACACGCGATGGCTGTAATACGAACCGCTCACAACGAGGCCAGCGATGAATGCCCCGAGCGCCAGACTCAGCCCCAGCAAGCTCGCCATCATCGCAATGCCGGAGCAAATCGCCAACACGGTCATCGTGAAAAGTTCCCGACTCTTCGTCCGAGATACTGCCAGCATCAGGCGCGGCAGGATGTATTTGCCAATCAGCCATGCTCCCACGAGGAAAACTACCCCCTTGCTAGCCGCGATCCCCACATTGCCCAGCGTCCCCATCAGTGAGTCTCCACGAGCAAATATCTGCGGCATCACTGCCACAAGCATCACTGCGAAAATGTCCTGAAACAAGGCGATACCCAATGCCATGCGCGCCCCGGATGTCCCCGATAATCCAAATTCATGAAAGGACTTGAGAGACACAGCTGTGGAAGAAAGCCCGATGATCGCGCCGATCACCAGGGCATCCTCCAGAGAAAGATTCATCAGGAAGTGCAAGCCCAAGCCGAAGGCAACCATACAGATGCCCATCTGGATGGTTCCGCCAATGAAGGCCGTTTTGCGCAACAGGCGCAGTTGATCCATCGAGAACTCAATTCCCAAGGCAAACATCAGCAGGATAATGCCGATTTCAGCCAGGGAATTGATACTCTCGCTAGCTCCCGGAATCCCCGTCAAAATCCCGCAGTTCGCCAGAATCGCTCCACACAGGAAGTATCCACCCATCATCGATTGACGAAAACGCGCCAAAACGAGCGATAGAGCAACGACCGTCAAAAAGACCAGCGTCAGCAGGACGAAAAACGGCGGGATTGCGTTGGGTGAAGCATTGGCTATCAGCGCAAGCATGGACATGGGCGGGGAGAAAAAACAGGCAGAGACTTAGTCCTGAATCGGATTCAGAGGCGTCAGATCGGGATCAATGAAGAAGCCGTTCTTACGAATCAGAACATCGTCAAAGTAGATTTCCCCACCGCCAAATTCTTCCGTCTGGATGCAGACGAGATCCCAATGCACCTGGGAGCTGTTGCCGTTGTCGGCCACGTGGTAGGCCTGCCCGGGTGTCAGGTGGAAGGAACCAGCAATTTTTTCATCGAAAAGGATGTTGCACATGGCCTTACAAATGCAGGGATTGACGCCAAGAGCAAATTCTCCGAAGTAGCGGGCACCGGGGTCAGAATCCAGAATCTTGTTGAGCGCTTCGGTTTTGGCACCGGCGTCAGCCTCGACAATGCGACCATCCTCAATGCGGAAGCGAATGCCGTCAAAAGGAATTCCCTGGAACACCGTCGGGGTATTATATTGAATCACGCCGTTAATACTCGTCCGCACGGGAGCGGTGAACACTTCGCCATCAGGCAGGTTGCATTCGCCAGCGCAAGGCAGGGCGGGAATATCCTTGATGGAGAAGTTCAGCTCGGTGCCGGGACCTGTGATGCGGACGCGATCCGTCTTGCGCATCAATTCCGCCAGCTTCTCCATAGCAGGAGACAGCGAGCGGTAGTCCAGAAGGCAGGTGCGGAAGTAGAAGTCCTCAAAGTCACCTGTGCTCATGCCCGCCTGTTGAGCCATGCCTTCCGTCGGCCAGCGCAAGACACACCAGCGGGTATGCTCGACTCTCTGCTGCATCACTGGGCGCAGATGCTTCATCGCCGTCGCCATCGATTCCGCAGGAACGGAGGAAAGTTCGAAGGCATTCATGTCTCCGCGCAGAGAAATGTAGGCATCCATATCTTCCATCTCCGCCATCAGGTGGCGAGCAATGGCTTCGTATTGGTCATCCGTGGCACCCGCCATCATTTCACGAGCCAGGCGAGGGCGATTGACGCGGAGGAAGGGATGAGCGCCCGCCTTGCGGACGGCCTTGATCAGGGCAATACCTGCTTCATCGGGGATGAGAGCCAGCTCAATCAATACCTTTTCCCCCTGCCCAATGTGCAGGGAATAATTGACGATCTGATCCGCCAGCGCATCGTAACGTGCATCATTCATGTACCCATTAGGAATACGTAAGAATAAAATTGTCAAGCCGCAGACTTGCCACGGGAAATAATACATGGTTCAAACACCCAAGTATGAACGACACACTGCCCCGATTGGGAATCCTGGGTTCAGGCTCAGGCTCGAACTGTCAATCCATCCTGGACGCCATTGATGCCGGAACCTTGAAGGCGCAGGTCGCCATCGTCCTCTCCGACAATCCCGACGCCTACATCCTTGAACGCGCCCGCCAACGGGGCATTCCCGCCCAAGTCATCGACTGCCGTGGTTTCAAGAGCAAATTCCCGGAGGAATCCCAGAAGGAAGTTGCCGACACCCTGCTTGCCCACGGCGTTGATCTCGTCTGCCTGGCGGGTTTCATGCGCCTGGTACGTCATCCCCTGCTGGAGGCCTTTCCGGCTCGCATCATCAACATCCATCCTGCCCTGCTGCCCGCATTCCCCGGTCTGGAAGCCTGGTCCCAGGCCGTCCGCGCCGGCGCCAGCGAAAGCGGTTGCACTGTCCACTATGTCGATGATGGCATGGACACGGGGCTCGTTCTCGGACAGGCACGCGTCCCCGTACTTGCCGATGACACGCCGGAATCGCTTCACGCCAGAATCCAAGTAGAGGAACACAAACTCTATCCAACCATGATTATCAAGGCATTAGAAAACATGGACTCCATATCTGCATGACATCGTTTGCATTCTCCGTGCTTGCCCTTTGAACGATTTTAGTGTCACTCTACTCCAACTCCATATTCCTTAAGAATAGAAGACAATGAAAAAGACAACCTCTATCTCGCTGATGCTCGCCGCAGCAGCCATGACTGCCGGACTCGCCACTGCACAGGACAAGCCTGCAGACACCCCTCCTACCCAGGAACAACTCAAAGAAGAAGCAACCCAACCCGTGGACCCCGCCCAACTGAAAAAAGATATCAGCTATTTCCTCGGCTTCCAGAACGGACGCCAAATGTCCGGTATCCCCACCCTGACGCTCGAAGATCTCGACATGGACACATTCATGAATGCCCTCAAGGAAGGCATGAAGGGTGAACCCTGCCCGATCCCTGAAGAAAAGCTCGAAAGCTCTCTCAAACAGTTCCAGACCGTTATCGACGCTCGTCTTGCTGAACTCGCCAAGGCCAATCTTGACGCCAGCAAGAAGTTCATGGCTGAAAACGGCAAAAAGGAAGGCGTAACCACAACTGACAGCGGCCTCCAGTACAAAGTCATCGAAAAGGGTGGCGACAAGAAGTACGACGAAAAGGAATACAAGGAACCTCTCTTCTCCGTGAAGTACAAGGGCACGACTCCAGAAGGTGTTGTCTTTGACGACAGCGGCGACAAGGTCGTTGATTTCCCGCTTCAGCTCATCCCCGGTTTCACGGAAGCCCTCAAGATGATGCCGATCGGCGCCAAGTGGCAGATTTTCATCCCTGCCGAACTCGCCTACGGTGAACAATCCCCCAGTCCGAAGATTCAGCCCAACCAGGCTTTGATCTTTGACGTGGAACTCCAAGGCATCAAGGAAGCACCGAAGACCTCGAATTCCCCGATGTCCCTTTCCCCGGAACAACTCCAGCAGCTCATGCAGCAGCAGGGTGGTCAGCAGTAACACAAAGTTAAATAACTTTTCGCTTTTTTAATGTCGAGCGCTCCGGATTTAACCCCGGAGCGCTTTTTTTTCGCCGATCTTGTGTTAAATTGCCGTTTCACACGGAGCGGAGGTGACTTTCTTCTTGAGGTGCCGGTGAATTTCAGGCAGAGAGTAGCATTACTATGGATTTGGTGAAACGCGAAATCACGGCTGATACGATCACGCCGTACTTTGAAGAATACTTCGGTCACAAGCCTACGCACATCGCAGCGGCTCCCGGTCGAGTCAATCTTATTGGCGAACATACCGACTACAACAACGGTTTTGTCATGCCCATGGCTCTGGAAAACCACACTGTTGTAGCCGTTGCGCCGTCTCCAACCGGCAACCATCGCTTCTGTGGTTCTCTTGGAGATCAAATCTATGAGATCCCTGTCCAGGATGCCTTGAGCATTGGAGATCCCTTCTGGTCCAACTATGTGCGCGGAGTCCTCGCACACTTGGATCGTCGTGGCATCAAAGTGGGTCCGGTTGATATGCTGATCGACAGCAATGTCCCCCGCGGTGGCGGCCTCTCCTCCAGCGCCGCCCTTGAAGTTTCCGTCTGTACAGCACTGGC
Organism: uncultured Akkermansia sp.; assembly: GCA_964448375.1. Classification (GTDB taxonomy): domain Bacteria; phylum Verrucomicrobiota; class Verrucomicrobiia; order Verrucomicrobiales; family Akkermansiaceae; genus Akkermansia. The sequence continues at coordinate 74,925 of CAYVAI010000007.1, forward strand.
AGCCTTTGCCGGAGTTGAAATTGATCCAAAGGAAGTTGCATTGATCGGTCAGGCCGTTGAGCATGAATTCGTCAATGTCCCCTGCGGCATCATGGACCAGTTCATTTCCGCCAACGGTCGCGAAGGCCACGCCCTGAAGCTCGACTGCGCCTCGTTGAATTACGAATTGATTCCCATGAACGACCCGACGGTCTCCATCCTCGTATTCGACAGTGCCGTCAAACATTCCCTCGCCGATGGCGCCTATGGCCAGCGTCGCAAACAGTGCGAAGAAGCCTCTGAAATCATGGGCGTGCCTTCCCTCCGCGAAGCTACTCTGGAAATGCTTGAAGATTCCAAAATCAAGCTCGGAGATCTCCGCTACCGCCGAGCCCGCCACGTCATCGGCGAAAACGCCCGCGTCGCCAACTTTGCCCAGGCTCTGGCCGACAAGAATTGGGAGAAGGCCGGTTCCGCCATGTGGAGCAGCCACGCATCCCTGCGCGACGACTACGAAGTTTCCTGTGCTGAAGTGGACACCCTCGTTTCCCTTTGCGATCGCATCCCCTCCGCTTCCTCCGTGTACGGAGCCCGCATGACGGGTGGTGGCTTCGGCGGTTGCATCGTGGCCCTCGTCAAGACTGAAGATGTCGATAAGGTAGCCAAAGAACTCCTCCAGGCCTACCGCCAGGAAACTGGAATTGAAACCACCTACCTGATCACCCGTGCTGGTGACGGTGCCCGCGTCATCTTCAAGGGTTAATCCCTGCCTCTTACAATTACACCTGAATTATGAAACAATTAACTATGATGCTCGGGGCTGCGGCTCTGATGTTATGTAGCTCGTGGGCACAGGACGTACCTGATGCCACACCAGCCGCCGTCGTGCAGCCTGCTGCCGAGGCCAATGCTGTGATCGACAGCGCCTCGGCAGGAGATACTGTCTCTATCGCCACCCTGGACAAGGCTGTCGAAAGTAGCGCGGACTTCATCAAGCCCGCCCCCCTGGATACTTGGGAAGCCATCGTCTTCTGCCTCGTGGTAGTCGGCGTTATTTTCCTCGGCATCTGGAAAAGCCGTGACCCGAGCAGCTCCTCCGGAGAAAAGGAGGAAAAAAGCGCATCCGACTACTTCCTGGCAGGCCGCGGCCTGACCTGGTGGCTCGTGGGCTTCTCCCTGATTGCTGCCAACATTTCGACGGAACAATTCGTCGGCATGTCCGGCCAGGCAGCCGACTGGTTAGGATTAGCCATTGCCTCATATGAATGGATGGCGGCCATCACACTGGTTGTCGTAGCCTTCTGCTTCCTGCCGAAGCTCCTGCGCGGCGGTGTGTACACGATTCCCGAGTTCCTCGAATATCGCTATAACATCGGTGCCCGTTCCATCATGGCCATCTGCACACTCCTGATCCTCGTCGGTGTTCCGACAGCAGGCGTTATCTTCGCAGGCGCCAAGGTAATTTCCGTCTTCTTCGCCGGTTATGAATTTGCCGGCATTGATTTCGGCAACATTACCGTGGGTTGTATCATCATTGCTTTCTGTGCTTCCGTGTACGTGTATGTTGGTGGCCTCAAGGCTTGTGCCTGGACGGACCTCATCTGGGGTGCCGGCCTGATCGTCGGTGGCGGTGTCGTCTCCTACCTCGTCATCAAGGGCATCGGCGCTGCCGACCCTCATCACTTGATCGAATCTGCTTCCGCTACCTCCAGCGCCACTGTAGAGTCCCTGAAGAACGCCGACGCCATCGACCGCTTCATGCAGTTGAATGCCGGTGAAGCCGTGGACGGTGTCAACAGCGCTGGCGGAAAGTTCCACATGATCCGCCCAGCCACCGACTCCGCCATCCCGTGGACGGCGCTCTGCCTCGGCCTTTGGATTCCGAACTTCTTCTACTGGGGCCTCAACCAGTACATCATGCAGCGCACGCTCGCATCCAGATCCCTCGCTGAAGGTCAGCTCGGCATTATCTTCGCCGCTTTCCTCAAGCTAATCATTCCCTTCGTGGTCGTGATCCCCGGCATCCTTGCTTACAACCTCTTTCGCGATGACCTTCGCGATTCCGCCTACATCAAGCAGACGGCTGAAATCAAACGCATCGTGGACTCCGGCAAGAAGGACAACACCGTGTTCTTCGTTGACGCCAGCGTCCTGATGGCCGCCGAGCCCGAAGCCAAGGAAGCCAAACTCCGCGGCGATGGCACCAAGACCCAGATTGCATTTGCCGAGGAAGCCATCCTCAACAATGCCAAGATCATGGGCATGGATCCGACCAAGATCGAAGTCCCCGGTGAAAACGGCACCAAAATTGCCATCAACCTCACCGAATCCCTCAAGGCTCTGCGTGCCGACATCAACAACGAAAACACGATCAAAACGGAACGCATCCGCCTGATCAAGCCCGTTGTGCAGGCTAACGAAGCCTTGCTGGCAGCTGCCAAGGCTCAGAATAAGACCATCTCAGGCAAGATCGTCGGCTTCGACTACGATGCCGCCTTCCCGACCCTGCTGAAGAGACTCATGCCCGGCACCGGCCTCACCTGGTTCGTCCTGGCTGCCCTGTTTGGCGCTGTAGTATCCTCGCTGGCTTCCATGCTGAACTCGGCTTCCACCATCTTCACGATGGACATCTACAACAAGATCCGTCCGGAAGCCACCTCTTCCGAGCTGGTCACGGTTGGCAAGTTTGGCGTATTGGGTTGCGTGATCATCGCTACCTGCCTCGCGCCCTTCCTCGACAACCCGATCTTCGGCGGTATCTTCACCTTCATTCAGGAGTTCCAGGGCTACCTGAGCCCGGGTGCCCTTTGCGTGTTCCTCTTCGGCTTCTTCGTACCGAAGTGCCCGCGTATCTTCGGTTGGCTCGGCATTGCAATCAACGCCGTCATGTACGGTGCCCTGCAGTTGCTCTGGCCGTCCCTGCCCTTCCTGAACCGCATGTCCATCTGCTTCGTGACGATCGTCATTATTGGTTTCATCTTCACGATCATCAACGCTGCTCGCGGTGGCGAAGCTATCGTGCTGCCCGCCAAGAATGAAGTCAGCCTCGAAGGCTCTGCGAAGGCAAAGTTCTTCGGCTGGTTCGTCGTGGTTGCCACGATCGTTCTCTATGCCATATTCTGGTAAGATCGCGCGTTTTAGGGTCAACTAAACACTCAAACCGCCATCGGGCTTTCGGCTCGATGGCGGTTTTCGTTATGCGGGATTGGAGATGGAAATTCGTGGTGATTCACTCCTTTTGAGCAGGAGAGGCTTCCTCCTCCGTATCTTTCGCATCATCTCCTTCGGCTGGTTTGTCCGCGACAAACACCATGGAGACAGAGTTGACGCAGTGACGCGTATCCTTTTTCGTAAAGCCTTCACCGAGGAACACATGCCCGAGGTGGGCTCCACAGCGGACACATAAAATCTCCGTCCGCTTGCCATCAGCATCGGGCACGCGCTTCACGGCACCGGGGATTTCATCGTCAAAACTTGGCCAGCCACAGGATGACTTGAACTTGGATTCGGAACGGTAGAGAGGAGTCCCGCACTTGCGACAGACGTAGGTTCCCTTCTCATTAAAATCGACGTATTTGCCCGAGAATGGGCGTTCAGTGCCCTTTTGCTCGATCACCCTCTTTTCTTCGGGAGTCAAAGGTTTTTTCGACATATCAGCCATGGGCGGCGGGACATTCACCGGGATTTCGTCCCCCAAGGCCATGGCTCCCACCAAACCTCCGGCAATCGTCATGATCCAGGAGCTCCATTTATGCGTTTCACGTTCGCTCATAGCTATATGACCACGGAAGTCGCCAGAATGCTCAAATTACAACAGCCCATGCCGAGATTCTCCTTTACGCGGAGCCGGGAATCATTAGGCTAAAACCCAGCATGAACGAAGCCCCCCTCCACGCCTACCAGATGATCCCCCTGGCTATCGCCGGATACGTCCTCGGGACGGGGTTGATTTTGAGCCATTTGCTGGCTCTCGTCAAAAACACGGCTTGTATGGAATTCGCCCGCAAATCCCCCCGCAACACAGTGCTGGCACAACTGACCCTGGGCATCGGCATCATCTGGTTCTTCCTACTGATTGGCCCGGAAAACATGGGGATTTTGAGCAAAATGCGCGTCAACCTGTCCGAGTTTGAGGGCATCCGCTGGATTCTTCAGCTCGCCTGCCCGGCCTTTTTCTTCCTGCTGGCAACTCAGGTCAAGGAACTCCTTTTCCCGAGAGCCTTGGGAATGTTGGGCTTGCTGGTCGCCAGTCCCTTCATGACGGCAGCCTTCCTCAAGGAGCCGGAAACGCGCATACTCATCCCATTGTGGGGCTATGCCGTCGTCATCCTCTGCCTCTTCTGGGTCGGCAAGCCCTACTTGTATCGCGACATGGTCAATTGGCTGACTGCTTCCACCAAACGATGGAATGCCTTCTGCCTCGCAGGGATAGCTTACGGCATAGCCATTCTGACTTGTGCCATCTTGTTCTGGTAAGAGGAAGTATCCCCAGTACCGCGGCACAACTTTAGTAATCCCTGGGTTGATAGCCCCGTTTTTGCAGGGACTTTTGGATCTCGTCGAGCTTGGGCTGAAGAGTATTACCTCCTGATTCCTCCGTTCCATCCACGGGTTCCGCTGTGGGAATATCCTCATCTTCTGCCGCCTTTTGAGCAGCTTCCAGTTGAGTGATGATACTGGTGGTGAGATCCTTCCAGAGCCAACCGGGCAGGATGTAGGTTTCCATGCGTCCGGCACGTGACAGAGCCATTCCCACCACTTCACCATTCAGATTGATCACGGGGCTACCCGCATATTCGGGAGCAATCGTCATATCCGTCTGCACGACAAGCGGAAATCCATCCCGTCGAGCACTCATCCTGTTGCCCATGGAGTTCATCAATTCCAGGCGTTTTTGAGGGAAGCGCCTCTCATCATTGGGTCTCGGAGCAGTGCGAATGCTGGCTTTCATCGGCGTCTCTCCACGAGAATATTCCACAGGAACCATATCTCCAGGATTAACTCCATTGAGTGCCTTGCGAATGGAGAAAATGCCATCCAGCACCGTCCCGTTGATCTTGGTCAGCACGTCCCCTCGCCCCAAACCCGCCAAAAGAGCCCCGCCACCATCTTCGACATCCGAGATGCGAGCCCCCTTTCCTTCCCAGGTCGGGTCAATGGCCAAGCCCAGATAGGGCAGGTCTTCCTCGCGCAAGCTGCGCTGGTTGACGGAGACGACACCAAAATCGCTCACCTTGCCACCGGGCATGACGGCAGCCACCATGTCACCCTCGCTCAGAGAGACTGGCTTGTCGGAAAATTTGATCGGCTCCACCTTCAGTCCCGGCACGTCAAGAAGCACCAGATCATGGTCAGGAACGCGGGCCAGCGGACGCATGTCATAGACACGGCCAGAAGCATCCATCACGGCGAGGAGGCCGCGAGAACGCCTCAAGTCACTAAATTTGCTCATCACCTTCCCAGGCGCGACAACCGTTCCCTCGGCAATGAGGGTATTCCCGGAGATGATATGGACAACGGACTTGCCGATGGGTTTGGCGAGTGCATCCCATTGTTTGAAGATTTCACCGGCCTGACGATCGAGAATTGCCTTGTCCTGTTCGGCAATCAGATCCTCAGCCGGAAGCGGGCTCGCAATCTCCTGGGCGAAGCAGGCCATGCCCATCGCCAAAGGAAACATAGGAACAATGAATTTCGGAATCATGAGTGTCAGGGAAAGTTAGCGTTGAACGGGATTGCGAGGTTGAACGAGATCTCCGCGCCTCCCCAGCTTCAGAGGAGCCTTGTAGCTCGTGCCCTTGCGAATGACGACGAGATCGACGCTTTCGCCGGGGTGATGGCGGCCAAGTTCTCTGAGCATGTCACGGGGATTGCTCACGCGTCGCTCGCCAAGGTGTGTCACCAGGTCGCCCAGCTGAAGCCCGGCCTGGTCGGCAGGAGAATCGGCTACGATTCCATCAACGATCACACCGTCCACACCCCGCATGTAAGCCATGGAAAAGCCAAGCACGGGCGTATCGGGATCTGCCATGGGGTGCAGGCCAAGCACGCCCCATTGTTCACCCTTGATGAGCCTGTCCCAATCCTGCTTGAACACATTGATGGGAACGTGGTTGTTCACCTTAAGAAGTGGACCGATAGAAGAATGGATGCCAATCAGCTTGCCCTGCATGTTGAAAAGAGGACCACCGGAATCACCGCCAATCAACGTGCATTCCGAAATCATGAAGCGTTGTCTGCCATCCGTATTCATCCTGCCCAGACGAATGGGCGCGCGGCGGCTCGGGTCAAAACCCTTGGCATGACCGAGTGCCACAACGAAGTCACCAACCTGAATCGAATCGGAGTCTGCCAGTTCGACGAAGGGCAGGTTCTTCCCACCTTCGATTTGCACCATCGCGGCATCTCGCGTGTAGTTGGCTCCGAGGACGCGAGCCTTGCCCATACGTCCATCCGGGAAAATCACACGCATAATTTCATCACCCTGCACCACGTGCGCAGCCGTCAGGACGAGCCCGTCCTTGCTGATGATAACACCGCTGCCCGTGTCTCCCCTGTCGGAGAGCAAAGCCACGGTCGCCGGGGTCACCAAGTGATCAACCTTGCGAATTTCCTTCTGGACCTGTTTGAGCTCCGTCGGAGGCTCGGAAGAGGCCACATGAGCGAAACAAACAAGGAAAACGCTGAACAACGAAATGGTCAGTAAATGGGGGGAAGGGAATGCCATGGATAGATTATCAGACAGTTGCTTTTTTCTTTGGACTATACGCATGCGCAGGTCGTTCATGCAAAAGTGTGTCCGTGTCATACCCCCTTTCACGGCGCACATTCTTTTTCTTAGACCCACCGGAAAAGTTGTGCTACATACATGCCTGCATGGTCAGCAAGCGTCCAGAGGGAAATCAGGGTAGTCCCCGCCGTAACAAAAACGGTGAATTGGACTGGTCCGATGTCCGCCCCCGCAGAAGGAAGCCAAGCGACATCGAGCCCGATTTCGACGAAAACGTCTCCCCGCCCCGCCGCAAACGTCCGGCCAAGCGCAGCGATCCCTATCAGGATGAGGAAGATGACGGCAGCTACGATAACGAGCCACAACCCCCGCCCTCACGGAGGAGAAAAAACCTCTATGCCGAAGACGATTACGAAGAGCCTCCTCCTCCACGCCCGCGACGAAGACCAGCCCCCCGTCCGGCTCCACGACCAGAGCCCGAATGGGAAGAACCGCCGCCCAGAAGAAGGATTCGCTTTGAAGATGAGCCTTTGCTTCCCGAGTCACTACCTCGCAAGGGCAAAAAATTCTCCCTCATTCGGATCTTCTTTTTCCTGCTGGGGAGTCTCCTAATCCTGCCATTGCGTATCATTTTCAAGATGACACGCAATGCTAAATCTTTTATAATATGGCCATTACGCCTATTATTGGCATTTGCTTTTGCAGGGATTTTTGCAGGAGCCTGCCTCGTTTTCTTCTACGGCACAGTCGCCAACCGGTACGACATTTCAGAAGTGCTCAAAATGCCTGAACGCACGATCGTTCTCGACCGGAAAAACCGCGAAATCGGGCGTCTCCACGGGGAGAACCGCCTCCGCGTCAAGCTGGACGAAGTGCCGCCCGTCTTCATCCAGGCACTGCTGGCTCGCGAAGACAGCCGCTTCTACTCCCACGGCGGGGTGGACTGGATCGGTGTCGGCCGAGCCGTCAACCAGCTCATCAAGCACAAGCGAGCCACCCAGGGTGCCTCCACGCTGACGATGCAGCTGGCCAAAACGACCTTCAACCACCAGAAGCGCGACATCAACACCAAGTTGGTAGAAATCGCTCTCGCCAAACGCATCGAGTCCACGTACTCCAAGGATCAAATTCTCGAAGCCTACATCAACCGCATTTTCTGGGGGCACACCTTCATGGGGCTGGCCTCCGCCGCGCGAGGGTACTTCAACAAGGCTCCATCCGAGCTCACGCTGTCGGAATGCGCGATGCTGGCTGGCATCATCTACGGCCCCAACGAATTCTCTCCCTACAAGAACCCCAAGGGAGCCCAAGAAGTGCGCGACATCGTGCTACGCCTGTTGAAGGACGATGGGAAAATCACTGAGGCAGACTATCAGAACGCACTGAAAGAACCCATCGTCACCAACAAGCCCCAGTCACGCTCTGAAGAGAACTACGCCATGGAACTCGTCCGCCGCGAGCTCGACAGCATCCTGGAGGATGAAAACATCCGCCTCGGCGGCCTGATCATCCGCACCACGCTAGATCTCGATCTCCAGAACGCCACCATCGACTCGATCAACAAACACCTCGGCAAGCTCGAATCATCCAAAGGCTACAAGCACCCTACCCGTGCCCAGTTCCTCGCAATGCCGAAGGAAGCGCGGGAAAAAACACGCCCCGATTACGTCCAGGCGGCCTGCGTCACCATCGACAATGCCAACGGGGCTCTGCTCGTTGTTGTCGGCGGTCGCGATGCCGAGGAATCCCGGTTCAACCGCGCCGTGCAATCGCGGCGTCAGGTGGGCTCCCTCTTCAAGCCCTTTGTTTACACAACCTTTTTCGAAAAGGGCTATTCCCCTTCAACAGTCGTTTCCGACGGGCCGATCCGCGCCGGAGAAATCCCAGGAGCCGGAAAATGGTCTCCCCACAACTCGGACAATTCCTTCCGCGGCATGCAGCCCGCCTCCTACGGGCTGGTGAAGTCTCGCAATACCATGTCCGTCCGCATCGGGCACATGGCCGGGCTCCGCAACGTCATCGACCATGCACGGCTCGCCGGGTTCCAGGGGAAAATTGCCGTGACACCCGCCACCTATCTGGGCACCTGGGAGGCCTCGCCGCTGGATGTAGCCAGCGCCTACACCGTCTTTGCAAATGGCGGCATTCGCCCAACTCCCTACATCATCGAAACCATTGCCGACTCGGAGGATCAAACGCTGTTCTACTCCCGCAAAACAAGCCGACGTGCCTTCTCCCAGCGAGCCGCCAACATGACCTCATCCCTGCTCCAGCAAGTCACCCAGCCAGGAGGAACTGCCGGACAACTCAAATCAATGGGCTTCAAGGCACCATGCGGCGGCAAGACCGGGACAACCAACAAGTACATGAACGCCTGGTTCGCCGGGTACACCTCCAGCCTCACCGCCTGCGTCTGGGTTGGTTTCGACCGCCAGAGGACGATTGTCGAACGCGGCTATGGCGCCACACTGGCTCTGCCCATCTGGGCGGATATTATGATCAAGGCAGAAAAGGAAGGTTACCCCTGCGGAGCCATCCGCACGAGTCCCGGTAGCCATAACCGCTCCGTCCAGCTTTGCCGTGAATCCGGCCAGATTGCCCACACCGGGTGTATCGCTGCCAAAACGGCTTATTACGAGACGATGCCCGGCGTCACGCCTCCCTCTAAGATGTGCACCAAACACGTCCCCATGGCCATCCCCCTGGAGGAAGAATCCATCCCCATAGCCCTGCCCGCAGGCAATGCTCCTCCGAGCGCAGAAAATGTGCCTCTGGCAATCCCCGTCGATCCGAATACCAGAAACGGTGAAGACGAGATCCCTGCCGCCATCCCCCTGGACGAAGACGAAAGCGGAAGCGAAGGCAACAATGCCACGCTGATTCCCCTCGCTACACCAGCGTAACGAGGGGAAGAGAAGAAAAGGGAGGGAACAAGGCTTCAATCCTTCTCTTTGAGGCCAATCATGAATTCCGAGGAAATTGTTTCGCCCTTCTTGATGGGCTTGTATTCGTCCTGATAGTGGATCCAGAAGAATCTGTCTGATCCCCCCGTCGTGAAGCCTGCCACCAGGACGCGGATATTACCTCCGTCCTTCCATGCTCGCACAGACTGACTGGTACCCTTGGACGCTGGTACAATCAGCATCGACTTGCCTTCTGGAGACTTCATCCGGCAAGAATTGATATTGAGCTTCGTCCCTCGGAAATCATTGCTCCCGAGAGCATTGCTTTCATCCTTCCACAGAGTGGTCACCGGTTGCGTCGGTCTCCCCGCCTGAGATGTCGCCACAGCGTGGGCACGGGCTTCCCCCCGAGCACGTCCAATGTGGCCTTCCGGGTACCAGGCCCAATGGGCATTGCGATCCCATTCAATCGTATCGAATTGTTCAGGCAGAGTGAACACAAGCCCCCACTGTCTGGGATTGACGTCGGCGGGAACAGTGATTTCATATTTCACGCGGAGCAGGCCCCCACCTTCGGGCGTCAGATACAAAGTTCCCGTTCCCATGTCTCCCGAGCCTTGGAAACAGTGCGTTTTACCTGTAAGGGAATGCTCCTTCCAAGTCCATTTGCCCAAGTCTGTAAGAGGCGTGATCTCTTGCCCGACGAGTTGAGTCCCACCCTCACCATTGACACTCTGTATCAAAGGCGCCGGCAAGGCCAAGTCCATGACATGTGGGGAAGCAATCTTCTGCTCCTCGGGAACAATCTGACTGTCGGCAAGATTGCTCACCAACTTTTCGTCCAGTTTCCTTTCCCGGGGGTCGGAGGTCACCACGCGTTCGCGAGCCAGCTCCTTCCCCGAACTATCGCTCAGGACAATGTCCACGGGAGCCCCCTTCGGGAACTCCTGAGGAACCACAATGATCCCCTCGGCATGAGGGGCAATGTCCGCCTTCAGTTCACCCGATTTGCCAGCGCATTCCCAACGCAGGGAATATTGACTGAAATTTTTGAAATTAAACCTATTCTGGACATTCAAGACAAGTTGCCCAGACTGATTCACCCCGGATGAAAACAGGCGTAACGGCGTGTAGGCCATGCGCATGCCGTGGTACTCAGGTTTTTCACGCCGCCAGCCATCAATCGGCCCCCAGCTTCCATAGCCACACTCCGTCCCGTCAGGAAGGATGAAAATATCGTCGATACCACTCCAGATCGCGCCACCAAGGCAACCCTTCTGCTTCCACATCAAATCGACCATGCGTTGCAGAGGGCGGCTCCAATCCTCCTGAATCGACGGATCGGTCATCAATTCACGGCGGTTATAGCACTGCAAGTGAGCATATTCTCCAAACCACAGGGGGTCATTGAAGGAACTCCAATAGTCCGGGTTGTGCTCGGAGGGGTAATGCTGGTTTGCAATGCCCAGCCCCCAGGGCCCGATATCCTTGCCCATCATTTGCTGATGGTGGAAGGTGTAAGGACGGCTGGAATCCAGCTTCTTGTTTTCATTGAGCACGCGCCCCCACCATTGGTTCCAGTTTGACTCATTACCCATAGACCAGATCACGATGCTGGGATGGTTTCTGTACGCCACAATTTGCTCCATATTTGGCACGTGGGCATATCGGAAGAAGGACGGATCCTGCACGTTGAATTTCCCATTCCATATCGCATTTTGTCCAACCCAGCACAGAGCAGGCTCACATTCGACAAAGAGCCCCAGTTCATCACACGCAGACAGGAATTCTTCACTCGGCGGGTAGTGCGAGGTACGCACCAGATTGACGTTGGCATCCTTGTACATTTGTGCATCCTTGCGGCAAAGTTCCGGAGTTAGAGCTCGCCCGAACAACGGGTGGACTTCATGCCGGTTAACGCCAAGCAACTTGACAGACTTGCCGTTGACGTAAAGTTCATTGCCTTTTACCTCCACCTCACGCAGCCCCATTTTCAACTTCCTCGTGCAGGTGGGCAAGCCATCCGAGGCCACACGGCTTTCCAGCACGTAAAGAGACGGCGTTTCCGATGTCCACAACTGGGCCTTGTCCACGATAAACTGGAAATCAAGGCTCTGCGATTCCCCTGGTTGAAGCCTGATGCGTTGAGATTGTTCCTCAACAACAACACCCTGCGGGTCACGGAGAATGGCTTGTACTTCCATCTGCCGCGAGACCTTACCACTATTCTCCAGGCGCGACTGGTAGGCCACAGTCGCTTTCTCTGCAACAGAATCGACATTCGTCGTGTACGATTCATCGGTCATGCCCGCTTCCGGCACCGGGAACAGGGTAACTTTGCGGACGATACCACCGACTCGGTGGGCGGCATATTCAGAGATGCAGCTCATAAAATCGGCCATCGACTCCGACTGCACCAGAACTTCCAACACGTTGTTCACCTGGGCAATATGGTCGGTCACATCAAATTCAAAAGGCACCATGCCTCCACTGTGCCTCCCAACTTCATGACCGTTCAGCAAAACCCGGCAGTCGGAATGCACGGCGTCAAAACGCAGGCGGATTTTGTTGCCCTTCCAATCTGCTGGCATCGTGAACGACTTCCGGTAAACAGCCTTTTTATAAGGTTCCACATCGAAGCCCTGCATCTTCCATTCTCCGGGCACCTGAATCGGAGAAAAAGTGCCGTCTCCCGCAGGAGAAAATTCCCACTCTCCGTTCAACGAAAGCGAGGTCATACCCACACCTTCCAGCACTGCGGGCCGAGGTGTAAGCCTCGGTACCGGTAGAGCCAATCGATCAATATCCGCATCACTTGGTGCCGGAATGTCCTTGCCCGTCATCATGGACAGTGGTTTGCCATCCTCAGTCAGAATTTCCAGTTTTTGGATCACGGCATTGAGGCCAGACATCGTATATACGGTGAACACAAGGTAACCCGTATCCAGCAACTTGGCAGGAACCGTCCATTCCTTTTGAATGGGGCTACCGGGGGCTGGACGGAAGCAGTCATCCAAAGCCATTCCATTGGCTCCAATGAACATCACACGATCGCCCTCCGACAAAAATGTTGCCCGGATAATACAATCCTCACCCTTCGGCAATTTGTCGAATCCAAGGTTGATCACATTGCCGAAAAACACCTTGCGTTGATCCGTGGAAACCTTGTTCGAGGGGTATTCATAGACCTGTGCCCCATTCCATTGGCTCGCACTGGAAGCATGATTGGCATCCAGAGTAAACGCTACTTGATCAGGGACTGCTTCTGCGGTGAAAAATCCGGCCATGAGGAAGGCAGCACAGGCAACCACAGGGTAGTCTTTAAGGGTCAAAAGTCTTTTCATGATTTTTACGGTCGTGGGAGTTTTTGAGAGCGCACGATATTCATGTCACTTCTTCTATAAATACGCACATATACCTGCCAAAATCGTCCATGATTATACTTTGTTGGATTATGAACATGGATGCATCCTGGCAGCCGGAAGCTTCTTTCTTGGAATACACCACGCGTTCATTTACCATACGGCAAACTTGCTATGACGGATTCATCCATCCTTTTGATTCTTCCCTGGCTTCTCGCTATTCTGTTGCTCGTGCTGTGCATCTATCTGGCCTCCCTGCTCTTCAAGGCGCGTGAACGCGCTATCCGCTCTGAAGCCGAGCTAGAGGCGGTACGCGAAACCTCCGCCCAATCGGAAACCTTGCTGGCTCAAGCACGCGATACGCTTCGCGAGACCTTTGCCGATGTTGGAACCCGCGCCCTGAAAGCCTCCAACGAACAATTCCTCACGCTGGCGCAAACCCACTTCGAAACCCGACAACAACAAGCCACCCACGAGCTGGATTCTCGCAAGGTCGCCATCGAAGCCCTCCTCCAGCCCGTCGGAGACACCCTAAAGCAGATGCAAAACAAGCTCGGCGACATGGAAAAAGATCGCCAGTTCACCTACGCCTCGCTCCGGGAACAGATCAAGCTCATCACCGAGAGCAACACCACGCTCAGACAGGAAACAAGCCGCCTCTCCCAGGCCCTTCACAACAACAACATGCGCGGCAAATGGGGAGAGCTCCAACTCCGCCGCGTCGTTGAAATGGCAGGCATGGTCGAGTACTGCGACTTCACCGTCCAAACCAGCCGTAGCGACGATCAATCTGCCATCCGTCCTGACCTCGTCGTCAATCTTCCCGGCAATCGCCACATCATCGTCGATGCCAAGGCCCCGATGAATGCCTATCTGGAAGCCATGGACAACGAAGACCCCGAACAGCGACGCCTCCTTCTGCTACGCCACGCCCGCCAGGTACGCGACCACCTGACGCGCCTGAGCTCCAAGTCCTACTTCTCACAGTTCGAGAACACACCGGAGTTCGTCATCATGTTCCTCCCCGGCGAATCCTTCTTCCAGGCCGCGCTGGAAGCCGATCCCACCCTGATCGAAACCGGTGTGGAAAACCGGGTGATTCTCGCCACGCCGACGACGCTCATCGCCCTCCTTCGCGCCGTCGCCTATGGATGGAGACAGGAACAACTCGCAGAAAACGCCCGCGCCATCTCCAAGGCCGGAGCCGACCTCTACGACACCTGCACCATACTCACCGACCACTTCGCCTCCATCGGGCAAAGCCTCAACCGCGCCGTTTCTCAATTTAACAAGGCTACCGCCTCATATGAAAGCCGCCTCCTGCCCCGCGCCCGCAAGCTCAAGGAACTCGGCGTCACCACCAAAAAAGATCTCCCAGAACACATCCCCTCTCCAGAGATGATCGCCCGGGAACTTGCCACCGCCCTGGACGATGAAAAGCCAGAAGATGGAGATTGATTCACCTCTTGATCATCCTTTCTGAAAATCCTCATCATTCCAGGACAATCAGAGAAAGCAACAAACAATCATGTTTCATCCCTGAAAATTAACTTGCATTGCATAATCCATCGTGTTTTAAGGGAAAACCCATTTCAATTACTATCATGAACGAACAAATCCCTCAGGCACCCATCAACAACAACCTGGTATGGGCAATCCTTGCAACCGTACTTTGCTGCCTGCCGACAGGTATCTACGCCATCATCTGCGCATCCAAGGTAGATAGCTTTGTCATAGCTGGCATGACCGAAGAAGCCAAAGCCAAATCGGCAGAAGCCATGAAGTGGAGCATCATCAGTGCTATCATCGGTGCTATCTTTGGATTAGCAATGGTGTTTGTTAACATTCTTTTATTCGTCGCCGCCAGGTGAGGGTTCCCCCCCCTGTCCCGCGCCTGCAACAAAACACCAGCTATTTTATGCCTGAAAACCACCGGCATTGCTGGAAAATAAAACAAAAACGACTGATCATCATACTTCGACCCCGCAAAATTAACTTGCATTGCCCCCCTCCTCCATGGTTTAAGGGAAATAATTGATGCGGCAATCATACTACCGCATCTAAAAATCATATCTCAATTACTACAATGAACGAACAAATCCCTCAGGCACCCATCAACAACAACCTGGTATGGGCAATCCTTGCAACCGTACTTTGCTGCCTGCCAACGGGCGTCTACGCCATCATCTGTGCATCCAAAGTGAATGGTCTTGTCATGGCCGGCATGGTCGAAGAAGCCAAAGCCAAAGCAGCTGCCGCCAAAAAGTGGAGCATCATCAGTGCTATCGCTTGGGCCGTAGTAATGCTTATCTACGTTATTTTCTTCGTCGTCCTTGCTACTAGCATGAACTAATCCTTTTCAAAAGAGCTCCCTGAATGGAACTTTCCGTTTAGGGAGCTTTTTTTATGCCTTTCCTGTTCTCATCTAATGATATTTTTTTGATTTTAACAATGTTTTTGAATATTTATAATTTTAAATAAACATCGCAAACATGGACGAACAAGCCCATCAAACACCAGCACCCCCAGTTGACAATAATCTGATGTGGGCAATTCTGGTAACGATTTTTTGTTTCACCCCGACAGGCATCTACGCCATCATCTGTGCATCCAAAGTCAATGGACTCGTTGCCATGGGAAAAATCGATGAAGCTAGGGCCATGGCAACCAAAGCCAGCAAGTGGGGTATGATCAGCTTCCTCATCGGCATTGTCATTCCCATCATCGGCGTAAGCATCGAACTGCTTCGCCATTTGACGGACAAATAGCGCCTCTTCAAAAAAGCGAGACATCACGTTCTTGCATAAGTACGGCGTCCATCCCCCAATTTCTCTTTTTTAGAAGCCTTAATTCTCTTATTCTCATGGCTGAATCGGATTCTCCAATTCCACTAATCAGCAACTATTTGGTCTGGTCCATTCTGGTGACCATCATCTGTTGTCCACCAACCGGTATCTATGCGATCATCTGTTCTTCCAAAGTCGATGGACTGGTGATGGCGGGGAGAATTGAAGAAGCCAAAGCCAAGTCGGCTCAAGCCCGAAACTGGTGCGTCATCACCGTTATCCTGGGCCTTGCTATCTTCTGTTTCTGCGTGATGAAAATTGGTTCTTAACGCTTTCCATGACGCAACAACCTCCAACAATCAAGAGCAATCTGGTCTGGGCTATCCTGGTGACTGTCCTTTGTTTTTTACCGACGGGAATTTGTGCCATAGCCTATGCAGCCAAGGCAGATTCGCTTGCCATGAGAGGAAATATTGATGAGGCGAGAGAAAAAACAGCCAAATCCAGAATGTGGCGTATCGCCAGCATTTGCATTGCCATATTCATCTTCCCATTCATTTTTTCACACGGACCATTCCTTTTCCTCCCCCTGTTCATACTCATGCCGTTCCTTTCCATCAGCCTCATCCTGGGAATTTGTATTTCATACACCATTTAGGCCTAAGTATGACTACCAAGCAAGTACCTCAAATTGATACTCATCTGGCAACCGCCGTCCTGGTCTCACTCTTTTGCTTCTTTCCGACAGGACTTTACGCTATCATCTGCGCAGCCAGAGTTGAGGGTTACCTCATGGCTGGGAGAATCGAAGAAGCTAAAGCCCAAGCAAATGAAGCCAGGAAATGGAACACCATTAGCATTGTCCTCGGAGCAATGGTAATCATGATTTACATCTTTGCCCTTCTCTACAAAATCAGCACTTAACCAGCTCATCTTTTGCACATCTCTCCTCCCCAGCCTGACGAACAGAAGCATCCGCAGATTTCCAATCCCGGCATATGGAAACGCGGTAAAATGTTTTTTATTCTGACGGGCCTGGCTCTCTTCGCCCTGGTTTTCTTTTTTGTGCTCAGGAACCAAAGCCCGGAGGCTATCCAAGCCGTTCGTGATATGGTGCCATCCTGCCCACTCGCCAAGTATGTCCACTTGAAATGCCCGGGCTGTGGCGGGACACGAGCCTACTTTGCCTGTCTGCAAGGGGATTTTCTGCAGGCGATCAAGTACAATGCCTTCTGGATTCCCGCTGGCTGCGTTCTCCTGATGGAATACATCCAGTCCTTCCTCTACATGGTACGCGGCAACAATCAGCCTCGATGGTGGAATGTACTCCGGGCAAAAACGTATTATGCCTTTGGCATCCTGACTATTGTGTATCTTGTCGCCCGTAATATCTGGGGATTTTGAGGGACTCTTCTACTTGAACACATATTCCTCGGCAAGAAAGGGGAGAGCACATACTCTCTCGCGTTCATCGTCGGCGTAATGCCGGGATGAATTTCAGGCGGAGGGGTCTTGCCTTGTGGCAGGCTTCATATTAGACTGCCATCCGTTCCATGACAGATCAGCCCGCCAGCGTAACTCCCATGATGGAGCAGTACCTTCGCATGAAGAAGGGGCTGCCAGAAGATGTGTTCTTGTTCTACCGCATGGGGGACTTCTATGAAATGTTCTTCGAGGACGCAAAGGATGGGGCGGCGATTCTGGGACTGACGCTCACTAAAAGGCAGAGCATCCCCATGTGCGGTGTGCCTCACCATGCGGCAGAAGCCTACATTGGCAAGCTCGTCAAGGCTGGCAAGCGCATTGCCATTGCCGAACAAATGAGCACTCCCATCCCCGGAAAACTCGTCGAACGCGAGATCACGCGCATCGTTTCCGCCGGAACGCTGGCCGATTTCAACCTGCTGGACAGTTCGGTTCACAACTATATCGTCGCCCTCTACAAGCACAAAAAAAACTTTGGTCTTGCCTGTGCCGACCACACGACGGGGGAGTTTTCCCTTGCCGAGTTCGAGAATATCGATCTGTTGCTGGACGAAATCGCCCGAATCTGTCCCTCAGAATTGCTCGTCAGCGACGAACAGAAGGAGATGTTCCCCGGCGTTTCCCCCACGCTGTACTACGATGCCTACACCTTCCTGCCAACGACGGCTATCCCCGCCCTGCTGGATCACTTCTCCGTCCATTCCCTCGACGGCTATGGCTGCGCGGGCATGGATGGCGCCCTCGGTGCTGCGGGTGCCATCCTTCACTACCTTTCCTACCAGCTCAGAAGGCCGACCGGGCATCTGCGCCGCCTGTCCGTCCGCGCCGGTACGGGGACGGTTCTGATTGACCAGGCGAGCCAAAGGAATCTCGATCTCGTCGATTCCCGCAACGGGGTCAAGCTCTCCCTCCTCGGCACGCTGGACAGGACGACCACTCCGATGGGCGCCCGCAAATTGCGCGACTGGGTCCTGCACCCGCTGAGCGATCTCGGGGAGCTCCATGCCCGGCAGGACATGATTTCCAATCTCCTCTCCGAGCCATTCCTGATGAGCAAACTCCGGGAAAGCCTCAAAAACATCCGCGACATGGAACGCCTGACCGGCCGTCTGGCTCAGGGCACGGGCAATGCTCGCGACCTGAAGGCTCTCGCCTGCTCACTGGCGCGCATCCCCGATGTCCGGGACGACTTGATGGCACTGCGCGGCGACGGCTCAATGCTCCGCGCCATTCTGGAACGCCTCGGGAGTTTCGATGAACTCGTCGAACTTCTCGACCGCGCCATTGAAGACGAACCTCCCGTCACGATCAAGGAAGGCGGCATCCTCAAGGACGGCTACTTGCCCAACCTCGACGAATTGCGGCTCGCCTCCCGCGATGGCAAGCAGTGGCTGGCGGAACTCCAGGAAAAGGAACGCAACCGCACGGGCATCGACTCGCTCAAGATCCGCTTCAACAACGTGTTCGGCTACTACATCGAAGTGACCAAATCCCACTACGACAAGGTGCCGGACGACTACACGCGCAAACAGACGCTTGCCAACGCCGAACGCTTCGTCACGCCGGAGCTCAAGCAGATGGAGAATACGATCCTAGGCGCCGACGAACGTTCCCGACAGCTCGAATACGAGGAATTTGTCCGCCTCCGTGAAAGCCTTTCTTCCTACATCGACCCAATCCAGGCATCCGCCGATGCGCTGGCCGAGCTGGATGTCGTTCTGGCGCTTGCGGAATGCGCCCAGCACAACCGCTACTGCCGCCCCGTGCTGGAAGAGAGCCGCCGCCTGCACATCGTCAATGGCCGCCACCCGGTCATCGAGCAGACCTTGACGAACCAGTCCTTCGTGCCGAACGATACGGACATGTGCCCGGAAGATTCGCGCCTCATCCTCATCACCGGCCCCAACATGGCGGGTAAAAGCACGTACATCCGGCAAGTGGCTCTGATTGCCCTCATGGCACAAATCGGTTCCTATGTGCCTGCGGACGAAGCCGTCATCGGGCTCGTGGACAGGATTTTCTGCCGCGTTGGTGCCAGCGATGACCTGGCGCGCGGGCAATCCACCTTCATGGTGGAAATGAGCGAAACCGCCCTCATCCTGAACAATGCCACGGAGAACTCACTGGTCATCCTCGATGAAATCGGGCGCGGCACAGCCACCTTCGATGGCCTCTCCATCGCCTGGGCCGTTGCCGAGCACCTGCACGACAAACTCCAGTCACGAACGCTCTTTGCCACCCACTACCACGAACTGACCGACCTGGAACAATCCCGCGCCGGGGTCGCCAACTGCAACGTCGCCGTCCGGGAATGGCACGATGAAATTGTCTTCCTCCGCAAGATCATCCCGGGTGCCGCCGACAAATCATACGGCATTCAGGTGGCACGCCTCGCGGGTATGCCGACATCGATCGTGGACAGAGCCAAAACGATTCTTTCGCACCTGGAAATGAACTCGACGCGACCCGCGAAGAAGCAGAAATCCTCCCGCCTGCAGGAAGAACCCCGCGCGAAAAACACGGATATGGACGACACGCTTCCGCGCGCCGAACAAGCGCAGCTGGAGCTTTTCTAAATCAATTCTTCCTTCATGCCACTCTCCCGCCTCATCCAGGAATGCCGCTTCGCCGCCATCGACTTTGAATCGGCGGGGGCAGCTCCGGGAGAAACCGACCAACCCGTCCAAATCGGCATTGCCCGCATCGGAAGCTGGCAGGAGGAGCCCTTATTGTGGGAATCCTACATCGCGACGGATAAACCCGTCCTCTGGAGCGCCTCCAAAGTACACGGCATCACCACGGAGATGCTAGCTGGGGCGCCATCCTTCCTGAGCCTCTGGGGCACCATCCAAAACCATCTTGCAGGCACCGTCGTCATCGGCCACAATCCTGCTACAGAGCGGCGATTCCTGAGGCGATTCCCCGGCCATGGCTTCAGCCCATGGATCGACACGCTCGCGCTCGCACGCATGTGCCTGCCCGGCCTGCCGGACTACTCCCTCCAAAGCGTGGCGGATGCCCTGGGCATCACCTCCCACCTCACGGAACTCATGCCCGAAAAATCCTGGCACAACGCCCTGTTCGACGCTGCGGCCAGCCTGTTCATTTTCCGCTCCATTGTCTCCGGCCTTCACCTCGAAGCCTCCCCGCTCGACACGCTCGGCGCGGCGATTAAGCGGTGAGGTTAAGAATAGACATTAGGGAGCAACTCCCGATATGTTCCGATTTGCACCAGCATGGATACTGGCGAATCTGATACAGATCCCGTTTTTTGAAATTCAAAAAAATTGATTTTTTAAAAATAGGCGATACATTACCGTTTAATGAGCCAAATTCGTTGTAGCCGTATCAGAAATTTTCTGAGAGGAAACATCCTGGCAGTCGCCAGTGCAATCGCGCTGTCGGCTATTGGGATATGTCGGGCTGAAACGACATTATACGCGCCGAAGACATTCCCGCCTTGTCCCGTTACACATATTACTGATGCTATCATCACGGAGGAAGGTGCCATTTGGGTGGTTGGAGAGAATGAGTCCATCTACCGTCTGGATGTCGATGCTGAGGGAAAGGGCAGCTGGTTCAACATGAAATACTACAAAGATTATCCGAACTGCTCCGATTTCAGATGTCTTGCCCAGGACAAGCAAGGGCGGGTATGGGTTGGTACGGATCATGCCGGAGTTGCTGTATTCAATGGAGAATCATGGGCAAGTTACGACAGATCAACGACTTTACCCGGAGATCATATTTTTGATATCTCCGTCTCCCCCTTGTCCGGTGAAGTCGCCATAGCGACATCCGGCGGAATTACAATTTACAATCCCGCCGAAAAATCATGGAGGGATCTGACGCGCGCCGATGGCCTCATTTCCGATCAGGTGCAATCGCTCTCCTTCAGTAGGGACGGTACCTTGTGGCTGGCTTACCCCTGTGGCGGTATTGCACAAAGCTCACCCCAACAGGGATATCGCAACTGGAAAACAACTCAGACAAAATGGTACTGGGACAATAAACAATATGTCCGCCAGCCTGCAAAAGCCTCGGGGAAAGGCCTACCTTCCAATGCCTGCAATACCGTCTTCGTCACACGGGACCAGCATATTGCCGTAGGGACATGCAGCGGGTTGGGCTATTCATTCGACAGGGACAACTGGCAATTCGTCAGGGGCGCGGACTACCAGGCAAAGAATGCAGGCGTCTATGGAGCCAAGGCTTCAGCCGAACAAAAAAAGAATATTTCTACTCTATCGGTTTTGAGCGAGGACTACATTACAACGCTGGCGGAATCAGACAAAGGTTTGCTCGTCGGCTTCCGAAGCAAGGGGGCAGCTCTGATCAATACCAAAAATTTGCGCGTATCCAAGCAGTATGGGAATGATCCCGGAAATCCATTGCCCAGTTCCTACATGACCGCCCTTATCCCCACGCCTGACGGCAGCATTTACGGAGGGACCTATGGGGGAGGATTCGTCCTTCTGGAAAAAGGGAAAGGTCAATGGAAACAACAGGATGCACCCCAGGCAGAGAACCCGCCTTTCCCCGAAGGCAGGAAATTGTTGACGGAAGAACAGATTGCCGAACTCATCAAGTCACAAAAGACGGAAATACCCTCTACGGAAGCTCCCATCATCTTTTGGAAGGAGGATTGGAATACTCTCGGCAATTGGTGCGGTAGATATGGAGCAGATTATGCACTCTTGTGCGCCTCCAATGCCCCCTATGGAAATGACTGTTTCGAAAGTAATCATGCGTTTGGCATTCCTCCCAAAACCCAGATTGCAGGAAGAATAGGATGCAACAGACAGGAAAGCGATAGTCTCAGACACTGGGTTGATTCCCTAGATAATCCAAACAATAATAATGTCCTGTTTAATCTTCAGACATGTAACCGTATCGAAGCAGAATGGGATGATCATGGTGAAGCATATCGACGTACATTTGATGGTCCAGATGTATGGATTGCCGTCGACGTCCCCAAGGGATTACATGCAGTTTCCCTTTATTTTTTCAACCCGAATGGAAAACGTAAAGAAGAGTCAATGAGGGATTTTGTAATAGAGGTCAGAAAATTTAAAAGTTCGCTTCCGGAAGACATTACTTTCAAGCAATCTCTGATTTCAGATACTGATAAAGTTAAAAAATACTGCAGAGAAGAAGAGACTTCAAAAATTCTCCAACAGCCTGTATTAGCTCGGACAAGAGTAAAGGACTTTTCATCGCATGGAGTCTATAAAACATTTTTAGCACAAGAAGAAGGAACTTACTATTTCAGAGTCTCCAAAAATTATTCTTTCAATACAATCATCAATGGAGTTTTCGTTGATTTACTTTATCATGAAGATGGAAGACCATACACGAGAGAACAAGTTGATCTTGATTATGGCAACCTACCTCTTGAAGCTCCCCATATCAAACAAGAGAAGCTCTCCCAATCGCTTTTAGATCTTTGGAATCAGCTGAATGTTCCCGTTACTCATGTTTCTGAACTTCCCAAAAATGAGTTAATGAAACTTGATTTATACAGACTCGCGTGCGCACGACCAGATGGAAAAGAACTTCTCGCCAATTGGCGGTGGTTTTTAAAATTATGGAGCAAAAATGATTACGATAAATTTGAAGAAGATATGCTTCAAATTTGGTATCATAAACAAGACCTTAGAAAAGGTCCCTTTTGTTCATCTCTCGTCTTCAAGAGAAGCCCAAGAACTATTCCCTTTTCTGTTAAAGAAATATCGCTCATGGGCTACATGAACATCGATTGGAAACAATATCTTCCCACCTATCCCGGCACTCCCACGCCAACAGCCGAAGAGTTCCATAAAATCGCTCATGATATGTCGGAAGAAGACTTCCTTCGACTTCAGGAGAAAAAAAGAAAGGAAGCCATTGAATACATGAAAAAAAATAAATTAATTAAATGAAAATATACACATCAATACTAATTATTTCTTTTGCAACAATTAATAAACAAAAACTATGAATTATAAATTATTATCAATATTAATAATCGGAATTACGTCGTTTTCCTATTCTAGCATCGTTCATGCAGATCTAGACCTGAATGCTTCTCGAGAAAAGGTGATAGATCATTCCGAAACCCCTCTTAAACTGGAATACAAAGGCGTTAATAATCTGAATGAACTCATTGATTTTCAATATAATCATACCCGGACACTTTATAAAGATCATGAGATTATCGGTGGATATACGCAAAAAGTTGGCAACGAGATGTTCCGAAATGTTCTGATCAAGAAAAACAATTGTTTATGGATCAGTATTAGATTTGATATTACGGATATTCTTAAAAAACTTAAATCTCAAAGCAAACAAAACAGAGATCAAATCAATCAATTAGAAAAGGATATCACTATTCCTCAAGAGGCTATCCAAAAAGGGAAGAAGGACTGAAAATAAGTATATAATTAATTATGAAAGGTCTCCATCCCAACGATGGAGACCTTTTTTATGCTTATCCCGAATCAATCTTTCTGTCGGGTTGTCGAAAGCCTGAAGATCAAATCCATCAAGCAAATAGCCAAGAGGATACGTTTCATTGATGACCTGTTGCACTTCTTTCTTGAGCTGGGGAAAAAATATTTCTGAAATTTCGGGAAAGAAAAACTCCTCATTTCCGTACAAATTTGAAATGAGACATTTTATTGCCCACAAATATTTCAAAATTCTGATCCTTTCTTCCGGGTTGGGGCTGGCAATCCCGCAGGTCTGTGGTCAGGAGGCAACGGCAGTTCCGGCACAGCAGGCTCCGACCTATTCCGTCCATGGAGAAAATTTCACGCCGGAGTTCATGAAGTCTTTTTATGAAGGAGCCCTCAAGATTGCCGAAAAGAAAATGGCGCAGGTTGAAGCTGCCGACAAGAAATCGCCGCCACGCATCCCCCTGAAGCCACGGATCGCTACCGGAGGGGGATTTTCCGGTTTGTTTGTGTGGGATACCGTTTTTTGCACCCTTTGGGCAAAGCATGAACCGGGGCGTTTCCCGGTGGCTTCATCGCTGGATAATTTCTACATGTTGCAGGAGGATGACGGTTTCATTTGCCGCGAGTTCCAGCGCGACGGGAAGCCCTACTGGAGCAGGGAGCATCCGATTTCCTTCAATCCGCCGATTCTCTGCTGGGCCGAATGGGAGTTGTTTGAATCCGGGGTCACGGACAAAGCTCGCCTGCAAAAAGTCTATCCTCATTTGAAAAAGCACCACGATTTCTGCTGGAAGGCCTATCGGCGCGATGACGGGCTCTTCTTCGGCGATGCTCTCGGCGGGGGTATGGACGATTTGCCGCGCCTCCCGAAGCAACCCGGATTTTCGATGGATGGAGGCATCAGGATTGAAGAAAAGCACATTACGGCAGACAGCAAGGAAATGTGGAATGTCGTCAAAAACAACCCGCTCTATTGCTGGAACAAGCAAATGGGGTGGATCGATATCTCTGCTCAGATGGCCTTCAATGCCCTGAACCTGTCCAAAACTGCAGAGACAATCGGCAATGAGGCAGATGCTGCGCATTACCGCGCCCAACATGCCGAAATGGCCAAGCTCATCAACGAAAAGTGCTGGAATGAACAACTCGGCTTCTACTGCGATTCCTACGAGGGGAAGACCATTCCACGCCTCCATGCAGGAGCCTTCTGGGTTTTGATCGCGGATATCGTTCCCAAAGAACGTGTGGCCCGTATTGTGAAAACACTCCAAGACCCCGCGACCTTCAACCGCCCCATTCCCCTGCCGACGCTGGCCGCCAATGAGCCAGAGTACAATCCGGAAAAAGGGTACTGGCACGGATCGGTCTGGCCTCCGACCAATTATGTGGCCATCCGAGGGCTGATGAAGCTGGGAGAACGGGAACTGGCTCTGGAATTTGCCCGCCGCTACTACGATGCCAATGCCCAGTTGTGGCGCAAGACCGGCACGATCTTCGAGAATATCTCTCCAGAACAGTGCGACCACCCGAAGGCTCGTGCCGGGAGGGACTTCTGTGGTTGGGGAGGCCTGGCACCCATCGCTTTGTACAAGGAATTGCTGGAACCGGAAGCCGCTGCCACCGCCTCTGACATCAGGAAAAAGTAAATCCCGCCGAATCCATGCGAGGACAGGGCGGGATGTCAGCGGAAAGTGGCTCTGATGCGATGGGATTGCGCCCAGGCGGAGGCTTATTTCTTCTTGTTGCGCATGAAGGGCGGCAGATCGAGATCTTCACCATCGACGATGAAGGCATCAACATTGGAGAAGTGTCCCTTGCCATCTTCGTCTTCCTCATCCTCTTCGGACAGAAGGTTGACATCCTCCGGAGGCAGGAGTTCGTCTTCCAAATCGGAAAGCGGATCCGAGACTTCTTTCTCCGCAAACATATCCTTGAGTTTATCGAAGGGGTCTTCCTCTTCTTCCTCCAGCAAGGGGATGTTCACCGGAGCTTCCCCTCGCAAATTGGGGACAAGATGGGTCGGACGCAGACGAGTTGGTGCCGTAGCGCTTGCAGGGGGCATCACCCGGCTCGTTGGCTCAAAGGAAAACACAGGGGACTCCGGCTGGGGCGTGGTGGAAGCGACAGTAAGTTCTTCTTCGTCCGGTGCATCCTGTATTGGAGCCTCGTCAAAGATACCCAGGCCGGGATCGACATCAGAATGAATAATGACGACTGATTCAGCTGGCACAGTGGGAGACACAGGAGCTTCCAAAACAGGAGGAGAAGCCACTACGGGGACACTCGGCAGGGGAGTATCCATCCTGGTTTCCATCACAGGAGAAGGCTTGCGGAGAATTTCGCGCATGGCCGTTGAGGCATATAGAACCAGGCGCAGTTCATCACCCAGTTCCTGATTGATGGACACGCCGAAATGGATTTGCATTCTGCTGGGCAGAAGTTTGGCGATTTCATCCATCGCCTTCCGGATTTCAGCAATGCCGAGCAATTCGCCGCCCGTGACATGAACCAGAACTTCGCTGACCCCGCGCAAGGGTTCAGGCGCAGCGAGGAAGGGGGAATCCATCACCTGCTGGGCAGCTTCGACGGCTTTATTACCGCCACGAGCCGTTCCGTATCCGAAGAGGCAACTGCGGTTTCTACCTGCCATCACCGTACGGAGATCGTCCAGCCCCAGGCGAATCAGGCCGGGGTTGCCATGGAGCATGGGAACGGCTTCAGCCGCGCGCATCAGCAGACGGTTCGAGGCATCAAAGGCACGCAGGACACTGCCATCAGCAGAGACGAGCTCTGCCATTTTTTCGTTATCAAAAGGCACCAGAATGTCGGCGTAGAGAGCCAGTTCCGCCAAAGCGGCGCGAGCTTGTTCTTGACGACGCGGGCCTTCAAAGTCAAAGGGAGTCGTGACGACTGCCACCAAAAACACCCCCAGTTCCTTGGCCAGACGGGCGATCACCGGAGCAGCTCCGGACCCCGTGCCGCCACCAAGACCAGCAATCATCACGGCAAGGGAACAGCCTTCGAGGGCACGCACTAGAGAGGCTTCGCTCTCACGTGCAGCCTGGGCGCCAATGTGGGGATCGCCCCCAGAGCCGAGACCATGAGTCACGCTGCTTCCAAGATGAATTTTGTGGGGAGCGCCCGATGCTTCGAGAAGGCGCAAATCCAGATTGACAGAATAAAGGGAACAGTTCGGCAATTCCTTCTTTTCCATCAAATGAAGGACATTGCTTCCGGCACCACCCAAACCAATCACCGCAACGCGGGAGGGGGTGGCCGGTTCGTCGCTAGGAGAATAAGTTAGCATGAAATCGACAACACTAAAGAATGGAGCATTTGAAGGACGTCTCCGTTCAACGCTTTTTCTTCGTAAACAAATTTTTCAGTGATCCGAGGACACCCGTTTTACGGGGTAGCTCAGCATCGAGAATCTGGGCGTAGCGAATCAAGCCGATAGCCGTCGCAAAGCGAGGGTCGTCCAGATAGGTAGCCGATCCCTGGTCTTCAGACATGCTCGGCTGGTTGAT
This sequence comes from uncultured Akkermansia sp., assembly GCA_964448375.1. GTDB lineage: Bacteria > Verrucomicrobiota > Verrucomicrobiia > Verrucomicrobiales > Akkermansiaceae > Akkermansia. The sequence continues at coordinate 102,134 of CAYVAI010000007.1, forward strand.
GGGCACGCCAAACATGCGGGATGCGAGTTCGCCAACACCGCGCATGAGGCTGGCGCCGCCGCACAGGTACACTTCGCTACAACGGTGTTTCTTGAACACATCGTCGGGCAAACGCGATTTGAGCACTTTGAAGGTCTCAACCAGGCGATTCTGGATCAATTCATTGAGAATAGTCCGGGATACGGAAAAATCCTTCATGCCGGGGTCTCCAACCAGACGGGCCATGTCGGAAGCACGGCCAGGGCTGCCATAGGCGTCACCTTCCGTCTTTTTGAGCAATTCCGATTTCACCCACGGAATGCCCGTGTACTGACGAATATCATTGGTGATATGGTCGCCACCGAGAGGCACACAACCGGATGCAGCGAGCTGGCCTTCGATATAAAGAGCGTAATCGGTCGTACCACCACCCATGTCGATGAGCAGGGCTCCAGCCTGTTTGCTTTGGCGACTCAGCACATACTGAGCCGTGGCAAGAGGTGCAAAAACGACATCTTCGACTTCCAGCGGGACTTCTCGCACACAACGCAGGGAGTTGGTAATGCGGGTCTTCATGCCGTGGATAATGTGGCAATCGATATCGAGCGTACGCCCGGAAAGGCCTTCGGGATTGCTCAGGTTCTCCTGACCATCCACAGAGAAAAGCCCGGGGACGCGGTGCAGCACGAACTGGTCGGGCCCCAGAGGCATGTCCTTGGCAATATCCGTCACCTCGTCCATGTGCTCACGGCTGATGATCGTTTCATCTTCCGGCAACCTGAAGGTGCCACGGTTCGTATTGCCAACGATGTGAGAGCCAGTCACCGAGAGGTAAACCGTCATAATATCCACATCGGCATGGTCCTGAGCGAGAACCCAGGCATCGTAAATGCTTTGGATAGCCTTCGAAGGATCCGCGATTTCACCTTTGATCACGCCGGAGCTCTTGACTTCCCCCACCCCAATAATCGTCACGGTAGCGTCAGGCTTCACTTCCCCGACGACCATGCAAGTCTTGCTAGTCCCGATTTCCAATCCTACGTGTATCTTCGTATGTCCCATGGAGCCAGTCGTTAAGTTTCCTTGCGCATTTGTGCCACAATTCCATCTCCATATCAACTACAAGACTCCGGAAATCTCGATTTATACTGTATGCGGGAAAGCAGTCAGACCGCTTGACGCTGGCAACAGGCCTTGGTAGGCTCGGCTAATGTTCGGAAATTTTCAATTCTTCATGCCTGCCGATGTCCATTTCGGTCCCGGTTCTCTCAATAAACTTGCTGAAATTGAGCTGCCCGGCAAAAAGGCGATGATCGTCATTGGCGGTTCCTCCGTCAAACGCCTCGGCTACCTGGACCGCGTTCGTGCCCTCCTCAAGGAAAATGGAGCTGATTCTATCGTTTACGACAAGATTCAGCCCAACCCCATCGTGGAGCACGTGATGGAAGCGGCAGCCATTGCTCAGGAAGAAAAGTGCGACTTCGTCATCGGCCTCGGCGGCGGCAGCAGCATGGACTCCGCCAAATCAATCGCCGTTATGGCAACCAACCCCGGTCACTACTGGGATTACATCAGCGGCGGCAGCGGCAAGGGACACCCCATCCCGAATCAACCTCTCCCCATCATCTGCATCACCACGACGGCGGGAACCGGTACGGAAGCCGACCCCTGGACGGTCATCACCAAGGAGGATACCCATGAAAAAATCGGTTTCGGCTACAAGGGAACCTTTCCGACGATTTCCATTGTCGATCCCGAACTCATGACGACCGTGCCACCCCACCTGACGGCCTATCAGGGGTTCGACGCATTGTTCCACTCGATTGAAGGCTTCATCGTCACGATTGCCTCGCCCGTCAGCGACATGTTCGCCCTGAAGGCCATTGAGTACATCGCCAAGTACCTTCCGACGGCCGTTCGCGATGGCAGCAACATTGAAGCCCGCAGCTACGTTGCCCTGGCCAATACCTATTCCGGCATCGTGGAAACAACATCCTGCTGTTCGTCCGAACACTCCATCGAACACGCCCTGAGCGCACACGACCCCGCCCTTCCCCACGGCGCAGGACTCATCATGATCTCCAAAGCCTATCACGAAGCGTACGGGCCCAAGTCTCCGGAACGTTATGCCCTCATGGCCAGCGCTATGGGTGAAGAGCCCTCCGTCGAAGGTTTTATCCGCGCTCTCGTCAACCTGCAACGGGAATGCGGTGTCGATGCCCTGAAGATGTCGGATTACAAATTGACGCCGAACAAATTCCGCACCTACGCCGAAACGGCTTTCGACACGATGGGAAGCCTGTTCGCCATCGACGTACCCCGTTTCACCGTGGAGGATGTCGTGGAAATCCTCCATAAATCCTATAAATAAACCTTTTACACCAAGGGATCGACCAACAGGTCGTTCCCGGATTTCCATCCATGTCAGCTCCCATCCTCCTCTCCGGAACCATCGGAATCGATACCATCATCACGCCCACGGACAGGGCGGATGAAGTCCTGGGGGGGTCCGCCTGCTTCGCTGGTGTTGCCGCGCGGCTCTTTGCCGACTCGGTAGACATCCTCAGCATCATTGGCAAGGACTTCCCCGCTGACTGGATGGAATCCCTCGAACGCCAGCACGTCAATCTCGAACACGTCGTTCGCTACAATGGGCCTTCCTTTGCCTGGACAGGGGAATACTACGACAACATGAACAAGCGGCGCACCGTGTCCGCCAGGGACGAAGTTATGGTCAACTGGGAAGTGAATGTTCCGGAGGCTCTGCACGATCACCCGGTTATCGTCGCAAGCTGCATGGTGCCGGCACGTCAACTCCAGTTCCTGGACCAATGCCGAAATCCCCAGCTCGTGTTGACGGATTCCATGGACAAATGGATATCACGTCAACCGGAACTGCTCGATGCCGTCATGAAGCGCTCCCACATCGCGCTGATGAACGAAGATGAAGCCAAAGCCTACGCTGGATCGAACAGTCTTCTGGATGCAGGAGAACACATCCTTTCCCTGGGCCCCGCCTACGCCATCATCAAGCAGGGGGAATACGGGGCAAGCCTCTTTGCCCGGAATGCACGCGGCGGATTGCGACTGTTCCGTTGCCCCGCCTGGCCCTTGAGGTCCGTTGTGGATCCAACTGGAGCGGGGGACAGCTTCCTTGGAGCCCTCTCCGGCTACCTGGCCTGCCTGCCCGGCCTCACCCCTACCTTCGACGACATCAAGCGCGGCATTGTCCACGCCACCGTTGCAGCGTCCTTCACCTGCGAATCCTTCTCTGCCGATGCACTGTTCACAATGGACAGAAAGTGCTTCGACGAACGCCTCACGGAATACCGCGCCATGACCCGCTGGGACTGGTAAGGCTGATTCGGACGGGCGCAATCTATTTGACGTCGCTTCTCAAAAAGCCCCATTGCCATTCGTGAAGTGGCCAGACGATGGGGAAAGTCACAAACTGCACTGCCCCGAGTGGATAATTGATGAAACGGTCATAAAGCGAACAGGAAGAGACATCGTTTGTTCTCTCATACTACCTTCCCCATACTGCCACAATCAAAATAATCAAACAGGGCTGATTCCAAGCAAAGAACCAGCCCTGTTGAGGCAAGGTGCAGATTATCGTGCGGCTTCAACGCCGAGTTCTGCAACGACAACATGGTTGCCATCGACGACGGATTTGCCGACGAAGCGCATGTAGCGGGCAGAGACAGGTTTCTCCAAGGTGATTTTCTGGCGAATTGGGTTGGCCTTGATGTTGGAGAATTCACCAGCAGCAACGGGGGCTCCCCACTCCTTGCCATCCTGGCTCAGATAGAATTCGTAGTTACTGATGGTACCGCGAGTCATTCCATCCTGACGGGGCGTGTAGAACACGGCAGATACAGGGATGGATGAGCCCATATCGATGTCGATGGCCTGAGGAGGCGCAATTTCACCGGATTCGGCATGCGTGTTCCACAGCGTAAGCGGATTCCCGTCAATGGCCGCCTTCGGATCAGAGGCGGCTCTTTCAGCAGCGATGACATTCCAACCTGCCGTGCTGACGGGAAGTTCTTCCGTAACGACGGAAGACATTTCTTCGCCACGGAATGCACGGGCAGAGATTTTGCCACCGCGCGGCAGATCCAGAGGAGCCTTGTATTCCGTAGACGAAGCCCCCGGCTCTGTGCCGTCGAGAGTATAACGAAGTGTCATGCTTGCGGGAGATTTCAATTCGACCTTACCCTCGGTGTTCCGAACGACTTCCGGGGCTTTCATCACAACCGGCCGCTTCCAGAGCGATATTTCGCTCAGGGCAGGTTCTGCATCAGCCGCATCAATGGATACGCGAACGGCTTTGGTTTTGACAAGCTTGCCTTGGCGCAGGGTATGCCCGCCAATGCTGCTGCCGTCAACCCATGGCACGAACTGGCCGTCCACCATGACGGAGACGGAGAATTGGCGAATTCTCTGTCCCAACTGGATGGGCTCTGCCAGACGAATCACATCGAACTCAACCTCTTGGGGCAGAGTCAAGGTTACGGTGCCGGTTTTGTGCCCATCGGCAGCCATCCAGAATGTCGTTCTCTTGCGGTCCAGAACGGATTTGGCATCAGTACCGGGGCGCGTGGAATCAGCGGCAACCATAGCTCCCTCCGCAAAGTTGCGGGAGTACAGTTGCTTGAGAAGCGAGGCAAATCCCTTGAGGGATGCCACGTCGTTGTCATGAATCTGACCGCGGCGATCCGGCGGGACATTCAGGTTAAGATTGGCACCATTGCCAACGCTACGGAAGTAGAGTTCCAGAAGGTTTTCCGGCGTCTTGACGTGTGCGTTTTCAGCTTCGTGCCAGAACCAGCCCGGACGAATGGAGACATCCGCCTCAGCCGGAGTCCAAAACTTGCCATCCAGATCACCGGTAGGCAGATTGCCACTGATGCAGTGGCCCGGAGCAGCGGGCGATGCGTCCGGGCTCTTGGGGGTATATGTTGCCCAGCAGGGGTAACTGGCAAAGCCTGATTCATTGCCAACCCAGCGACAGCCCGGACCGATGTCGGAGAAAATAACGGCATTCGGCTGGAGCTTGTGGACGATTTTCCATGTGTTGGGCCAGTCGTAGTAGGTACTGCGATCAATGGCGCGTTTATCGCGTTTGCCACCGTAAAAGCCATCGCCGCCATTGGCTCCATCGTGCCAGACTTCAAACAGAGGGCCGTAATTCGTCAGCAATTCCCGAAATTGCTCGCGATAGATCTTCAGGTATTCCGGCGTTCCATAGGCAGCGTTGTTGCGATCCCAGGGGGATAGGTAAATGCCGAATTGGACGCCATACTTCTTGCAGGCATTGGCAAAGTCACGCACGACATCCCCTTTGCCATTCTTCCAGGACGAGGAAGCAACGCTGTGTTGAGTCGTCTTCGTCGGCCACAGGCAAAAACCGTCGTGGTGTTTTGCCGTCAGGATAATACCCTTCATGCCACCGTCAGCCATGGCCTTGACGATTTGTTCCGGGTTGTAATCCGTCGGGTTGAACATATCGGGAGATTCATCCCCGTAACCCCATTCCCTGCCTGTAAAAGTATTGGTTGTGAAATGCACAAAACCGTGCATCTCCATATCATTCCAAGCCAACTGGGCTGGTGAGGGCACCGGGCCGTATGGTTTGGGATCAACGGCAGCCAGGGAAGCCGATCCGCACCATGCCAGAGAGGCAATGCCAACCAACATGGAATAGAGAGTCATAGAATCTTTCTTCATAGCGTCATAAATACGCTAAGGAGGAAGATTTTCTTTCAAGATTTTTTGTCGTTCTCACGAGATTCATCTGCTCACCGACAGATGAGTCACCTGTTCCCGGACATTCTGGACGAGAACAGTACTCATATAACGTTCAACGGCGGAAGATGCCACCGTCACGATGCGTTTGCCTGCCATTTCCGGGCGCCGTGCCAATTCCAGCGCGGCATAAACATTGCCTCCCGTCGAGATACCAGCGGGAATACCCTCCTCCATATTCAGGCGGCGAGCCATTTCGACAGCAGCTTCACCCGGCACGGCAAGAACTTCATCCAACAATGATACATCGACGATGGAGGGTACAAAGCCTGCTCCAATCCCCTGAATCAGGTGCGCTCCTGGACTCCCCCCGGATATCACAGCGCTTTCAGCCGGTTCCATGCCGATAAGGCGCACCCCGGGGATTTCCTCCTTCAAGCGGCGTCCAATGCCCATAATCGTCCCCCCGGTGCCAATCCCGGCTACGAACGCGTCCAAACGTCCACCCGTCTGGGTGACAATCTCCGGGCCTGTGCCCGTGTAGTGAGCCTCCGCATTGGCCGGATTGGAAAACTGGTCGGGCATGAAGGCATTGGTTCCATGCTTCTCCGTCAATTCACGTGCCTTGTCAATCGACCCCTTCATGGCAAGAGCACCGGGAGTCAGGACAATCTCCGCCCCGAGCATACCCAGCAAGGCACGGCGTTCCACCGACATCGTTTCCGGCATCACCAGCAGGCAGCGATAGCCCAGGCTACGTGCCACAAAGGCAAGGCCGATCCCCGTGTTACCCGAGGTTGGTTCAATAATCAGCCCCCCCGGGCGCAGGAGCCCCCGGCGTTCCGCGTCCCGGATCATGGAAAGAGCCACTCTGTCCTTGATACTGAACAGAGGATTCCGGAATTCGCACTTCAAGAGGATTTCCGACGAAATACCTTCCGTCACCTTGTTGAGGCGGATCATGGGAGTGCCGCCGATCGTATCAATCACACGAGCCGCTATGCCTGAGTTCGAGTTCATGACATCATATTTACTCCCTTTTCCTCGCCGCGTCCATGGAGAATTTAAGAAGGAGCACCCGGATCAACCGGATACCCCTTGCAAAACCAAATAATAAAGAGCCGATGATCAGCTCAGATACTCGAACAGTTCACCAGGCTTGAAGAAGCGGGCAAGTTCAATAGCAGCAGATTCGGGGCTGTCGGAAGCATGGCAGATGTTCATCATGCTGTCCGTGCCGTAATCACCGCGGATGGTACCCTTGGCAGCCTTCGTGGAATTGGTTGGTCCGAGAAGTTCGCGAACACGCACAATCACGCCGGGGCCGCTCAGAGCCACCGCCACAACCGGGGAGCTGGTCATAAATGCAAGCAGACGAGGGAACAGGGGTTCTCCATCGATCACAAGATCGAGAATATGCTCGTAGTGTTCCGTCAAAATGGCTTCGTCCAACTGGATCATCTTGAGACCGCGAAGGCGGAAGCCTTCATGCAGAAGCCTTTTCAAAATCGTACCGGAGAGATTCTTGCGCACACAGTCAGGCTTGAACAGAATCAAAGTTGTTTCTTCGTTTGTATAAGGAGTCATTGTCTATACTCAATTATTTATGTAGGCATGCGGAGTACACCGCACAGTGGGGGGTCGTCAAGGCAAATCACACCAAATTGTGTGACGAACAGCTATTAAAGAGGCTCTGCATAGGTAGCACAACGATTGAGCCAGCCTTGGAGCCATCTGCGTTCACCGCGTTCTGCCGGACTGTTGGCAACACGCTGGGAAAGCACCTGCCCAGCCGCGCGGGAAAACTCCTCAGCAGCTCCGTTCCCGGCAGTCACGGAACGCATATTCTCAAGGACTTGAAGAAGCCCCCAACCCTGACCACGGTAGCGTTCCGACGCATTGATGCCTTCTCCCTTGAAATTGACGTAGTCGATCAGCGCGTACATGCCCTGCGGCGTAGAAGCCACAGCATAGTACTTACGCGTCAGGCCCTCCGGATTCCGGGATTCCCGGCAAATGCGTTTCAGAGCGGCCAGGGAGCGGTTGATTATGAAATCGGCTTGAACTTCCGTATGAGCAGCCAACCAGGAACGCATGGTATCAGCCAATCCTCCACGCTTATCGTCAGCCTGGAAAACCTGTCTGTTCGGCCAGGGGGCAGCCCCTTGTGCCCATGAAGGTACGGAAACGCCCTTGGAGGCGGCGAAGCGTACAAACTCCGGGAAGCTTTCCTGAAATGGCCCCTGGACACCCTGAGGGTACCAAATGAAGTGCCCGATACCGAGCGATGGGAAATCCTCACCTTTATTCCATGAAACAAGCCCCTTGACCGAGCCGGCACATTCATTTTGCCAGACTTTCCGCGCGATTTTTCCTCTCACTTCACCCGGTGAAGGAGCAGCTGTCGTCAGAGATACGCAAGCAAATGCCATGCACATACAGAGCAGAAAAAATTTCATATACCCCCTACTCTTGCCTAATCATGCTCTCTGTCAATGCCGATCCCTCCGTATGCCGTTCATGCGATGAAAAAATAGTTGTCATATAGCAACTATTAACTTGCATGATCAATTTTCAAGCATTAACTAACAAAAACACCATGAGCCGCACCTGCACATCATATAGCAACCTTTTCCTGGCAACGCCAGAGGGTACGTCTCGGCTCTCGCAGGCATCGGCAATATCTATCCGCCGTTCCACGACTATCATTTTCCTGGCAAGCAGTCTCGCTGCCACCACCCTGATGGATATCATCCGTTTCGGGACGTACATCGAGGCTTGAGTGTCGAAGGAAGGGGAAACAGCGAGGCCGTTCCGATGGGTGTCGGAACGGCCTCGTTCAATTGATAAGTCTGGCAGGGAATACTCCCTTATTTACCGGGAGCAGGAGCCATAAGGAAAGCATCGGCAGGCACCGGCGCCTTCTGGATTTGCGGACCGTTCCAAGAGAAATTCAACACAGGGGCACCTTCTCCGGCACCATGGACGTAGCCAATGGTAATCGGGTGCAGGCCAGCCTTGAGATGAACCGGGGTCGTCCCGGTCTTAGCCGGCTTATTCTCATCCGTAGCAATGGCGGCAGACGAGTCCACTTCCGTCCCGGGAGTGTAGGCGAAGTCGGCGTCAACGAGAGCCATGCCATCCTTGCCATGCAAACGGACGAAGGCCTTGGAACCCTGGTTGGCATCCGTTTTGATGAAGAATTTGTAGTCCCCATCCGTCGGGATGCGAATGAAGCCCGACCACTGGGCGGAGAAGCCCTTCTTGTCTGCCACCAGTGAGGCAGGCAAAACGAGTCCCTGGACGCTTTCCGATGCCAACCCCATCGGGGAGCGAGGTACCCAGGGAGCAGGCTTCGAGTCAATCAGCGTGAAAGCAAGACCAGGTTTGGCATCGGGGGCTTCCACACTAGGGACGAGAGCTTTGTCATAGGGGCGGCGAACCATGTTGCCGCGCGTGTCATTGGCATAATCATACACACGGCGAAGGCGAAGCACCTTGTCCTTCATCTCCTGCTGGATGGCCGCAGCGTTAGGAAGAGAAGAAGCCAGGTCCTTCGTTTGTTGAGGATCCTTTTCCGTATCGAAGATTTGGAAATCATCGGTTTCTTCCTTGATGCCGGTGCGCACCCCGATATACTTGCCGACGTAAACCGCTTGTTCCTGCCCGCGGACAGCATTCCGATGTTCCTCGGTAAAGTCGGCATACGCGGGAGTCTTACCCCCGTAGTTGTATTCGAAGTACACGACGCCGGGTTCCTGACGGTCTCCGTGGCCAGTCAGCGTCGGCACCAGAGATGTGCCATCCGCACGAGCGGGAACCGGCACACCAGCAACCTCGGCAAAGGTCGCCATCCAGTCCTGGAACTGGCCAGGAGTCTGAGTCACTTGACCAGCCGGAATACCAGCAGGCCAACGAACCAGAGCCGGAACGCGCATACCACCCTCCCACATGTCGCGCTTGATTCCATCGAAGGGGCCATATGAGCGAAAGAAGGTGGGATTCTGCACAAACTTGAGGAAACTGCCTTCATTGTGAGGGCCATTGTCGGACGTAAAGACAATCAGTGTATTTTTGTCAATCTTGAGATCCTTGAGCAACTGGATGATATCGCCCACGCCTTCGTCCACACGACCGATCATGGTTGCATGGCGTTTGGCGAATTCAGGCCAATTCTGTCTCTTGTACTGGGGGTATATAAAGGAGTCGATTTCCCCCGTCGCCGTGTTAATGATCCTGCCAGGTTCCCCCAGCCACTGAACACCGCCCTTGAGCCCGCCCCCGGAGGGATAGGCCTTGGTGGGTACTCGCAAGGCTGCGTGAGGAGCAATGTAGGTCAAGGCCAGGAAGAAAGGCTTGTCAGGATCAGCCTTTTCATGATCGACAATCCATTTTTTAGCGCGAGCTGTCAGCAAGTCCGTAGAGTAGGCCTTGTCGCAATCCTTCGTAATAATCTGGTCGTTATCCCAAATGGCAGTGATACCACGAGGGCCTGCCGCCTGGTCATTAGCGGGGTAATGACGATGCCCGGCGATATGGTCGAGGTAGCCAAAAAAGTAGTCAAATCCCCGCTTGGTTGGAAAAGCGGTAGATTCATCGGGGCCACCTCCGCTTTCGCGGCCACCTCCCAACCCCCACTTGCCGATCAAGGCCGTCGAATACCCGGCCTGCTTTAGCACCGAAGCGAGGGTGTGGGAATTTTCCAGAGGCATATCAAAGGTATTATCGCGAACGACGCGGGCATTGCCCTGGTGGACTCCAGAGAAAAGTGAAGCGCGAGACGGAGCACAGACAGGAGCTCCGGAATAGTGACGTCGGAGTTGAATACCCTCCTTACCCATCTTGTCCAGATTGGGCGTTACCAGAGCGGGTTTCCGCTCCTTGCGGCGGTCATTCTGGTAAAAACAGCCAAGATCACCCCAGCCCATATCGTCGACGAGAACAAAAATAATATTGGGTCTGGGTGCTTCAGCTGATGCAGGCAAGGCCCATCCTGTCAGGCAAACTGGAACAATAAACAAATACTGGAAGAAACGCATACAGAGAGGTATTGTAATCAATACCTTCCATATATCCACAAAAAAGAATACCGTCCGGAATTTTCGGGCTCTGCATCAGATTCGATCAATCAACGAGACAACCCGAAAATCAATTGGGTCATCTCATGGAAGGTGTGCCACATATCCAAAAAGTTGACTTGCAGGCTGGCCCAAAATGACTGGAATCCCACGAGGCCACAAAGCATCAACATCCCCGTCAGCAGAACCTGATTGGCCACATACACCAGCATCAGGGAAAAAAAGGTGCCGTTTTCCTTCAGATCGGGTTGATCCTTGGGAATGATCCAGCCTGTCCAGTACAAATGGTACGCCCACCAGAAGCCAATGCCACCATAGAGTAAAGCCTGCCATTCGCCAATGGACCAGATCAAGTTGATCACAGCGTAGATCCCAGCCCAAATCAATGCCCACAGCGGGATAAAGTAGGGAGACAGGGCGATGAAAAGATTGTTCTTATTCGTCTGGACATGCCCTCCTTCCAGAGCAGCATGAAACCCGGACACCTTGCCAAAACTCAGAAGAACGGCCAAAGCATGAGTCAGTTCATGCCCCAAAACGTACCAATATAAAAATTGATCGGTAAAAATGCGCGTTGCCACCAACACGCCCCACACCAGGAAGCCCATGATCGAGTACCACACGGCTTCCGACAGCCAGACATCAACCTTCGCCCCAGACTTCACCACCTCACCAAAGAGGGTCATCGTCAAAAGGATGGCCAATGGCAAAAAAACAAAAACTCCGAAAAGCCGCCGCATCCATTTCTTCGATCCGGTCGGCACCAAAGTCTCTTCCGATGGCTCAACGACTGCTTCATCCACCAAAGAATCATCCCAGTACTCGGTAGCAGTCATCCTGGCCTTGTAAGAAAAATCCCTGGCTCGACGATTGCATTGCGACAACATCTCCATAAGCGGAGGATACAGTGGCTGCCTCGAATCATCCGCAAACTTCCTCCATTGCTTCTGAGGAAAGGGATTATTTTTCTTGGATGGTTTCTGCATGAAGAGGACTACCTGAGTTCGTAGAGAAAAAGAGGAAGAGAGTCAATTCCATTCGATTGTAGTCTCGATATTCATCATCCACGTCCTGTTCGGAAATTTTTCATTTCCGTCAGTGGAAAATTGGAGTATAATCCATAGCATGGAAGGCGATCTACTGACTATTGAGACATCGGGAGCCCAGGCCTCCATGGCTCTATGGAAAGACGGCACATTCGCCGGAGAATGTTCATGGACATCGGACCGACACCATTCATCCAGCATTTTTCCCCGCCTGAGAGACCTGCTTGAACTCTTGGGAGATTCCAGACTGGCAACCATCATCGTCGGGGCAGGACCGGGAGCCTACGGAGGCATTCGCGTGGCTCTTGCCGTTGCGGACGGTATTTCCCTCATCCACGGTAGCCGCGTCGCATCTCTGTGTTCGTGGGAGGCCATACCCACCGGGGGAGAAGTTGACTACCGCGTCATCTCTGATGCCCGTCGCAATGGATGGACGGTCGCCACATTCCGCAATCGTCTCCAGCAGGGAAAAATAGCAATCCTCGGCACGGAAGAGCTGAAACAGACCCTCCCCTCATGGCTGGGACAGGGTGAAACTATTTACTCCATCGAATCGCAGGAAACCATCGATACTCTTGGATTTTCCGGCATTACAGCCAGCCAAGTTCCCTCCGCTCGCATTCTGGGAGAGGCATGGCTTCACCGCGATGTTGAAGAACAAGCTTTCCTGTTGGCACAAGCACCCGCTCCTATCTACGTCAGGCCCCCCCACATCACGGCAGCTAAACGTCCGGCGTGGGCATTCAGACATTAGATAATGCTTGACTTTTACGATCTCATAATACTTTTATGCACCCGTAAAAGGGGAACTTCGAAAAATTTTTCCTAACAACTATTATGACTGACAATAACACAGCTGATACACCCGTATATGCCAAAGGGCTGAAAGGCGTCATTGCAAACGAATCGTCATTAAGTGACGTCCGTGGCGAAGAAGGCCGTCTGCTCTACCTGGGATATGATATAGAAGATTTGGTTGAGTTATGCCACTTCGAGGAAATCATCTTCCTGTTGCTCAATAAACGTCTTCCCAACCGCGAAGAACTCAGACACGTCTGCCAGCGCCTTCGAAGCGACCGCGAACTTCCGCAGCCCATCCTAGACTTCTTCAAGACGGCCACCAAGTCCGCACGCCCCATGTCAGCCCTCAGAACGGCGGTTTCCATGCTCGGCATGTACGACGACCGCACCAAGGATCCCACCCAGGTCAAGGAAATCGGCCTCAGTCTGATCGCCAAGATCCCGGTTATGGTCGCCTATTACTACCGCGTCTGTTGCGGACTCGACTTGCCCCCCGTTCGCGATGACCTTGATGAAGCATCCCACTTCCTGTGGCTCCTCAAGGGAACGGAACCCGACCCCGATGAAGCCCGCACCCTCGACGTGGCCTACATCCTCCACGCTGACCACGGCATGAATGCATCCACCTTCGCGGCTCGCGTCTGCATCTCCACTCTCACGGACATGTACTCCGCCATCACCTCAGCCATCGGTACCCTCAAAGGGCCGCTTCATGGTGGCGCCAACGAAGGCGTCATCGAAATGCTCAAGGAAATCGGCGAAGAATCCAATGTCCAGAGCTACATCGAGAAGAAGCTCGCCAACAAGGAAAAGATCATGGGAATGGGGCACCGTGTGTATCGCACGCTCGACCCTCGCGCTCCGCACCTGCGCCGCATGGCTATCCGCCTGACGGAAAAGCTCGGCGAGCCCAAGTGGATCCGCATGTCGGAAAAGATCGCCAAGATGGTACGCGAACGCAAGGGATTGAATGCCAACGTGGACTTCTATTCCGCCACGGTGTACTACAGCATCGGCATCCCGACCAAGCTCTTCACAGCCATTTTCGCTATTGCCCGCGTTGCCGGTTGGGTGGCTCAGGTGCTCGAACAGCTGGAAGACAACCGCATCTATCGCCCGCTGACCGCTTACGTTGGCCCGAAGATTCCGATTCCCGTGCCGACCATCGATATGCGCTAATTTCCGGGTGCCACCGCACACCAGGATTTTTAATCACAAAACGCTCCGGCTGGACCAACGGTTCCCCGGAGCGTTTTTGTTGAATCCAAGGTCTCACATTACTCCCCGGCACAGCCCCGCAAGGCACGCATGCCTTCGTACAGGACAATTGCAACGGAAGTGGAAAGATTCAGACTTCGGGAGCCTTCTCCCGGCATAGGGATCTTCAGCGCGTGGGCAAATTTCTCGTGAATCAGGCTTTCTGGCAGCCCTTTTGATTCCGGGCCGAATACGAAATAATCCCCCCTTTGGAAGCTGGCATCCCAATGATCGGTTTTCGCTTTCGTGGAAAGATACCAGAAACGAGCCTCCGGGTCAGACTCTTGAATCAGCTCCTCCAGTGAATCCCAAACGCGCAGATCCACCTTCGCCCAGTAATCCAGCCCAGTGCGCCGAACGTGTTTTTCATCCAAGCTAAAGCCAAGAGGCTTAATCAAATGGAGCCTGGATCCGGTTGCCAAAGCCAGGCGACCAGCAGCTCCTGTGTTGTGAGGAATTTCGGGGTGGAACAGGACGATATGGAAGGCAGGTGTCATTTTGCGGAACGAATTATGCCCCCAAATGCTTCCCGAAAGCAAGTGGGACTTGAGCACGGATACAATCTCGGCTACTCTGACGAGGCATGAAGGACATCGTTTACTTTGACTTGGAAACGCGCCACTCCGCCGCAGAAGTTGGCGGCTGGGCCAAAACCGCTGAAATGCGTATGTCCATCGGCGTCACCTACTCCACCGCTCTTGATGAATACAAAATCTATCGCGAAGAAGACGTGATGGATCTCATTGAGCAACTCCGCAACGCTGATCTCGTCGTCGGGTACAACCACATCCACTTCGACTACGGCGTCCTCCAACGCTACGATATGTGGAGCATGATTGACACCACACGCAATCTAGACCTCTGCAAAGACATCGAAGAGTGCCATGGATTCCGTCTCAAGCTCGATTCCATCGCCGGAGCATCCCTCGGCCACTTGAAAACAGCTGTCGGCACCCAGGCACTCAAATGGTGGGCGGAATATGTCAAAACAGAAGATACGGAGTTCCTTATGAAGATTGCCAAATACTGCTGTTTTGACGTCAAGGTCACGCGCGACGTCCACCTCTACGGCGTCGAACACGGATTCGTCAAATACGACGACAAAAAGGGAGGCATCGCCGAACTACCCGTTAACTGGGCACGCTGATACCCGCTCATGTGAACAGGAGCCCGGGATCAGGAAAGATTACTTTATCGCCTGTTAAAATGGGCGACTTCTCGCTGAGCTTCGCGCATTTCAACTCTGGCCTTCAGGTCATAGCGTTGGTCCTGGTGGGTTTTACCCTTGCCGACGCCAATTTCCAGTTTGACCTTGCCGGACTTCCAGTAGAGACGCAAGGCAGGGAGCGAGCATCCTTTCTGGGAGAGGAATTGCTCGAGTTTAAAGATTTCTCTCTTGTGCATCAGGAGTCGTCTCGGACGTTTGGCTTCATGCTGGAAGAATGCGGCTGCCGTTTCCCAGGGTTGAATATCACACCCATAGAGCAAAAGCTGACCGCGCTCCACACGGGCAAATGCGTCGGACAAATTGACCTTGCCTGCACGGATAGACTTCACCTCGGTACCCTTCAATTCAATGCCACACTCGTGCTTCTCCAGGATTTCAAAATCCCGGCGAGCTTTCTTGTTGGTGGATATTTCAGAGCTTGTAACTTTAGCTTTCATAAAGGAGGAGGAGGGGGGTAAAAAAGCCTCTACTTGTCAAAGCGGAGGCTTGTGATGATTGCAGAGAGGCTTGTACACCTGCTCCGGCTTGGATGTCGTTTGCCGATTTCAATCAGGCAAGAAGGAGGAGGTAAAGTCCCGCTTACTTGACTTCTTCGTACACGAGCTTACCTTCGATGATTTCCATCAAGGCGATATCGGCGGCTCCCATGTGAGGAGTGGTCGGGATCAAAGGGGCGCGACCTTTGTTCAGCTGATCAACGCGCTTGGAAACAACATTGATCAAAATTTGGGGTTCCTTAATGATCTTGGCGGCTTTCTCTACCAGTTCTACTTTCATGAGACGTGTATATAAGGGGCTACCCTCTTAGTCGGGCAAGCTATATAAGACAATCGTTCAGCCCTTGGCAAGCCCCTAATCGCGCGAATGTGACATGATTTTCTGGTAAATATCCGGGTTAACGCACTGTGTACGGTGTTTTTTCTTTTCATCCGGCTTCAAAAACCGCTCAATAGAAGGCGCACATGAACTGGTTCAAGACAGACGACGTCCGCATCACCGATATCGAACCGCTTATTTCGCCGGCAATCCTCATCAAGGACTACCCGGCAACACCGGCGATCACCCAACTGATCTCGGAAGCGCGCAAGACGGCTGATGACATTATCGAAGGCAAGGATGACAGATTGCTCGTCATCGTTGGCCCCTGCTCCATCCACGATCCGGAAGCGGCAATCGAATATGCAACCCGCCTCCACGAACAAATGCTTCGATTTAAGGATGAGCTGTCCATCGTCATGCGCGTCTATTTCGAAAAACCGCGTACCACAGTTGGCTGGAAAGGTTTGATCAACGATCCCTTCCTCAATGAATCATACGACATCAACCGCGGTCTCCACATGGCTCGCGGCCTTCTGTTGCGCATTGCCGACCTCGGAGTACCTGCCGCCACGGAATTCCTCGATACGATCACCCCGCAGTACATTGCCGACCTGATCACCTGGGGAGCCATTGGCGCCCGGACAACGGAAAGCCAGGTGCACCGCGAACTGGCTTCCGGCCTGTCCATGCCCGTTGGCTTCAAGAATGGAACGAGCGGTTGCCTGCAGATTGCCATCGACGCGATCGTCTCCGCCTCGTGCCCGCACTGTTTCCTGTCCGTAACCAAGCAGGGAGTATCTGCCATCGTCTCCACGACCGGCAACAAATCCTGCCATCTCATCCTTCGAGGATCGACGGAAGGCCCGAACTATTCCCCGGAACACATCCGCGACGCCGCGGAAAAACTCCGCAAAGCCGGTATTGAAAACCGCATCATGGTTGATCTTTCCCATGGCAACAGCAAGAAGGACTATCGCAACCAACCCCTTGTTGCCGAGGATATCGCTCAACAAGTGGCGGCAGGCAACACGGACATCTGCTCCGTCATGATCGAAAGCTTCCTCGTCGAAGGTGCCCAGAAGATCAGTGAAGACATGCAGTACGGCAAAAGTGTGACCGACCAGTGCATCAACTGGGATACAACGGTCAATGTGCTGGAAGTCCTCGCCAACGCCGTCAAAAAGCGCCGAGAAGCCAACAAGTAAGCCTGATTTTCCAATCAATTATCACCCCCAATGTGCCACATCCGGTACCTTGGGGGTGTTTTTGTTGGGGGAATTCCTGCTCGGCGCGGACGTAACCTGATTCACACGCCTTTCTGGTCGCCCCACAGAGTCATATGCAAACGATCCGAGAAGCGGAATCCCCGCTGGATGCACAACTCAGCAACGGAACGCCTCACCTCTGCCAATCGAGCAAGATTTCGGGCCTGAGGCATCACGATGATGTGCTCGCTATTCAGACCGCATTCTGCCACCAGGGATTCGACGGCATCGATATCGGAGCTGGTTTCAACAACGAATTTGAACCAGGTTTTCTCCCCGGCTTCACGGGCAAAGCAGGAAAGGACATCCGGCTTCAGCGAGCCCTTGTTGCCAGCGTGGTTCAGCTTGGGGGATACATTGAACTGAGCGATGCGACGCATCAGAAATGGATCTGGAATGATGGTACCGTTCGTCTCCATCTCGACCACGTGCTCCGGGAGAAGCTCCAGCAAGGCAGGCAGAGCCTTCTGCTGGATGAGAGGCTCCCCGCCCGTTAGCACAATGCGACTGCAAGGGAAACGCAGGATGCATTCAGCTACATCCGCAGGTTCTATCTCCACGGCGGCAATTGAGGCATCCCACGAATAGGCAGTGTCGCACCATGAACAAGCCAGATTACAGCCAGCCAGCCGCACAAACACGGAGGGCACCCCAACGGATGCTCCTTCGCCTTGGAGGGAATGAAAAATTTCGGGGACATTATTTAATCGTGCCAATTTCATGGATGCGTGCTATAGGGGACTACATGAGCGTTATTACCAAAAGAGGAGACGATGGTCAAACCGACCTCATGTTCGGCAAGAGAAGTTCCAAGACAGCACCCCGCATTGAAACCTACGGAACGGTCGATGAACTCAACGCCGTCCTGGGCGTCGTCCGCCATTCGGGAGTCTCTGCTGCTACGGTGGATATTCTCGACGGGATGCAGCAACGGCTCGTTGGTTTGATGGGAGAACTCGCGACACTGGAAGAAGACCTCCCCAGGTACGACGAAAAAGGTTACGCCCGCATCACGCCGGAGGATGTCGCCTGGATTGAGGCCACATCCAAAGGATTGGAAAAGGATTGCGACATCCGATTCAAGGGCTGGGCCCGGCCCGGCAAGGAAGGAAGCTCCGGCTCCGCCCATCTGGATTGGGCTCGCACCGTATGCCGCCGAGCAGAACGCCGCATCACAGGTCTTCGCCTGGATGGTGATTTGAGCAATGTCGATTCAGCACTTTACCTCAATCGCCTTTCGGATCTCCTGTGGATTCTCGCCCGGTTTGAGGCACTGACATCCGCAGAGCACGAAGCATAGCAATAATTGACCAAAGGAGCCGTCATCGTGGCAGGATGCGTGGGAATCCAGCCACCCGGCTCCAGGCCATGGCAATGAGGCAAGCCTCCAGCGCGTAGGCATCTTCTTTGAGCTGAGGCCACATTCCCGCCTTGAGCAAACCTGCACGAGCTACTTCCACCGCTCTCTTTTCCCGCAATTGAGTGGGAATGGCGGCAAATGTCAGGAAGGCCCATGTAAAGACTGTAATAGAAGCGACGAGAGAAATATCGGCATGCTTCACAAAGATGAGTGCCAGTGCAATCAAAGACAGGAAAAAGGGGACGATTTTGGAACGATTGATGGAATCCACACGCTTTTTATCCCCCTCCGGGTCTTCCTCAGCCATCATGGCAAGCGCCCATGTATGAGCCACACAGGCCATACGGCCCGTCGTAACGCGTTCCTCCCATGAGACAGGCAGCACCATACTTCCGTCCTTGCCTTTGTAGGAGGGCAAACGACCAGGAACGATTTCGCGTTGTTTCCTCCCCAGCCCATCCAGGCGGTACACCAGCCCAACGGGTCCGGGAAATCCAGGCAAAGGGCGATCCCCATACGAGGACAAGGGTGCACTGGCCTTGCCGTAACGCAAGGACATCAATATCAAGAAAACAATTGCACTCAGCAGTATGAAAAACACCTGCAACATGCGCTCTTGCATGCCATAGACCCGCCTGTACGTCAACCCGCTCCAACGCCATGCTTGCCCGTAAGAGCTTTTATCGCTAGCTTATCGACAGAAATTTTACTCTCATGTGTAGCTCTTGTGACGACGAAGAAAGACCCGCCAATACGGCCCAGCTTAAGGAATGGGCTGCGAATATGCTGCGTCTCCTGGACGATGGAACGCAGGACATCCACCCCGTCCGAGCATCCGGGCGTAACCTCGCCCGCCACTTCTGGGGCAAACAATGGATGAAGCACCTTGCCCTCAGCGAAACATACGGCATGAGACTAGCTCCCGGAAGAAGTTATCTGCGCTGTGGGTGCGTTCTTGATGTCCATATCGGAGAGGGCCGCATCGACGCCATCGTCGCCGGAGAACACGCCTACGAAATTTCCATCGGCATCCGTCCACTGGATACCGATGAAATCGAGGAACTCCGGCAGGCCTGCGCAGGGAAACTCTCGTCATGGATTGATCTGCTAAAGGGAGAAACGGGGCCAGAACTTCTGGAATTGCTCTGCGACCCTGATACAGGGATTCTGCCCGATCCGGGAGATTGGAAAATGTCGTGCACCTGCCCGGATTGGGCGGATCTGTGTAAACATGCGGCCGCAGCACTCTATGCCGTGGGCGTTCTTCTGGATGAAACGCCGGAGCTTCTCTTCACCTTGCGGGGGATTCGACCGGAAAATCTACTTCCTTCCTCGCCCGTGGGAGCCCCCTCCCCTGCCCCGGAAGCTGAAGGTGGGCAATTGGAAGGCAAGGATTTATCCTCTATTTTTGGAATCAACCTGGGATAAGCCAACCGAACTATTCACCCCTCTTCTCTCTTGCGAAAGGTACCCACAGGTTCTTCATGCCTGGGTTCCGGTGCATCGAAGAGAATGGCTTCTGCCCGCACGAGAGCAGCGTCGATATTGGAGCATATGTTGTAGCTCTTCAAGCGGCGGTAGAAGGACGAATGCCGAATGACGTCGAGAGGCTGAGGCTGAACACCGCAAAGCAGGAGAGTGATATGCCTCTCACGACAACGCTGGAAGAAGTCGCCAAGGACATGCAACCCCGTGGCATCAAGTGCCGGGACAAGACGCATACGGAGAATCACCACCTGGATATCGTGATCAAGTGAGCCGAACACTTGCTCCTTGAATTGCTCAACGGCACCAAAGAAGAAAGGCCCCTGGATATCGAACACCTCCACCTGGGCAGGCACCGTTTTGTTCTCAATCGCACGAGAATCATCCTCGGGATCATCCGCACCAAAGGAAAGCTGCCCCGTCATCGGACAAACATTGCTGATCTGTGCCATGCGCCCAATAAACAGAAGTGCGGCCAGCACAACGCCCACTTCCACGGCAACAACCAGATCCACCAGAACGGTCAACACGAAGGTAATCACCAAAACAGCCGCGTCAGGGCGCGGACCACGAGCCAGACGCGCAAAGACGTGCGCCTCACTCATATTGTAGCAAACGACGGACAAGATCCCGGCCAGCACGGCAAAGGGAATCATCTTTGCATACTGGGAGAAGGCCATGAGTATCGCCAGCAACACCAGCGAATGAATCATCCCGGAAACGGGCGTCTTAGCCCCGGATTTGACATTGGTTGCCGTACGGGCAATGGCTCCCGTAGCCGGTATCCCCATGAAGAGAGCGGAACCAATGTTACCAATGCCCTGAGCCACCAGCTCGGCATTCGGCTTGTGCCGGGTACTCGTCATGCCATCCGCCACTGAGGCGCTCAACAGGGATTCAATGGCAGCGAGAAGCGCAATCGTAAAGGCAGGCATTACCAGCCCCTGGATGGACAACCAGTCCATGGCTGGCAGTGCGGGCATGGGAAGCGAATTGGGCAAACTCGGGAAACGGTCTCCAATAGTTTCTACAGGCAAAGAGCAAAGGATGGACACCCCGGTCATCACGAGCATGGCAATCAACATCGCCGGAAGTTTGGAACTCAGCCGTTTGCAAATAAGAATCACAGCGATGGTGCCAACGCACAGAGCCAGGGCAGACCAATTGATCGTCCCTATGTATTGGCCGAAACAGGCCCATTTTTCGATAAATCCTCCGGGGATATTTCCAGGGATGGTCAACCCCAGCATATCCTTGACTTGGGTCGAAAAAATCACCACGGCAATCCCGGATGTAAAACCTGTTGTCACCGGGAAGGGGATGAAGCGTATCAATGCCCCCATGCGGCACACCCCCATGACAATCAGGAAGACACCCGCCATCAGCGTGCAAACAAGCAACCCTCCTATCCCATAGTTGGCCACGATCCCCATAATGATCACCACAAAGGCACCCGTCGGCCCGCCAATCTGGAAGCGGCTCCCCCCAAAGAGGGAAATAAGAAAGCCCGCAACAATTGCCGTAATCAAGCCTTTGGCCGGATCCAGGCCGCAGGCAATGGCAAAAGCCATGGCGAGAGGAAGAGCGACAACACCAACAGTCAGACCAGCAAAAAGATCCGCTAAAAAGGTCTTTTTGTCATAGGTCTTGAGGCAGGAGAGAATGACAGGTTTAAGCATTGCTGGAGAAAATATTGAAAAACGCGGAAGCGGAAAACTAGCCCGCCTCCGCGTTTCCATCAAGTCATAAATCCCAATGGGAACCGAATCTTACGATTCTCAGGCCAACGCCTGCTCCCAATAGGCCAGTCTCCAAGCCGTATTATCGGGATTGGGAGCCCCCGGATTTTTGCGCAAGGAGAATGCGCGAGCAAGTTCGAAGACGTCGCGAGCATCCGTACCGTACTCGTTGGAGATCGCCTTGAATTGCTCATCCGAGAGCTGGTTTAGAGACGTTCCGGTGGATACGCTGACGGCTACGGCCTTGCCCACAAGCTCATGAGCCTGCCGGAAAGGCACGCCCTTACGGACAAGGTAGTCTGCAAGGTCGGTTGCCAGAAGCATCGGGTCGGAAGCGGCCAACATGGCGCGATCGCGGTTGAACACGAGACCAGAGACCATTTCAGCATTAACGTCGAGAGCTAGCTCAATCGTATCAATCGAGTCGAAAAGGGGTTCCTTGTCTTCCTGCAAGTCGCGGTTGTACGTCAAAGGCAGCCCCTTGACAGCGACCATGACGGCCGTGAGGTTGCCATAGAGGCGGCCCGTCTTGCCGCGGGTCAATTCGCAGACATCGGGGTTCTTCTTCTGCGGCATCAGGGAAGAACCGGTCGTGTGGGCGTCATCCAGCGTGATAAAGCCGAACTCGGCAGAGCACCACAGAATCATGTCTTCGCTCAAGCGGGAGAGGTGGGTTCCCACAAGAGCAATGTCGAAAAGGGCTTCCATGATGTAATCGCGATCGGCGATGGCATCCATGGAGTTTTGAGTCACCCCGTTGAAGCCGAGTTCACTGGCAATCGCTTCACGGTCGAGGCAAATCGTCGATCCGGCGATAGCTCCGGAGCCGAGAGGAGAAACATTCAAGCGGTCGCGGCAGGCAGCCAGGCGCTCTACATCGCGGTCGAACATTTCCACATAGGCCAGCAGGTGGTGCCCGAACGTGACGGGCTGGGCACGCTGGAGGTGGGTGTAGCCGGGCATCATGTCGTTGGCATATTCCCTGGCTTTGGCCAGCAGGGCGCGTTGCATGCCGCGCACTTTATCCATGACAACGCCAAGGGCATCCCGGCAGTACAGGCGCGTATCCGTTGCCACCTGGTCATTGCGGGAGCGGGCAGTGTGCAACTTGGCACCGGGGGCACCAATGCGGCGAGTCAGTTCGCTTTCAATGTTCATATGAACATCCTCCAGCTCCTGACTCCAAGTAAAATTACCCTCCTCGATATCAGCAAGGATACCTTCCAGGCCAGACTTGATCGCGGCAAACTCATCCTCAGTCAACAGCCCGGCAACCAATTGGGCACGGGCATGGGCAATGGATCCGGCAATATCATGCCTGTACAGTCTCCAGTCATAAGATACGGACTCTCCATAGCGGAGAACTAAATCGGCGGTGGGTTGAGAAAATCGGCCTTTCCACATAACGGAACGATTTGTGCCGTAAATCCGCCCCATGGGAAAGACAAAAAACGCCCCTCCTCCTGAACTGCCCACTAATCTCAGCCTTTCTTCACTCTACGCAGGGGATGAATTAGCAAACCGTAGCTTTGACCTGCCCTATGAGTCTGCCCATCTTGAAGTCTGATACGGTTGCAATGAGTCTATCGTGACAATAGATCGAGGAAGTGCCTGAACTTCAAAACTCCTTTTGAGGCTCTTGCTCTTCATTTCGGTGTTGCACTTGCTCATTGAATTCGGGATTGCCAATTCCACAACTGAAAAGCTTGCAAGATTTAAGGAATTTATTAAAAAGGAAAGAGAAATTGAGCATAGCGCCGACGCCTTTATTTTATACATCATATCGCATAATATAAACAAATTAAACAATTTACACAAGAAGTAAATTTAAGTTTTTTATTTAATCTCACGAGTAGAAATCAATGAAAAACAAACTATCATCCATTCTCATCATTGCAGGTATCCTCATTGGCGGGGGAGCCCTGCTCCCGCCAATGAGAATCAGTACCAGTCTGGATACAAAAATATCTGTTTCCAACGAAGCCGAACGATCTGCCTTCGCCACCCTGAATGGACAATCGAGACAACAAGCGGAAGAACAAAAGTTTCCTGTCCTACCAGATCGATTCACTGTCTCGGAAAAACTCCCCTTTGTCATTACCTTGGCTGATCTATGCCCCACCGGAACGGATAGCAGCAATTTCTCACTGAACTCTGTCACTCTACTTTGCCGAGACAACAACTTCGTCAAACCTGAAGACGAAAAGAACAAGCTCACTCTGGATATCAACGAGACCCAGGTCACGAGCGACATGGGAACAAGCAACTTTTTGGAAGCTCATTTCGGCACTACTTTCTTTCCATTTACACAGCCAGTCGATCTCAACGGTGTAGAAGAACTCACCTGTGTTCTCCCCATCAATACCGGACTTGCAGTATTTCGCCCAGCTGACAACGCAGAATTATTTGGAAATGAAGCTATTTCTTCCAACAAGATTTGGTACCCCATCGTCCGGTTGCAAGGTACGGTGCCATCTCCATTGGCTCATCTGCGCATTCCTCTCATGGGAATAGGTATCCTGCTTCTTCTTGCAGGAGTCGGAGCACGTTTTTCTTCCCGAAAAAAAGTTCAAAGCCCTGTCGAGCTCCAAGGTAAAGAGAGTACGCATGCATACAATGCTCAAGAATTCTATATCCAGTTTGACAATATCGTATCCGGCCCATTCTCTGCTGAAGATCTGAGGCAAATGATATCCCAAAAGCAAATCACAGACAAAACCCTGGCCTGTACTCCCCTGGATCAATCGTGGAGACCTCTCGACAAGTGTCTGAAAAAATAATGCCTGGAAATTTCTACTAACAACTTATAAACAATACCATGCAACAATTTTACGTCATCCTCAAGGATCAGGAATATGGCCCCTTCAGCTATACTCATATTCAACTTCTCGTCAAAGAAGGAAAAATTGTCGAGACAACGCAATGCCGCAGTGAGCACATGACTGGTTATCTGCCCTACAAACTCCTCCGTCAAGCCGACTGCTTTATACCAAGTGGCAAACCAAAAAAGAAAAAGTCTGCCAAGTTGCTCGTTATCCCTCTCCTTGTCCTATGCCTAGGGGCTGGTGTCTGGTATTACACCCAGGATCGTACTCTGCAGGATTATACAATCCTGTTCCAAAAGAAAGCTGAGGAGTCTCAAGAGGCAGCCGACAAGGAATTTTGGATTTCGATGGCAAAGGCAACTCAGGAAGCCGATAAAGTCGGTAATCTTGATTTCCTTCTCGTCGGGCCCAAATACGACACCCCCTTGCTCTGTGCCGCTGCCGACAAAGGTGCAACCAAACTCATTAGCTACCTTGTCAATCACGGAGCCACTGTGGACATACGCGACTACAGTAAAAAAACGCCTCTGCGCATCGCTGCCAGAAAGGGATCGCTTGCTGCCGTCACGGAACTTGTCAATGCCAAGGCCGACCTCAATGCCACAGACAACCAGGGGAGAACGCCTCTGATGGGCGCCGCATGGCTAGGACACGGTAAAGTCGTCGACTTCCTGCTGAAACAGGGTGCCAAAATCGATGATAAAGATAAAATCGGGCAAACAGCCCTCGCATGGGCAGCGGAAGGGGGCAAAATAGACATCGTTGATCAACTCATTCAAGCAGGAGCCCAGGTTGACAATACATGGAGGAGACGTGCTCCTATCACACTGGCATATGACAACAAGCACATGGAAGTCGTCGCGAAATTGCTGAAAGCTAATCCTTCCGTTGAATCATCCACCAACATTCTTCGAATATCTATAGGCTTGACTGATCTTCCCCTCGCCAGACTTGCAATTGAACACGGGGCTACCGTTAACGACATGCTCTGGAGCCTTGCCTTAAAAAACGGCCACCCCGAATTGGTCGAGCTCATGACGCAACATGGAGCAAACCCAGTCAGAGAAGTTCAATCGCCCTATGGTACGAAAACCCCCATCGATATCACCATTGAAGCCGGGAATCTGGATACAGTAAAAATGCTCCTGAGAAAAGGCGCGGTCTTTACATCGGACAGTTTGTCCGCCGCAATCAGCAACGACAACAAGGACATTGCCCAGCTCATCATTGACAAAGGCATCAGCCCCACATCCATCAAGCAGGATCAGCTCCTCAAGATGACCATCCGTTATGCGACGACAGGTCTTGCAGAACTTCTCCTCAAGAATGGGCTCAAACTGGACACGCGCAACGATAGTCAGGAAACCCCGTTGATGTTAGCCATCTACAATGGAAGGACGAGCTTGGTCAAACTCTTTTTGGAACAAGGAGCCAAAGCCGACGATGTCGATAACAATGGGCTCACCCCTCTCATGATTGCAGCTTATAAGGGCAATAAGGATATCTATGAGCTTGTACGCAAAGCCAGTAAAAACCCGTCTGCCAAAGATCAAAAAGGACGCTCCACCTTGCGATGGGCTACCAAAGGTGGAAATATCGACATCGTCCGGGATGCCATCACCATCCCCAGGGTCTCCGTAAATGAACAAGACACGGCAGACGGTGAAACCCCGCTCATGTCGGCAGCCAACACAGGCAGGGACAATATCGTCAAGCTCCTGCTGGATAATGGAGCCAATGTCAACATCAAGGGTAACAATGGAGAAACAGCTCTCCTGTGGGCTGCTCAAGGCTGGCTAAAATCCAGCTACACACGCAATAGTAATTACCGTTCTGTCATTGAGCAGTTGGTAAGCAAGGGCGCAGATACAAAAGCAGAGAATAAAAATGGGGAAAACGCCCTCGCTCTTATCCTAAAGAAGGATAAAAGGTACGATCAATCTGCAATCGAAGCCGTGTGCGAATTACTTCAGAAATGAGTATCGGATCCATCCCTGCTATCTGCCTGAGACGGATCCAATGTCACACATAAAAAAACTGGCTGTCTACATATTACGCAGACAGCCAGTTTTTCTATTCGTGATTGTTCTAAATCCTTATCAACATTATTGCTGAACCGGAGTCAGACGGAACAAAGTCACACCATGAGGGTTGATCTCCACAGTGATTTTCCCTTCAGCAGTGCCAACATCCTGGCGCTTCCACAGGTCTCGCACCTGCTGTTTGCCCTTTACCCCTAAAGCTTCAATATCAACAGTGCAGGTGCCCTGGTCATTGCCTGTATTGAAAAATCCCGCAGCCAGTGAGCCATCAGACAATTCCTTTGTCCATATTTGAAATGGGCCTTCGCTCCAGGATTTTACAGCTGGTTTGGCAGCAATATCCTGGTTAACGGCGATGACTTCGTCGTTCGTCAGCAAGCCCATCGTGAAATCGTCGATGTTCTCCAGATCGCACGATATGATAAGAGGAGCGGACAAGAGGCACCACAAAGACACCTGCATGTACTCTTCATCGGGAGTCAACCCCGTCTGTTTGAAGGTGACATTGTGGTTGTTCGGCTTGCCGATTTTCCCGATCTGGAGCATATCCGGATCATTCCAATGACCAGGCCGGGTGTATTTCTGCCATTTTTCCTGAGAAAAGCCGATGCTTGAAATGCTGCCCCAGTTGTCCTGGATATCACCCGTTGTACGCCACAGGTTGGAGTTTGCGCTCAATCCATCCATGTTTTCATACGGAGCTGCGTTGGAAAGGCTCAACACGATATCCCGTCCAGATGCCTTCAAATCCTTGCTGATGCGTTCGGTCGTCGGCACATCATTCGGTAACCAGTCCACTTTAACAAAGTCGAATCCCCACTCGGCCCACTGCTTAGCATCCCTGTCGAACATCCAGACGGGGCCAATGCGAGCTACATTCTGTTTGTACAGACCGGGAAAACGCCCAAAAATCTGCCCAGGTTGCAGCCTATCCTTCTCCGGAAGAGCCATATCGGTGAAATCAGCCTTCTCATTGGGGGCAGTTCCGCCGATAAACCCGGCGTAAGTCCCCATGAAGGGCGTCGAATAGATACCGATTTTCAGTCCCATGACATGCAAAGTGTCGCACATCGCCTTCATGTCCCGGAATTTTTCGTTTGGTTGAATTGCGAATAAATCACCACCTCTTGCACCCTGCCAGCAGTCATCAATATTAACGTAGCTCCAACCATGCTCAATCAGCCCTTTTTCACAGAGCAGACGGGCTACTTTTTCGATAGCATCCTGGCTAATTGCTTCACTGTATGAGTACCAGCTATTCCACCCCATGGGAGGTGTCAAACAGAGGTCTTCTCCGACCACCAACGTTACGGTTCCTTCCACTCGACCGGAGGCATTCTCCGCTACTATGGAAATGGGGTATGTTCCAGCTTGAGGAGCAGCACCGGAAATAATACCTTTATCATTTATTTTAAGTCCTTTTGGAAGATTCTCCGCCGAGATCTTCATCGGACGTTCTCCGGAGATGGCAAGCTTATATAACAGATCAGAACCAGGCCTTGCTCCATGCACTTTGGCACCGTTAATTGAGGGGACGGCAGACACGGGCGGAGTAAGGCGAGCACCAGGCGCCGGAGCCGGGTAAACAGACGGGAATGGAGAAGCCTGTCCCAAGGTTATGGCAAAGGTCGCAGCAAGGAGCGAGAAGGTAGTCAATTTGGTCTTCATTGGGGGAGTCGGTAATTAGTTTTTCCGTAATATTTGTTGCACACTTGAAGGTTATAAAGTGTGGAGAAATACGTTGGGCATGGCCACCCCATTTCAAAAAAAAAGCTTGTTCTGCGGCATCATTTTTCATACAAGCCCGGCCATGCCTTTCAGAATCATTGCTTTATGCGTATTTCTGACGACATTCTGTTTTGCTGATGCGATTACCGAAATTCGTCCTGTGATCCAAGAAACCGCCAACAAATACGCGGTGGATCCGGTCCTGATGGAAGCTATCATCAGATTTGAAACCAACCATGGAAAGTCCAGTGCCTACCGCAAAAAGAACAATGTCGGCGGCATCATGGGCAAGCGAGGCCTAAAAAGCTTCACCGACCTGGACGAGAGCATCGACTCTCTTGGATATATTCTCAAAGTATATCATGAAAGAGGGCTCGTCAGCGTCTCGAACATCAGCCGCAGATACGCACCCAACGTCAGCCGCAAGTGGACCTCCCACGTCACCGGGATCATGAAGATGATCGAACGTGGCACATGGGGAGATGCAGATCATTTGCCTTTGACCAATCCACGACAGGCTCTTGCCAGCAAGGGCAGAGATGCAGAATAACCATTGCCCCCCTGTTTCAATATTCAGCTTTTTCCAAACGAAAAGAGTTTTTTCCCTCATCCGAACCGTCATGCAAAGGAGAATTGCATGGCGGTTCGCTTCTTTTGTGCTAGTGTAGGTGCTTATGAATGGAAATCTTCGAGCTCAGGTGCTCGAGCTCATGGGCAAGGCGGATTATGAACCGCTGAATAAATCGGAATTATCCCGAAACCTGGAATTGCAGGGTGGTGACCGTGCCGCTCTACGCATTTTGATGGATGAATTGGAGCGGACCCATGTTGTCGTTCGCCTGAAAAAGGGACGCTTCGCCCTGAAGGTTGTCAATCATGACCTGGTCACCGGACGTATCAGATGCCTGAAGTCCGGCAAATGCCTCTTCATCCCGGACAAGGATGATGCCGTCGCTCGCGACTTTGGCTGGGATACGGAAACGATCCCGGAAATCATCATCCAGCCCTACCGACTGAATACGGCTATGGATGGAGACCGCGTGGAAGTCTCCCTGCAACGTTCCCTGCCGAAGGGTTGGAAAAAGTACCGTAAGGGACGCCCCAATCTGGATGAATTCCAAATCAAAGTGCGCGTCGAAAATATTCTGGATCGCCGAAACAAGGTATGGGTCGGCGAGTTCAGACCTACACGCCCCTTTGGCAAAGTCTTCGGGAACGGATTCTCTTCTCCGGAATACATCGAATTGGCAGCCAAGCCCACTCAGGCCATTGAATCAGGTATGTTGGTGACAGTCACCCCCATCTCCTGGGGCGAAGGAAGAATCCCGTCGCGCGGTACCGTTATGGAAGTACTGGGATTCCCCGATGACCCACATGTGGACATGGAAGCCGTCATTCGCAAATATCAGCTCCCCCGTCAGTTCCCCGATGATGTGCTTCGCGACACCAACGAACTCAAGGATGACCTCGATGAACACGAACTGGCACGCCGCGAAGACTGGACAATCCACCCGGTCATGACGATCGACCCGGAAGGCGCACGCGACTTCGACGATGCCATCCACGTCACCCGCGATGAAGACGGCTGGGAATTGGCCGTTCACATTGCCGACGTCTCGCATTACGTTGCCACAGGTTCCTCGCTGGATGAAGAAGCCATGGCACGCGGCAACTCCACTTACCTGCCTGACCGGGTGATCCCCATGCTGCCTCCACGCCTTTGCGACGACCTGTGCAGCCTCCGCGCCGGAGTCATCCGACTGACCAAGGTCTGTGTCATGCGTTTCAACACCAAGGGAGAACGAACAAAAACGCGCTTCGCAGACGCCTACATCCGCAATGAACGCCAGATGACCTACGCCGAAGCCTACAAGCTGATGAACAGCAAGGGAACGGATGAATTAACGCGCATGTTGCAGGACACCTGGGGACTGGCTTCCCTGCTCCGCGGCAAGCGCTTTGCAGATGGCGCCCTCGACCTCGATTTCCCGGAAGTGCGCGTCCTGCTGGATGCCCAGGGGAAAGCCGTCCGAATCGTCTCCGAAGATTACGACGAGAGCCACCAACTGATTGAAGAGTGTATGCTGGCAGCCAACGAAGCTGTCGCCGAAGCACTGAAGAACCATAACCGCCCCACAATCTATCGCGTCCACGAAGATCCGGATGAATCCAAGCTTAATGAGTTTGGCGAACTCTGCAAGGTGTATGGTCACAAGGTGCACGACCTGACCAACAAGAAGAACCTGATGGTCCTTCTCTCGTCCATCAAAGGGTCCCCCGATGAGCAACTTTTAAAAATCTCCCTGCTTAAGAGCCTGATGAGAGCCCGCTACGATACATCCCCTCTGGGGCACTACGGGCTCTCTAAAACAAATTACTGCCACTTCACCAGCCCCATCCGCCGCTACGCCGATTTGGTCGTCCACCGCTCCCTGAATGCTCTGCTCGCCAACCCGCCCGCTAATGCTTCCCAAGGCGCGGGTTCTGTCACCAGGCTTCAGGACATTGCGGAGCACATCTCTGACACGGAACGCGTCTCCGCCTCTGCCGAAAAGGAATCCAACATGATCAAACTCATGGAATGGCTTGAAGAACAAACACATACACAAACACCCGAAGTCCACAAAGCCGTCATCTCGGAAGTGCGGCATTTTGGTCTCATGGTAGAGATTCCCCGACTGCAAATCAAAGGGTTAATCAAGCCGGATGCATTCCCCAAAGGCAACTGGCGGTACGAAAGTTTCGCAGACCGTTGGTCGCGCTCCAAAGGAAGTTCCCTCCAGCCAGGCCATACCCTTCCCGTCGTCCCCCTCAAAGTGGATCGAGATAAACAGTGGGTGGACTTTTCCATCGTCCGGGATCTCTTCGAAAAGGAGAGTGCACAAAATTCGTGACGGAAAGCCTTTCGTCTTGCCCTGAACGACAAATTGGTTACTGTAATAGAAATATGAAGCTCTCCCCCATATCACTGCGCAGGAAAGGGTTCACACTCGTTGAATTGCTGGTCGTTATTTCCATCATCGTCGCTCTGGCCGGTGTCGCATTCGTCACTGCCCAGAAGGCCATGAATACGGCTCGCGAACGCCAGTCCCAAAAGGATTGCGCCGACCTTGCTCTGGCCATCAATAACTTCATCGCCGACCACCAGGGTGTATTGCCCGTAGATTCCGTCGTCCGCATGGACAGGGACAAGTGCATCACCACGAGCGTCGAAGATCCCTCTCGTCTGATCACCATCCTGATCGACCGCGAAAAAGGACCTGAAATGGATCGCGTCAACCGCACCAAGAAAAAATATGTCAGCGGCTCCCCCGTGGATAACCCCAAGGGTGGTCTCTACATGGGAAGCAGAGATGCCGGCCTGTATGACCCGTGGGGCAAGCCCTACTATGTCGTCCTTGATGCTGACGGTGACGAAGAAATCCAGGATCCCACCAGCAAGAAGGAACGCCCGATCTTCTCCCGTGTTATTGTGTACGGTACTGGTCCCGATGGAACTGGTAGCCAAATGGATCACAAAATCCAGGAACCCGAATTCTCGGACGATAACGTTTATTCCTGGAAGAAGTAAACCTGTTGCTCATCAAGCAAACTATCCTCTCCAACAACTGCAAAAGTCCTCGGGCTTTTGCAGTTTCTTTTAAATCAACATCCAACATCATGCCCTCCCCCAGACTCCCTCATCTCCTGAGCTCATTGGCATTATTGACTCTCCTCGGTATCCATTCCCAAGGGAATGCTGCCCCAACGCCAATCACCAATATAAACTACATCCCCTCCATCGGGCAGTCCCTCTCTGTCGGCTGGACGGGCATTCCTGTCGTTTCCACGGAACAGCCCTACAAGAACATCATGTTCGCAGGTGGGGTGCGACCTTATGAAACGGGCAACGACAAAAGTAAATTCATCCCACTGGTAGAAAGCGTCTCGCCCCCAAATGGCCCTCGAGGTGAAACGCCCGTTTCCGGTGCAGCCGATTTCTTCATCGAATTTCTCAACAAGAGCAACCCATCTCTGGCTGCTAAAACACAAGTTCTCGGCGCTGCCAATGGCATCGGTGGCGTCAGTATTACTGCCCTCGTCAAAGGATCAGGACCTTACAATAACACCTTGGATGACTTGGAAAAAGGCAAGAAACTGGCAGAAGCCGAACACAAAAGCTTCTCCATGCCGGGTTTCATCTGGACCCAGGGAGAAACCGACCATCAGGATAAAAAAGAAAAGGACTGGTATAAAAAAATGATGACCACCCTGATCAAGGATCTGAACAAGGACGCCAAAAAGATCACAGGTCAAAAAAACGATCTGTACTGCTTCGGGTACCAGGTTGGTTCCCACCTGAACTACTACGGGCAAAACCCGACTGACTACCCTTTGATTGCTTTGGCTCAGCTGGAAATGGCTCTGGACCCGGAGAGCAACTACATCATGACCACCCCCATGTACCACCTGACTTATAGTGACGGGGTGCACCTGACAGCCCCCATGTCCAGGCTCTATGGAGCCCACATCGGGTACGTCATGAAACAAGTGCTGGCCGATGGCAAAAAATGGCTTCCCGTCCACCCCATAGCCCACAAAATCGTCAAACGCGGCAACCAATGGGCCATCTACTTGAAATTCCACACTCCTGTTCCTCCTCTCGTCCTTGATAAAAAAACGATCACAGATCCCGGTAACTCTGGATTCTCCCTTGTTGACAAGGATGGCAACACCAAAAAAATCGCATCCGTGGAAGTAAGCAGCCCCAATGTCGTCTGCATCCTCGCCGACGAAAATCCAGCCAATGCCCACATCAGATATGGGATGACCCTGAATGCCAAGCTCCCCAGCGGCCCCACAACAGGCGGCCGCGGCTGCCTCCGTGACTCCCAGGGCGACAAGGTAACTGCCACCGTGGACGGCACCAACCATCGCCTCGACAACTGGTGCCCTTTCTTCGATTACGATTTGAACGGCAAGAACCCCGGTTCCCGGTAAGTTCCCCAGCTTTGCCCTAAAGCAGGCAATATATTATCCAAGTCGACCCTCTTCCCCCACTGAGAAGAGGGTCGACTTTTTCTCGTATAACATCGCGCGAGAGCCTGCCGGACGAAATAAAGCCCGATGATATCCGTGCCACAATAAGAGCAGGACATGGATTTTCTCTCAATCTGCCGCGGCAGCACGGAATTTACGGTTTACTATCATCGTGATACAGGCATAATCCTCCCGCCAATTTTCACCCGTTATGATGACTGCAGCCGAAATACGACAGAGCTTCCTCAACTTCTTCCAGGAAAAACAACACACCATCGTCCCCTCTGCCTCTCTGATGCCGCAGAGCCCCGGCCTCTTGTTCACCAATGCGGGCATGAACCAGTTCGTCCCCTACTTCCTCGGCATCTGGACTCCTCCCTGGAAGCCCGCTCGCGCCACGGACACCCAGAAGTGTATCCGCGCTGGCGGCAAGCACAACGACCTGGAAGATGTCGGCTACGACACCTACCACCACACCTTCTTCGAAATGCTCGGCAACTGGTCCTTCGGCGATTACTTCAAAAAGGAAGCCATCCTCTGGAGCTGGGAACTCGTCGTCGAACGCTGGGGATTCCCCGCCGAACGCCTCTACGCCACCGTCTATTGCCCGGACAAAAGCAAGAACGACCCGGGCGAATTCGACCAGGAAGCCTGGGACGTCTGGGCAGAACTCTTCCGCGCCCGCGGACTCGACCCCCAGGTACACATCGTCAACGGCAATGTGAAGGACAACTTCTGGATGATGGGCGAAACCGGCCCCTGCGGCCCCTGCTCCGAACTGCACGTAGACCTCACCCCCGAGGGCGACACCATGGGCAAGCTCGTCAACAGCGACTCCGACAAATGCATCGAAATCTGGAACCTCGTCTTCATCCAGTACAACGCAGAAAGCGACGGCACCTTCCGCAACCTCCCCGCCCGCCACATCGACACTGGCATGGGCTTTGAACGCGCCTGCTCCATCATCCAGTGCACAGACGGCTTCAAGGACTTCTCCCACCGCATCTCCAACTACGCCACGGATGTCTTCCGCCCCTTGTTCAACACCATCGAACAACTCTCCGGCAAAATATACGCCGACATCTACCCCTCCCGCGCTGGCAAGGGACAACAAATGGACGACACCCTGAAGGAAGCCATCGCCTTCCGCGTAATTGCCGACCACATCCGCACACTCAGCTTCTCCATCGCCGATGGCATCCCGCCCGGCAACAACGGCCGCAACTACGTCCTCCGTCGCATCCTTCGCCGCGCCGTCCGCTACGGACGCACACTGGGCTTCACCAAACCCTTCCTCACGGAACTCGTCGATACCCTCGTGGCCTCCTTCAGCGCCACCTTCCCCGAGCTCAAGGAACGCAGCGCCACCATCAAGGAAGTTCTCCTGCGCGAAGAGACCAGCTTCAACGAAACCCTCGACCGTGGACTCGAACTCTTTGAGGCCGAAGCTGCCGCATCCGGTTGCATCAGCGGAGAATTCGCCTTCAAACTCTACGACACCTACGGCTTCCCGATCGACCTCACGGCACTCATCGCCGAAGAACGCAATCTCAAGCTCGACATCGCACGCTTCGAACAACTCATGGACGAACAGCGCGAACGCGCCCGCTCCGCCCGCAAGAACGAAGTCGTCCGCGCCCTCGACCTCAAAACCGATGCCGTCACCGAATTCATTGGCTACGACTGCGACGAATGCACCGCCACCGTCACCCAGCTCGCCCCGCAGGACGGCACCCTCTTCGTCATCACCGACAAGAGCCCCTTCTACGCCGAAATGGGCGGACAGGTATCCGACTCCGGTCTCATCGTCATCGGCGGCGACAGCCACCCCGTACTCGCCGTCCAGCAGATAGGCCAGGCTCGCGCCCACATCATCGACAAGCCCGAAGGCTTCGAACTGAAAGTTGGCGACCAGGTACACCTCGTCCTCGACACCGACCGCCGCCGCAGGATAGAAGCCAACCACACCGTCACCCACCTGCTGCACAAAGCCTTGCACGAAATCGTCAGCACGGACGCCGCCCAGCAAGGCTCCCTCGTCTCAGAAGAACGCCTCCGCTTCGACTTCAACAGCGGCGCCCTCACCCACGACCAGATCAAGGCCATCGAAGCCCGCGTCAACGAATGGGTCGCCTCCGGACTCACCGTCCACGGCAACGAACGCGCCTACGCCGACGTCAAAAACAACAAGGCCATCTCACAATTCTTCGGTGACAAATACGGCGAAGTCGTCCGCGTCATCCAAGTCGGCGGCGAAGAAAACGCCCTCGACGGCGTCAGCATGGAATTCTGCGGCGGTACCCACATCGACAACACCAAAAACATCGGCCTCTTCAAAATCAAGAGCGAAGGTGCCATCGCCTCCGGCGTCCGACGCATCGAAGCCGTAACGGGCGACGCCGCCATCGAAGCCATCAAGGAACAAGTCGCCGCCAAGGCCCTCGAATTCTACACCTTCTTCGAAAAAACCGTCGAAGCCAACGCCAAACTCGCCGACATGGGCCTCGAAACATTCCAACTGCCCAAACTCGACGACAAACCCGCCATGAAGGCTCTGGAATCCCGTGACATCAACGAGATCAACCTCCGCCTCGACCAGTTCGCCCAAGCCGTCGAACACATGAAGGAAACCGCCATCGAAGCGGAAAAGAAAGTCAAAAAGGCCCACGCCGCCGCTGCCGCAGGCAACGCCGACAAACTCCTCAACGAGCTCATCCCCGCACACCCCGAAGCCATCATCATCACCGAAGACGGCACCAGAGAAATGCTTCAGGAACTCCTCAACGGACTCAAAAAAAGGCAATACCCCGGCGCCGCCTTCCTCATCATCGACGACGGTTCCACCTTGCTATTGGGCTCATATTGCGGCACAATAGCACAAGAGAAAGGCCTCCAGGCCGGCAAACTCCTCCAAACCCTGGCCGCCATGGCTGGTGGCAAAGGCGGTGGCCGTCCGGATCAGGCTCGCGGCTCGGCTCCGGACAGAACAGCCCGGCAGACCCTCGCCGACGCAGCCGCCAAAGCCATCTCCCACTAACCCCTCATCCCCCGGCGGGCGGGAAAAGCCTCACGCTCATTCCCGCCCGGCCACCATCCACCAGAAGCCATGCAAAAGCCCATCGTTCCGGACGAACCCAAGATTCCCCTCCTGCCGAATCTTTTCACCGCGGGCAACCTCCTCTGCGGATTCTTCGCCATCATGACCATCCTCCAGGGGATGATCGCCGGCACCCAGAACTCCATCTACCAATTCCAGGCCGCCTACGAATCCTACCAGCAGGCCACCTACTTCATCTTCGCCTCCTGCATCTTCGACCTACTCGACGGGCGCGTGGCCCGCATGAGCGGACAGGAAGGCCCCTTCGGGCGCGAGTTCGACTCCCTGGCGGACATCATCTCCTTCGGCATCGCCCCCGCCCTACTCCTCTCCAAGGCCGTCCTCTTCAGCATCCCCCAACCCTGGATCGCCTGGGGCATCGCTGCCCTCTACCTCCTCTGCGCCGGCCTGCGCCTCGCCCGCTTCAACTGCATGGCAGCCGCACCGCGAAAAGAAGGCCAGACCTCCGACTTCATCGGCCTACCCGTCCCCATGGCCGCCGGAGCCATCGTCTCCACGATGTACCTCATCATCCACCTCTACCGCACGGAAATCGACCTCGGCTTCTGGAAATACCTCCTCGCCGTCATCATGGTCGGCATCTCCATCCTCATGATGAGCCGCGTTATGTACCCCAGCTTCAAGCACATCAACTTCACCACCAAAGGCACGATGACCGCCATCGCCACCCTCGCCTTTACCGGAGTTGCCCTCTTCTGCTTCCCATGGGTCATGCCCGCCGTCCTCTTCTGCATCTACCTGCTCTACGGCCTCATCCGCCCATGGGTCGCCAAACGCTGGCAAGCCATCCTCGAAGCACGGGACCTCACAGACAGAGACGAATAAGCCCCAGGCTTCCACAGAGCCCCCTCTGGTTCCTCCAGTTACTCTCGTTACTCTGCCCCCACGGCCAACACCGCGGCCACAGAGAACCGTAGAGCCGTCGCCCTCCTTCCACCGGAAAAGACAAGGAGCGCGCTTGCCCTCAAGCACCCGCAGCGGTACAACGGAGGCATGCCCACAGTTTCTCTAGCCCTGGGAGAACGCTCCTACAACATCCACATCGACAACGGCAACCTTGACCGCGTCGGCGAATTCGCCTACCGCGCCGGCATCTCCGGTAAAATCGCCATCATCTCCGAGACCCGCGTTGCTGGCCTCTACGCAGAACGCGTCAAAATCGCCTTCGAAAACGCCGGTTACACAGCCAGCCTCCACGTCGTCCCCTCCGGAGAAGCCAGCAAAAACCTCGCCTGCTCCCAGCAACTTTGCTCCGAACTCGTCCGCGCCGGACACGACCGCACCAGCGCCATCGCCGCCCTCGGCGGAGGCGTCATCGGAGACCTCGCCGGATTCGTCGCCTCCATCTACTATCGCGGCATACCCTTCATGCAGATCCCGACGACCGTCGTCGCCCAGTCCGACAGCTCCACCGGAGGAAAAACCGCCGTCAACATCCCCGAAGGCAAAAACCTCATCGGCACCTTCCACCAGCCCGCCCTCGTCGTCATCGACCCCACCACCCTCGTCACCATGGCCCCCCGGGCCCTCGCGGAAGGCATGGCAGAAGTCATCAAACACGCAGCCATCCGCGACGCCTCCATGCTGCCCGAACTCCGCGACATCGGCGCCGAAATCCCCATCGGATTCTCCCTCACCACCATCAAAAAACTCCCCGACCTCATCGCACGCAACGTCGCCATCAAAGCGCGCATCGTCGAAGAAGACGAACGGGAAACCC
This sequence comes from uncultured Akkermansia sp., assembly GCA_964448375.1. Lineage (GTDB taxonomy): Bacteria > Verrucomicrobiota > Verrucomicrobiia > Verrucomicrobiales > Akkermansiaceae > Akkermansia. The sequence continues at coordinate 140,394 of CAYVAI010000007.1, forward strand.
AGGACGTCCGCGCCCTTCTCAACTTCGGCCACACCATCGGCCACGGCATCGAAGCCTCCCTCCCCTACGGAGAAATCTTCCACGGTGAAGCCGTCGCCCTCGGCATCCGCGCCGCCCTCCACCTCAGCGTCAAAAAAGCCGGGCTCCCCCCCGAAGACGCCCGCGCCATCATGAACGTCATCCTCGCCATGGACCTCCCCACCACCCTCCCCAAAGGCCTGGAAACCGACACCATCATGAACAAAATCGCCAAGGACAAAAAATTCCTCAACGGCACCATCAAATTCATCCTCCTCTCCCGCGCCGGCCAAGCCTTCGTCTCCCGCGACATCACCGTCGAAGACATGCGTGAAGCCGTCGAAATCCTCCGCACCCCTGCCGTGTAAAAACAACAGTCGGAGCCCCCATCCCCCCCGCTGCGCAAAGCCCATCATCGTTCAAGCCGCCTTCCTCCACTCCCTCCCACGGAGCCTCCGCCATGAAACACCTCCACACCCTCCTCCTCCTGCTCGGAGCCGCCCTCCTCATCACCGCATCCAGCCCACAAGCCCAGGCTCAACACCAGCCCCCGGCACGCACCGGAGCCCTTCCCGCCAACTGCACCCAGGCCATCATCGGCTCCACCGACGGCTGGAACAGCTCCCACGTCCAACTCAGCCTCCTCGAAAAACGCAACGGCCAATGGCAACTCGTCCGCGGCCCCTTCCCCGGCCGACTCGGCAAAAGCGGCACCGTCTGGGGACTCGGCCTCACCGCCCCCGGCAAAGGACAAAGCGTCAAAAAAGAAGGAGACCTCCGCTCCCCCGCCGGAGTCTTCCTCCTCGGCGACGCCTACGGCACCGTCCGCACCCCAGACAAACACCGTAGCCTCACCTACCGCCGCGTCACCCCCGCCGACCTCTGGGTCGATGACCCCGCCTCCCCCGCCTACAACCGGCACATCGTCCTCAAACACCCCGCCGCCACCCCGTGGGAACTCCAGCAGCAGATGAAACTCAACGACTACCACCATAGCCTCAAACTCTTCATCCGCCACAACTCCGACGAAACACCCGGCCGTCCCATCCCCGGCGCCGGCTCCTCCATCTTCTTCCACATCTGGCGCGGCAACGGCACCGTCCCCTCCGCCGGTTGCACCACCATGTCCGAAGAAAACCTCCGTGCCCTCATCAGCTGGCTAGACCCCGCCCAATCCCCCGTCTACATCCTCCTCCCCTCCCGGGAATACCTCAAACTCCGCCAACCCTGGGCCCTGCCCTGAATTGCCCTGGATCCCCCGCCAAGCTTGCATAGCCGGCCCTAGCAGACACCACTGACAGCCCCTGCTCTGACGTCCCGCCAAAGCAACAACCGAAGCCCCGCCAACGGAGCAGACACCGCCCCGGCATTCCCCACCCCTTCACGCCAGCCCACGCGACCCCATGCCCTTCCTCGAAGTCAAAAACATCCATGTCCGCTTCCCCGGCAAAAAAAACTTCCTCACCGGCAAAGCCGCCCCCCCCATCTGCGCCGTCAACGGAGTCAACCTCACCGTCGAACAAGGGGAAATCCTCGGCCTCGTGGGGGAATCCGGCTGTGGTAAATCCACCCTCTCGCGCACCATCATGCAGCTCCAGCGCCCCACCGACGGAGCCATCATCCTCCAGGGAGAAAACCTCACCGCCCTGCCCAACAAAACCATCCGCAAGCGGCGGCTCGACTTCCAAATGATCTTCCAGGATCCCTACGCCTCCCTCAACCCGCGCTACACCATCTACTCCACCCTCGCGGAAGCCATCCGCCAGCGCCACCCCATCGGCAAAGCCCAACTCCGCGACGCCGTCTCCGCCCTCATGGAAAAAGTCGGCCTCGACCCCCGCTCCATGCAAAAATACCCGCATGAATTCTCCGGCGGACAACGCCAGCGCATCGCCATCGCCCGGGCCCTCGCCCCCGAACCCAAACTCATCATAGCCGACGAACCCGTCTCCGCCCTCGACGTCTCCATCCAGTCCCAAATCCTCAACCTCCTCACCACACTCGCGCGCGACCTCTCCCTCACCATGATCTTCATCTCGCACGACCTCTCCGTCGTCCGCTACATCTCCGACAACATCGCCGTCATGCGCCAAGGCACCATCGTCGAATACGGCCCCGCCAACACCCTCTTCACCACCCCCACCCACCCCTACACCCAAAACCTCCTCTCCGCCATCCCCCATTTGCCTAGGGGATAGAGCAGGTAGGAAACGAATTAGATACCTTTCAGTATATCTAATAAATTACTTTCGAATGCATTAGCTTTGAAAAAATATTCTCCTTATCTTGTCCATACTGTTGTCCATGATAGGTGACATGGCCTTGCAATCTTCAATGTGAAATTTCACGTTTAAAATACTCCGCATAGGCATCAAAATTTTCTAAATTTCGATCATGCTTATGATAAATAATTTTATTTTTCTAAGCATGATTCATGAACCGAGCAAAATTTGAATATTTTTAAAGATATTCAAATTTATCATCTCAATAAATAAGGATATACACGCTATAAATAAATGTAAATTATTCGCCAATTATAAACTTAAATTTTGTTTTCCGAATTAATTTTGTAATCAAATACGCAACGAATCCAAACAGGATGAAATTTATGAGGAACATGTAAAATGGATTCAAATTAGGGAAATAGGTGAAAGAAAAATAAATTAAGGGAGAGTGGAATAGATATAGGCCAAAAGAATTTTTTGATATTTCACCAATAATCAAATTACTATAATTCGGGACAACTACGAAAAATATAAATACAAGACAAGTGCTCATTATTATTGGCGAATAACTAACCAATGCATACCCGACCAGAAATACAACAGGAATTACAATAAAGAGAGCTTTCAAATATTTCAAGCCATCAAACCCATACTTAGAAATCAAAAAACCAAAAAAGAAATAATGAAAATACTCTAACACGAAATTCATGTAAGGAATACCAATGGAAAATTTAGATGGAATTACAGATGCGATAATCGCAAAAAAAGCCACGATCGAATCACAAACAAATGACTTATTTTCCCTTAGAATTATTTCCGATATTATAAATACAATAAAAAGAGTTGGCAAGAACCATAAATGCCCAACGTTATTTCCTCTCACTAAAAAGAAAAACAAGGTTTCCAAGCTAGCTACACATCCAGGAATTGCAAGAAATAATTTGATAGGAAGCATGAAGAATAAGCCAACGAAAATGAATGGCACAAGCAACCTTTTAACTTTATTTAAGAAAAAATTCGGAAAATTACTTTTATTCATTGTGAGATAGAAAACATATCCACTAATTGCATAAAACAATGGCATCTGTATAAGATCTATACACCTTTTGATAACAATGCAAAACTGCGATTCAACGGCACTTTTTATCACCCCCCATGCCGGATCATAAATTATTATCGAATGTCCCAAAATAACCATCAGTATGGCTAGCGCTCTAATGAAATCCAGTCTGTAATTCCGCATAATATATATAGTTAAGGCCTAACTGTAATTATTAGATCTCGTCAGGTCATAGTTTCGCCTGTTCGCATTGAACAGCGTCAGTGATATCGTCATACACCAACCAGGAAAGAAGAGCAACGGTAAATAGATTGGAGCGTATCATTCGTCATCCCTTTGTTATGATTGCGAACGAATTTACAAGCAAAAGACTTACAGAGGAGGACAAAAGGAGTGTTTTTCATGAAATCCAATGCCGTGTCAGGTAATCACCAGATAGGACATATCAGGTCGATGAGTAAGTAATTTCCAGAGGACATTTACATAAGCTCCAATGAATCTCATTCCCTTCTTCAACAAGAGCCTTTGGAAGCACAGATCTACTTCGACATGATTTCTGGAAGTGGACAAATTGACACAGGAGCAACCAAATGAGAAATTAATAAGTTTGTTTTCCTAAATCTGTTTGCAGAACCATGCACCCCACCCTGAAGCACCCCGTCACTCACCATGATCTTCATCTCGCACGATCTCTCCATAGTTCGCTACATCTCCAACAACATCGCCGTCATGCGCCAAAGCACCATCGTCGAATACGGTCCCACCAACACCCTCTTCATCTCCCCTACCCACCCCACATCCGCCATTCCCCATTTGCCCAAGGGATAGCGCAAGCAGGAATCCAAATCCTTCCATTGACTGTGTCTGCCATTAAAATCGAAAAATTTTTTCTTTAATCCAAGCCGTCACATATGAGCCCGCAAACAAAAGGGGCACAATAACAAGGAAGTAAATGCCAAACTGGGATTGATCCTCGTAATACCTACTCTTGAATACAGGGTATAACAGAGCATCAAACACATAACAGCACAAATACATATCGAGAGAAAGCTTGGAAATACTCTCCAGCCCTACCCGCATCCAATCTGTATTTGTATTCCATTTATAATAATTCAAAAAGAACAGGACTGCCATGATCGTTCCAAAAATGCCCCATGGACCTCCCGCGATATGTATCATGGAATGATCCTTGACGAACAAGACGTTGAATACAGGATTGATCAGACAAATCGCGAGTATAATCAACCAAGCCAACTTTTTTGAAATAGAAGGCTGATACTCTCGAATATAGGATCCAGCAAAATAGAAGAATAAAGGAAAACATGAAGCCCAAAATCCTGGAACCAAATGCATTCCGTAACGGTTCATCAAATCGGGTAATGCTGTTAATATATAGAGAACCGCCAACAGCAATAATTTTTGCCGATGCGTAGGAATGTGATGATATAGAATATTCAGAAACGGAATGAGTAAAAAGAGGCCTATCCACATTTCAATATACCAACCATACGGAATAGCTGAAAAGGACAATATTCTGTGCCCCCATTCCATCCATGAGTATGCTTCTTCCAAATAATATTTTCGAAACAGGATCGTTATAACAGAGAAAAGTAAATATGATCCCAAAACGCGTACACCACCCTTGTAATACGAGGAAGTAGCCTCTTTCCGAGAATTAAGATACCCCGTCATCAAAATAAAGAGAGGAACCCCCATGCCGAAGAAAAACTTCCCCACACCTTGAATAAACATGGACGAGCCTTCAAAGCTGGAATTCGAAAAACTCGTATTCATCGAAAAATGGCCAGCAATGACAAACAAAATCGCACAGGACCGAATCAGATCAAAACCAACAATCCTAGATTGTAGAACACACATATTAATATAATCAAATTATTGTAATAATAGCAAAATTAAACATCATTGTATAGTTAATCTTCTTGCCGAATAAACATAAAAAGAGTAGCAAGAAGAAAAT
>CAYVAI010000008.1:0-129533 GCA_964448375.1 uncultured Akkermansia sp.
CCCCGACGATTGACACGGTTTTGTCCGAGGCGGCATTCGTAAAGACAACCTTGTCATTCGTGTAGAATTGAAGATCCGTACTGTCTGTAGAAGTCCACGGCGTCAAACTATTCTTTGTCTGCCACGTATTGTTACCAGCAGCACCAGCCCAGGTCAGGGAAACGGCAACTTTGTCGTATATCAGTTGGAGAATATTCCCGGCAGTTTTATTGTAGTTAACCGAATCTCTTGAATTCGAATCGATTTCTATCCCTGTAATCGTCAAATTCGAGCTATCCAGAGTACCTGTGAGAGCAAACAAATTGTAGGTATAGCGTCCCGTAACCAAGCTACTCATCGATGAAAGATCGAAAGCCGCCCCTCCTGCACCAATCGAGATTGTTGAAGTATTCTCAAGTGCATATTGCGGAGAAAGAGTCGTATTGTTCAGCACAGATACCGTTGCTCCATTAAGAGTTATCGTTCCCTTGAGCAGGCTCCCGGCGGCAGCAGTCGTAGTCAGCTTCAGGCCGGTATCCAGTGAGGCCGCGCCTCCAAGATCCAACTGACCGCCGTCCAGCTTCAGCGTCACCACCGGTGTTACTCCAAAATTCGCACCGGCAAGGCTCAATGTTCCGGCCTGAGCCGTCAATATACCTGTTGCTGCCGAGAGATCTCCACTCAGAGTTTGAGTGCCAGTTCCTGTTTTGACAACATGAACTCCTTCCATGATTTTACCAGCATAGTCCACGCTGGCAGTTCCAGAATAATTGATCGTCAATGTGCCCGAAGACAAAGAAGCTTCTTTCTCCACTTCAGTACCAGCCTTGACAGACCTCAAACCGGCAATATTCGTATTCTGTACGCCGACGCGCAGTCTGGTATTGGCATTATCAAGGGAAACCAATGCCTTGGCTACTGCGTTCTCATGGTTGAGAACAAGGCGGAAGTATTTAACAGAATCATCAGCGCTATCTCCATTGGTCACTAAAATCGTTCCTGTAAACCATTTGTTGGGATCTTCATCCACTCCATTGATCGCAAAAACATTTTTTGTGATACTACTCGTGTAAACTCCAGCCTGGCGAGAGATTTCCAGTGTGCCGGAGCCATTGATCTTGGAGGTTGAGAGTACACGCTCCCAGCTCGGAAGTCGCAAAATAGCCCTATCCACCGCGGATGAGGCTGTTTCGACAACATTCAATTGCGACAGATTGGCGGCAAATACATTGCCGTTACTTTCCCCAAGTTGAAGAATTCCCCCTTCCGACAAGTTGATGGGGGTCAGGATCGAATAAGTCCTATCAGTCAATCTAAGTTGCAAGGTACCGCCAGTAATATTGATGGTTGCTCCCAACTGCATATTCAGAGAACTCGTGGCATCGTTGGCCCAAATCAATTTACCTGCCGTCACATTGACTGCACTCACATCGCTCCCCACATGGGAAAGCGTAATATTGGAACCCGTAGATTCCAGAACACCCGCACCGGTAATCTTGCCGGCAAACACAGTATCTGCCCCGGCCAGAACCACCTTGCCCGCATTGATAGTCATCACAGAACTGGAGCTGGTGGTCGTCACCGCCCCCTCTCCAGAACCAGTTGTAATCGTGCTCGTCAATACACCGCCGATACTGAGTGTACCCACGCCATCCTTGGTCAGATTATTACCCTGCAGGTTTACGGCACCGTTGAGGTTAATCGTACCGGCTGATGTCCCCAATGCGGGATCCAGATACCCCCCATTAGCGGCAACTGTAGTATCATTGGCCTTGTACTTGAGTGTATTGAAAGTCAGATTGCCTTGTAAGGCAATATCCTTGAGAGAAATCCAGGAATCCGTCGAATCAAGAATGCCAATCGTACCTCCATTGAGATTAAGGATAAAAGAAGCCGCCAAGCTGGTCGTTTTGCCAATACCATCAACACCAATATTAATCAAACCGCCATCATTAAGAGTTACCGTTGCCCTGGCGCCACTGTCACGGCGATAGGCAAGGTCCAAGCCCTTGATATTAAATACACCTCCATCATTGACATTGAGTACATCATTCTGAGCGGAAACAACACTGATATGGGCTGAAAGAACATTGAGGGTTCCCGTCAGATTTACGGCAGTACTATGATTCCAGTGTCCCATGATAAATGCACCATCAGCATTCACCTGATTGTCAACGTTGCCAAGGACATTCATGACTGAACCAGCCTTGACATTCAGGGTAGAAGTCGAAGCATTATTTCCATCAGATCCAACATAGCGTCTGACATTAAAGACACCTTGGCTGGTACCGTCACCCACATTGAACACCGTCGCGCCAGCAGAACTACCAACAATAGCTAATGTGTCCAAAGTCAAAGACGAACCACTCAACAACAAAAGCGTTGTAGTAAGATTATTGGCCGTCATTTGATTTTTTGCGACTACAGAAGCCGTTTCCGTGCTACTCCCAACCGTCAACGTAGTTCCGACAAAAGACAGCGAGCCAAGAGAGCTATTTTTGGTAATCGAAGAAGACTTTTTCAGCACGAGAGAACTGTTTGATCCAGAAATACTTCCAATTGCAGCCCCCGTATCAAGAGTCAGTACTCCGGCCCCGGATAAGGCAAGTTCCTTGAATTGTACACCTCCAACCGTAGCTCCATCCTTGATGGAATAGGCCTCGCCCGATGTAAAGATGGTAGTTTCCGACGAAAGAGTGGCTCCATTCAATACGATTTCGTCCGTAGTCGCACTATCAGAATCGCCACCGATCAAAAGCGTATTCATCAAGTAGGAAGGCTGAGTTAAAGTCACACTTCCACCATTGCGGTAATAGTATTTATCGGAACCGGAAACACTCGAATCCACCAAAAGCAAAGATTCAGCAAGACTGACGATGTTCGCCGTATAGGCGCTGACCATATAAGTCTTATTGTTCCCCAGGACGGTAAGAGTCTTCTGGAGTTCGCCCAAAGAAGTTCCCGTGGCCGTCAAGGTCAATTGATTGATATCGCTCATATTAGCCAGATCAACGCGCAGGAAACCTCCAGAAGCATTTACGGAATAATTGCCCAAAGTCAACGTACCGGACGAGGATTTCATATCCAGGGAGACCGTACCCACGCCTGTCACAGTCGTCGATCCAAAGACCAATGAATTTTGCGTTGAGACCAGGGTGCCTTTATTGAGAAGATTCAAATTGAGCTGAGGAGAATTGTTCGTCACCAAAGCAACTTTGCTTCCCACACTTAAAGTTCCCTGGTTCATGGACACATTGATGCCTGCAGCCGCAACGGTTCCCGTCAGAGTCAAATTGGACGAAGCATTGTTTTCAACAGTAAACGTGCCGTTGAATGCTGTTAAATTACCCGAAAGGGTTAATGAGCCTGCTCCCGTTTTATTCAAATTCAGATTTGCTCCAATAATACCGGCATAGTTGCCTGATTCAATATTCAGCGTATTTCCAGCAGTTTGGCTCGTCACTTTGCCAGCAGTATTCGTCCCCAGCAAACCAACGACCGACGCCGATGCAGTATTGACTCTCAGTTCACCCTTAGCTCCAATTTCCACGGATGCCTTACTTAATGCGTTGGCGGTTAAGTCCAGGACAATGGAATTCCCCATGCCCATTTGCCATGTTCCGGAAAAGTCATTAGCCGCATTATTGATGATAATTGTTTCACCGCTGGAATGATCAGACGTCAGGTTTACTTTCCCTTGACCGGAAATTTTCCCTGTTAGTTGCGTCTTTTTAGATCCCCATTGTCCCGTCAGAACGATGGGGTCGGTTTCATTGCCGTTCATCAGGATATTACCGCCAAATTTCAGGGGATTTCCATCGTACTTATACAGTCTGCTACCCGCGTCCAGAATAAGATTATTCTGGAATGTATTGTCGCCGTTATTGATCGGATTGACCTTGAAGGTAACACCTTTGAGAACGTGAATTGTCGTGTCCGCCTGCCCAAGGCGAATGCTTGCACCAAAATCCGCCGATCCAGTGTAATTAAAGTAATACTCACCTGAACCACCCAACGTAAGCATGCCGTTGAAGTCTGTAAATAAATTATGGAAAGCTGGCAATGTAGTCTTGTCCAGAGACATCGCCTTATTCAGAATCAACTCGCCAGTACCGGAAATTTTGGTCGCTTTCAATGAATCATAAAATCCACCATTCACGAAAAGTGAAGACCCTGCGGACAAAGTAAAGCCCTTGCCCTCCAATACCGACGAACCTTCAATACGGACTTTTCCGCCATTCTGAATCGTCGAGTCATCCAGAACCTTCACAGTTCCTGCTGTGATCGTCAAATCCTTGGGGAGCTGAGCCAAGGTAGACACTTCATACGTTCCCTTCCCCAAAAAGGTAAGGACACCGGAGGCTGCAACCGTGGTGCCGGAAAATTTGAGAGTCGTTCCCGTTTCAGCCAAAAGACCAGCCGGACCAGTCATATTAATCGTTCCTTGAGAAAGAGTCAATTGACCAGAATTTAGAATGATCCCATCCGCTGCAATCGAACCGGTAATTGACAATTGAGAACCTGCTGCATCGGCATTGAGGACGGCTGCATTCCCGGTGGCCCCCCAGGCAAGAGTACCAGGAGTTCCCTGCGTATTGGACCAAACGGAATCACTCCATTGCTCAGTTCCTGCACCAACAGTTCTGTAAAGATAGGTACCTGCATACGAATCGACAACCTGAATCCCGGCTATCGTTCCACGGGCCCCCGTGGTTCTAACGTTGGAAATGGTAATGGCGGAATTGACAATATTGTCGATTTTCAACACATTGTTCCCCAACGTCAATGCCCCTTGGTTATTGGCTCGGTTCCCCCAAGTGCCATCTCCTTGAACCATGGCACCGTTCTCATAGGACCAATTTGTACCATTGACGTTCATCGCCGTAAAAATTCCACCATCGCCAGACATGAGCAAATAGACCGTCGAACTGAGGTAGGTCACACCAGTTATCGTTACAGTAAGAGAATCAGTTGCTGTCGCATCAAGATAATTAGAAAGGAGCTTATCGGTTTCCGTCGTCTTAACGCCACTCGTCCACGTCGTAATAGCTCGAGAAGATTGAACCTGGATGCCAGTAAGAGCAGCCCCAAAGTTATTCTTCGTAATATCGTACCATTGATTGGCCGTCGAAGGTGTAATATTGTTCCAATTATCCGCCTGAACGGTATATCCCGAATTGAGCACTCCAATTTCCGAAGTGCCACTAACGGGATTGCCACTAACAGATACAAAATTGATACTAAATCCATTAGGTGTCGCCGCAGACAAGGGGTGAGAGTAGCAGGAGAGAAGAGCAGCCGACAGAAGAAGAGGTAGTCTGAGTTTCATAACGGAAAAGAAAGATATGAATGAGTGTTCTTAAACTAACAGTTCAAAAGGTCGTTTGCAATTTCAAAATTCGTAAGAATAATTCAAAACAACATTACATAGAATGAAAACAATATTAAATAAAACAATAAACAAATGAAAATCAAAAACAATAAATAAAAAATAACAGACAAAATAAAACACAAGACGATTAACAATAAACAGAACAATCAACACAAAAATAGCTAAATCACTTCAAACATCGCGATATACTTTGCATTACCACTTGTTTCAAGAACTTGAATCCATCTTTCATGACAAGATCATCTTATTTCATATTGTAACTATAACAACCTTATTATAAGTTATTTATATACTTATCACAAATTAATCAAACGAACAGAAAATATTATTCCAACGAAAACATATCACACGTATTATAAAAAATACTCATTTTTCTAAATCCGACGTCTTATCAACAACTTGCGTTCCTCGAATATGGAATCATCATCATAATCTGCCTTCGTATGATAAGGTCATTTTTATTGTATCATCAATTCTATGAGAGCCAATACCACTCTTCTTGGTATTCAATACAATAAGGTTGCCAAGTGATAGGGAGAGTCCATTCTATCCGACTCGCGCGTCCACCAGTCAGAGACAAGCAAAAAGCCCCGGGATGAAAAACACCCCGAGGCTTCTGGAAATATGGTCAGGTAATGCCTTATGTTTTACAGAAGAGTAATAGCAACATTCACACCTGCCGTCACGATAGAAACCATGCTCATCAGCTTGATGAGAATGTTCAGGGAGGGGCCGGACGTATCCTTGAAGGGATCGCCAACGGTATCACCGATGACGGAAGCCTTGTGGGATTCGGAACCCTTGCCACCGTGATTACCCTGTTCGATGTACTTCTTGGCATTGTCCCATGCACCACCAGCATTGGCCATAAAGATAGCCAGCACGAATCCAGAGGAAAGGCCACCAGCCAAGAGGCCGAACACACCGGGAACGCCGAGAACGATACCCGTCAAAATCGGGGTAATAACTGCCAGAATAGACGGCCAGATCATTTCGTGCTGGGCGCCGGCAGTGGAGATTTCTACACAACGTACATAGTCCGGTTCGGCATCGCCTGTCAGAATACCCTTGATTTCGCGGAACTGGCGGCGAACTTCTGTCACCATCTTTTCAGCTGCACGACCAACGGCATTCATCGTCAGACCACAGAAGAGAAAGGACATCATGGCTCCCACAAAGAGCCCCATAAGAACCTTCGGGTTCATAAGTGTCACCTGGAAGTAATCCATAAACTTGCCAAGGGTACAGTTGGTAATTTCAGCTACGGGAACGCTCAAGGCGTCATTGATCTTGTACATCGTTTCACCCGTAGATTCAGACCAATGCTTGATGGCAATCTTGAGTTCTTCGATGTAGGAAGCAAGAAGAGCCAAAGCTGTCAAAGCAGCGGAACCGATGGCAAAGCCCTTGCCGGTAGCTGCCGTCGTGTTACCCAGGGCATCCAAAGCGTCCGTGCGGCGGCGGACTTCTTCTTCGAGTCCACTCATTTCGGCGTTGCCGCCAGCATTGTCGGAGATGGGGCCATAAGCGTCAGTTGCCAACGTCAAACCGAGGGTGGAAAGCATGCCAACAGCAGCCATACCGATGCCGTAGAGGCCATGGCTAATATCCGAGCCCGTGAAGTGCCAGTCGCCGGAAGCGAAACCGTAGGCGAGAATCGTCCCCACCACGATGGTAATCACCGGAATGCAGGTAGAGATCATGCCGATACCGATACCGGAGATAATCACGGTAGCCGGACCAGTCTGAGCGCTTTCGGCGATCTTGCGGCAGGGGCGGCTGTCATGGGAAGTATAATGTTCCGTAGCCTTGCCAATGATGATACCGACAATAAGGCCAGTCACGATAGCACCCCAGATGCCGGCCCAGTTATTCAAACCGATGACCTTGAGAAGGAAAGCAGAGGCGATGGCAATCAGGAAGGAACTGAGGTTAATGCCACGGTTCAAAGCAGCCATCATTTCCGTCTGCGTCGCACCGCGCTTCACGCGAACAACATACACACCAATAATAGAAAGAACGGTGCCAAGAGCCGCCACAAGCATCGGGGCGAGCACGGCCTTGATAGCTTCGTCAGGCACAGCATAGTAGGCAGCGGCACCCAAGGCAGCAGAGGCCAGGATGGAACCGCAGTAGGATTCATACAAGTCAGCGCCCATACCGGCAACGTCACCCACGTTGTCGCCCACGTTATCGGCGATCGTAGCAGGGTTGCGGGGGTCGTCCTCGGGAATACCGGCTTCCACTTTGCCCACAAGGTCAGCACCTACGTCAGCGGCCTTCGTAAAGATACCGCCGCCCACGCGGGCAAAGAGGGCCTGTAGGGACGCGCCCATACCGAAGGTCAGCATCGTCGTTGTGATAATCACCAAACGCTCATTCTGGGCCATGTCACTATAGAAATAGTTCAACACATAGTACCATGCGCCGATGTCGAGCATGGCAAGGCCAACAACCGTCAAACCAAGAACGGCACCCGAGCGGAAAGCAATTTGCAAGCCAGCATCAAGAGAGGTACGGCAAGCGTGAGCAACACGGTTGGATGCGAAGGTCGCCGTCTTCATCCCTATATACCCGGCAAGACCAGAGAAAAAGCCCCCCGAAATGAAAGCAAAGGGAACCCATACGTTCTGAATCTTGAGTCCGTAGGCCAACCAGGCAAAGATCAATGTGATCAGCACGAAGAAAACAGCAACAATCTTGTACTGCTGCTTCAAATAGGCCATTGCGCCGACGCGAACGTACTGGGCAATTTTTTTCATGGTTTCAGTGCCTTCCCCCTCGCGTTTCATCTTCCAGTAGAAAATGAATGCGAACAAGAGCGCACACACGGAGGCAAATGGAATTGCCCAAAAGAGTTGTTCGTTTGTTAGCATAGAATGAGATAGTTGGTAGTTGCCAAAAACAGGCCATACTCCACCCCGAAATATGGAGAAATCCTCCTCTTTCAAGGTTGGCGCATGCGTCATCCCGCACCGCACGATATGCAAAGTATCACCTGCTGGTTGCGAGAAAGCCCACCTTCAACGGCTACGGAGTATGTCAAAATAGTCCCCATTCGCAACCAAAATGTGTTGTCTTCGATTTTTTTTATCTCAATACACCAGCTACCCTTTTATTACAAGAATGTTACGGATTGTAAAAACATTTCGTCACAGAGAATTATCCATCCTTTCGTGCGGGGAAGGAGTACCTCGGAGTTCCTGTTCACAGACACTTGATTTCCGTTTTTTTGAAGCTTTTGCTTTCCATCCCGGCGTATTTTTCGTAGAGTCTCGCAGAGTGTCATTCAACTTTCCCATTCAAGATTCCGAGCCGGACGACAAGATGCTTTCCGAATTTGCGGAACGCACGCGCAAGACTTTGATTGCAAGACTTGAAAACTGGGAAGACCAGCGCACCTGGGACGAATTTTACCGAACCTACTGGCGCCTCATCTACTCTGTTGCCCTGAAAGCCGGGCTCCGGGAAGATGAAGCCTGGGATGTCGTACAGGAAACCATCCTGTCCATTGCCAAACAGAGTAAGAAGAACATGTATGATCCATCCCAGGGCTCCTTCAAACTCTGGCTCTGGAACATGACCCGCTGGCGTATCAACGACCAATTCCGCCGCCGCAAAAAGGATACGGCCATGCTCATCTCTCCCCGACAGGAGGAAAGCGACGAGCACCCGATCGAAGCAATCCCCGACGAAGGCAAAAACAGCTTTGAGCAGCTTTGGGAACAGGAATGGCAGAAGAACCTCATTAAGGCCGCCATCGACCGAGTCAAAACGGTCGTCTCTCCCAAGCAGTTCCAAGTCTTTGACTACTATGTCCTCAGAGAATGGAATGTCTCCAAAGTGTGCAGCCACCTTGGCGTCAGTATTGCTCAGGTATATCTTGCCAAGCACCGCGTCGGTGCCGCCCTCAAAAAGGAACTCAACTACCTGATGGATCAGGCGAAAGATCCGTCCGATACCAAAAAGAAGAAAAAATAACTTCTTCTCCCCTGCCAACCTTCTGGCAAATCGATACCCTTGCATGAGGGGGAGGATTCTCTCCCCTGCCTCATCTCATTGCACTTGTACCCACCTCTCCCTCTCCTCACGGGAGACGCATATCCATACTCGCCCCAGCCTTGAAACGTCTGGAGTTTGTTACTCGTATGTTACTGAAAGTTACTGCCTTGTTACTTAACAAATTGGGGGAAATATGTAATAAAGTGATTGTAGTAGTTCACCCCTAACCCAATCACAAGCCATGAGTTTACATATGGATATGACAGACGACGCGGATCGCGCCCTGCGCACACAAAAAATGCGTAGCATGGCCACCGCCATCACCACAGCAATACTGGTCACCACCTTGGGTGGCCTCCTGCTCTACACGGTCGTTACAATCATCGGAGAACCGGAACGCCCACTCATTGAAGCCGTCATCCGCAGCGATGAAGACCTTCCGCCAACTCAAACCCCGGTCATAGTGGAACGGACAGCCATGCGCCCCAGCCCCGCCCACATGCCACAACCTTCCATCATCGCCTCCACCACGAGTACCCCGGACCTGACACTGCCCCACAATGATCTCCCGGACATCAATATTCAAGAACTCACCGAAACATCGGCCCTGTCCTCAGAAGAGATTGGCAACGGGGTCGGCATCGATGGGGACTGGGTGAATACGGAAGGATTTGGCGGAGTAGAACCCTCTGGCAGCACGCTGACGGGCACCTTCTACGACTTCAAGCAGACAGCTGGAGGAGCCCCCACCAATATCACACCCGATGCGGCAGCCCTTCTCATGAAGGACTTCGTCACCAGCGGGTGGAAGGAAAGCAAATTCGCCAAGTACTACAAATCCCCCACCAAGTTGTACAACTCTCACATTTTCATCACCCGCCGCTCCGCTACAGAAGCCCCCAAGGCCTTCAAATGCGCCGACAAGGTCAAAGACAGCCGCTGGTGCGCCATCTACCGCGGCAAGATTGTCGCACCAAAGTCGGGCACATTCCGCTTCGTTGGTGCAGGTGACGATGCCATCGTCGTCCGCTTCGACGGCAAAAATGTCTTCGACTACGGCTGGTACCAGCTCACTATGACCAAAGGAAGCGCTACGGCTGGAGGCGAATACTACAAGTTCATGACAGGGGAATCCAAAAACGATGTCACCAGAAAGGAATTCCGTAAAGCAGGCATTTACAAAAACTTCCCCGTCCCCATGTACAAATACAGCGGCATGAACCACTGGAACAACGCACTGGGAGGCCTCGCCGCAGGCACAGAGTTCACCGTGGAAGCCAATCAGGCATACCCCATTGAAATTCTTATCTCGGAAATCCCCGGTGGAGAATTTGGAGCCGTCCTCCTGATTGAAGAAATCGGAGCCAGGGACGTCAAGAAGGACAAACAATTCGGCACCCCCATCCTCCCCCTCTTCCGTACCAACTATTCCCAGCCTGGCCCCGCCCAAGGGGAAGCCCCTCCCTTCGACGACGTCGGCGTCATCTGGGGAGTCATCGACTAACAATCCCACTGCATCATCCCTTTTCCTCATGAAAACATCCCTCCAGTCAGTAATTGTTACCCTGTTGTTACTTTTCAAATGAGGCAATTTATGAGATAACTGCACCAGTAACACTATACCCACCCGTAAATAAGCCATGAGTTTACATATCAGCATGACAGAAGACGCGGACAAGGCGTTACGTACGCAGAAAACGCGCAGCCTGGTCACAGCACTCATTACAGCAATTCTCAGTACTGTTCTGGGCGGCCTTCTGCTCTACGTCGTCGTCATCGTCGTCGCCAATCCGGATCCTCCGGAAGTCGTTGCCTATGTCGCCTCCAATGAGGACGGCCCGCCCAACGACAGCCCGGTCACACCCGAACGCGTCACATCGCGTCCTTCGGCCTCTGTCCAAAACCATGCCAGCGTCATTACCTCCAATGCAGTCAGTGACGTAGCTATCGCAACGGTGGATATCGACACTCCTGACGTGTCCGATCTGGGACAAAGCCTTGAACTGGGCGTTGACTTCGGCGCAGGTGTCGGTGACGACCTCGGCACGGAAGGCGGCAACTTCGGTTCCGACAAACCCGGTGGCAGTACGCTTGCTGGTACATTCTATGACTTCAAGCAGACGGCAGCCGGATCCCCCACCAACATCACGCCCGATGCGGCAGCCCTTCTCATGAAGGACTTCATCACCGGTGGTTGGCACGAAAGCAAGTTTGCCAAGTACTACAAGTCCCCTGTCAAACTTTACAACTCCCACATCTTCATCACTCGTCGTTCCGCCAAGGAAGCACCTAAAG
The DNA here is from genome assembly GCA_964448375.1 of uncultured Akkermansia sp. Lineage (GTDB taxonomy): Bacteria > Verrucomicrobiota > Verrucomicrobiia > Verrucomicrobiales > Akkermansiaceae > Akkermansia. Next base: position 11,669 of record CAYVAI010000008.1, read on the forward strand.
CTTTCAAGTGTGAAGACAAGGTGAAAGACAGTCGCTGGTGCGCCATCTACCGAGGTAAGGTCGTCGCCCCGAAATCAGGTACATTCCGCTTCGTTGGTGCAGGTGACGACTCCATCGTCGTCCGCTTCGACGGCAAGAATGTTCTCGACTTCGGTTGGTACCAGCTCACCATGACCAAAGGTGGCGCTACCGCTGGCGGCGAATACCACAAGTTCATGACGGGTGGATCCACGAACGACGTCGTCAGAAAGGAATACCGCAAGGCCGGAATCTACAAAAACTTCCCCGTTCCCATGTACAAATACTCCTCCATGGGACACTGGAACAACGCTCTGGGCGGCCTTGCCACTGGCGCAGAGTTCACCGTGGAAGCCAACAAGACCTACCCCATCGAAATCCTCATCTCTGAAATCCCTGGTGGTGAATTCGGTGCCGTCCTCCTGCTTGAAGAAATCGGAGCCAAGGACGTCAAGAAGGACAAGCTGGCCAACTCCCCCATCCTTCCCCTTTTCCGTACCAACTACGCCCTGCCTGAACCGGCCAAGGGTGAAGCGCCACCCTTCGACCCGGTCGGCATCGTTTGGCCAGCAGTCAAGTAAAAGAGCCCAGGAATCAATTCATTTCATCCAAGGCAGCCTGACATTCTCAGGCTGCTTTTTTCATTTTCCCATCTTCGAAAAAATATTTTTGGACAATAAAAAACCGCCTTTCAGCCGGATTTACCCGAACTGAAAGGCAGCCTTGCAACAATGTGTACACACTTGCGTGGCTCATAAACCACGCAGAAATGAGAGTCAGACCAGCCCAACCGCCTTGCGAACACGGTCAAGCACCTTGACTGCTTCCGCACGAGCACGCTCGGCACCCTGTGCAAGAACGGAGTCCACGTAGTCCGGGTTATGTACCAATTCATCGCGACGTTCGCGAGCGCGACGGAAATACTCCCAATAGGCATCAAACAGACGCTTCTTGAAGTCGCCATAACCACAGCCGCCCTTCTGGAAGTCATCCACCATGGAGGAATAGCCCTCAGCTGAAGCAAATAGTTTATACAGTTGAAGAATGACTGAACCATCCGTCGGTTTGGGATCTTCCACCGGAGTTGAATCCGTCTGAATCTTCATCATCATCTTGCGAAGAGGCTTCTCTTCACCGAAGATGGGGAGCGTATTCCCATAGCTCTTGCTCATCTTTTGCCCATCCAGACCGGGCACGACAGCCGTGCTTTCCGCAATAATCGGCTCAGGAAGCTTCAGAATACCCTCTCCAAACTGTTCGTTGAACTTGCCAGCCAAATCACGGGTAACCTCAACGTGCTGCTTTTGATCCTTGCCGACGGGAACCTGATCGGAATCGTACAGAAGAATATCCGCAGCCATCAACACCGGATAGGCAAAAAGCCCATAGCTGGCGGCAAAGCCCTTGGCAAGCTTGTCCTTGTAAGAATGGCAACGCTCCAAAAGCCCCATCGGGCATATCGTACCAAGCATCCATGACAATTCATTCACTTCAGGAATACTCGACTGGCGGAAAAACACGCAACGCTCTGGATCCAGCCCAACAGCCAGGAAGTCCAAAGCCAGCCCACGCACATATTCCCGGAGTTTTTCCGGTTCGTGAACAGTCGTCATTGCGTGGTAGTCAGCAATGAAATAAAAAGCCTCGCCTTGTTCCTGCAGGCGAACGGCCGGTTCCATGGCGCCAAAATAGTTGCCAATGTGAACAGCTCCACTAGGTTGCAATCCGGTCAAAATGCGCATAACGGGGCTATCATGCTGTCTCATGTTCCGTAGTCAAGATTTTGCTCCGCAAAAAAAAATCATTCTTTTTTTGAACATTCTCCAAAAAAGCACTGTCGAACTCCGCAACAGAGACCAAGGGGACATTGGAAGGAGAGAGCCACATTCCCCCCAGCCGGCGCTCTGTATTTCATAGGTAGTAATAGAGAACCCCGTCGACGTCCATTCGACGGGGTTCTTCTTTTCCTGCAATCTACTACAAATCAACAAATTATTCAGAATCAACACCCAGCTTGTTTCTGCGGTAGTGATCCAGCGAAATCCTGTAGAAATAAACGATGGCCATCAAATTGAAAATGGCCCCCACGCCAAAGGCCCAGTTCAAACTCAACCAGGCAAAAATCTTCCCTCCAAAAAACATCCCAGACCCAACCCCAATGTCAAACGCCGTGAAGAAGGTAGAATTGACGGCCCCACGGTGCCCTCGATCCGCCATGTTCAACTTCATCGTCTGGAATGTCGGTATGAAGATCCCGAACCCGGAACCAATCAAAATGGCAGCTGTATAATACACCCATTCCAGCGGAAACATCGCCAGAGCACCAAAACTCAGCGTCAGAATAGACAGGGAGATTACAGAAAGCTCGGCCACGCGCCCGCGGTCAATCTGACGCCCAACTACAAAACGTGACACCAGCATCCCCACCCCCATCAAGGCATAGAACAGTCCCGAGTACTTAAACCCATACATCTTGCCGTACAATGCCGAATACACTGCTACCACGCCGTAGGAAAAAGAAGCCATCATCACATTGATAGCCAAAGGGATGCCAACGCGCAGAACCAAACGATCCAACACGCTTTTGGGCGATTCATGCACGGCCTCCTGCCGAGGTGCCTTCGGAGAACGAATCAGCGAACTGATACCGGCACCACACAAGCACAACCCCAGAGACACCCAGGTGATAAACTCAAAACCGTATTTCTGGTAGAATTCCAGCCCGATTACAGGCCCAAGGCACATGCCTAGCGTCATCGTCATTCCGAAAAAGCCGAGCCCCTCTCCACGTCGCGAAGGGGGGATAATATCCACCGCCAAAGTCGGCCCGGATGTCGTCATCCCGCCCCAGATGAGCCCTTGGACAAAACGCGTCAAAAATACAAAAAAAGCAGTCGTTGCCATCGCGTAGCCGGAAAAAGACAGAGCCAGAAGCACGTACACGATAATATAAATTTTCTTGCGATCCCCCGTATCCACCTTCTGGGCAAACCAGGGGCGTGTCAAAATGGCAGCCACAACATACACCGACATGATCCACCCCAACCAGGTAGAGGACACATGCAGCACCCCTGTCAGATACAGTGGCAAAACGGGCACCAACTCAAAAAAGGCAAGCCCCATCATCAAGTTCGCACAGCAGGCAAGGATGTAATCACGCGTCCACAAAGGTACTTTATCTTCCGGTAGGGAAGCCGCCACAAGCTGGTCTTTCGTCCGAGGCATGTGGCATGAATACTCCTCCATGGCAAAGATTCAAACACGGATGATGTCAGCCCATGTTGATTTCTGGAAAAATCGTTCCCTCGTGGAAAATGACAAGCCCGACAGCGAACGTCCACAGCAGGGATATTTGCATTGACAGGGCTGGCTCTGCTGGGAGAGTATACAGGAATAATCGTTCTATTTTCCATGAACAAAGGTTCTTTTTCCTCCTTAAAACGTCGGGGCGCAGCCATTATGTGGCTCCTGCTCGTCCTCCTCATTGGTGCCGTCGTCGTCGGCTACAACATCTACCAAAGCAAACAGGAAAAAGATAAGATCGCTCATCAGGAGCAGCTGAAGAAGAAAGAGGCGCTCGACGCCAAGAAGGCCGAGGAAAAAGCTCGCATTGTCCGGGAACTTGATGAAAAAGCCCGCAAAGATAAAGCTGCCAAAGAACAACGCGAACGAGAAAAACAGGAAGAACTCGACCAGGAACGCAAGGAAAAGGAAGAAGAAGAGGCTGCTCGCAAGAAAGCTATCGAAGACGAACGGAAAGCTGAGGCTGAAGAAGAAGCCAGGGAAAAGGCTAAAGAAGAGGCCAAACTCGCCGAAGAACGTGCCCGCAAGGAACACGAAAAAAAATACCCCTTCGCCGCCAAATACGAGCCCTTCACGATCACCTCACTCACACGCACCCCGGAGCAAATCACTCAGCTCCTCACCTACATCGACAAGGTCTCCCTCAAAGCCAACGCCCCCTTCGTCGGCAAATCCATCACCGGCAGTGACTGGACCACCCCCAAGGACCTCCTGAAAAAGCTCCCGGACAGAGTACTACCCAAGGTGAAAAACCCCAAGGGCCAGGATCTTAACGTTCTCCTGCTCCTCAATACTCCGCAGGCCAGGCTGGAAATCGCCCAGTGGATCTTCCTGAAAAATGCCGATTTGCAACTCTTCAAAAAACTGGCTACGGATCAAAAACAGGGAGCAATCGTCTCCCAGTTCATGAACAACCTCTCCTGGATTGAAAGCTTCGTGTACGCCGGAGCCAACCAGAAAACAGCTGAAGGGCTCGACTTCCTCGTCAACCTCGTCTCACACGACCCCCAAATCACCACCAACCCGATGAAGCGCAAAATCGCTACGGCTGTCGCCGCGGAATTCGGGCGTGCTGGCGACGTCGCCTACAACAAGAACAGCGACGATCCCTACGATATGGCAAAAGCCCGCTACGACTACTTCTCCACCAGCTGGCAGGAAGGCGACCTCAATTCCACCTTCGACAATCTGCAGGACTGGGACATGCGCATCGTCTGCGGCACTCGCCCCCAAAACAGTGGCTTCGGCTCCGCCAACACGCTCAAGTGGCTCCGCGAAAACTGCAACCTTCAGGAAGGTTCCTATCCCATGGCTGCCTGCCAGGTACCCTACCGCCTGGAAAACATCTTTGGAGACAGTATTCACGGCCAGGACTACTACAGGCCCTTCGAATCCTACTTCCCCGAAAACTACAGCAAGCAAACGCGAGACATCGGCTCCGTCTGCGGCGGCAACGCCCACTTCGGCACCTCCTCCGCATGCGCCAATGGCATCGCCGCCATCACCATGGGGGAACCCGGCCACTGCGCCTTTGCCGTCCGCGTCAACAATAAATGGCAGCGTTGCTTCTCCATCGACTGGAAACACAGTTGCCACTGGACCGTCTGGGGTGAATACCAGTGGTCATTCCTGGAACTCACGCAGGACTTCTTCCAGGACGCCTACCGCTCTAACCTTTCCATGCAGATTGCCGCCATCGGCGAAATGATGGCGGAAACCGACAACGCCGCCAAAGCCGGATACTTCTTCGAATTAGCCACCGACATCCAGCCTCTCAACTACTCCGCCTGGGTATCCTACGCCGAATTCCTCAAAAAGACGTTCCCTGACGACCTCGAAAAATGGAAAAAACTCAACGACGGGGTCTGCCTCGGCATCGCCGGCAAACACCCGGAAGTCTGCGCCGTCACACTCACCAAGCACGTCTATCCCCGACTACTGAGCCTCCTCAAGGACGAAAAAGGCAAAATAGCCGCCTTTGAATCCTACATGAAGAACCTCAGCGTGCCGGAAACCGACAAGTGGCCTCTGGACGAATTCCTCAAACAGCAGGCCGACAGCCTCGCCTCCAACGATGCCGCCGTCGTCGCCTACTTCAAGACACTCTTCGAACACCTCCTCAACAAGCCTGCTTACGCCGCGCAGACCCTTGCCTGGTCCCAGGAATACGAAAAGACACTCAACGACGACACCCGCAACAAAGTTGCCCAACTCGCCATGACCTCCGTTGGCAACACAACGATGGATGAGGCCGACAGGGACAAACTACAGATAGCGGCCCTCCTCGGTGCCGAGGATACCCGAGACATCGATACATTCCAGGCCATCAGCAAAAAATACAAGGATCGCATCACCGACACCCTGCCCGAGTTCGAACCCTTCCCCGGGGAGCTCCTCTCCTCCGGTGGCCTCGTGCGCTTCAGCTCTGTTTCACAACAATACGGTGACCCGCTCAAACACTGGGGCCTCATCGAAACCACTGGCGGGAACTTCCACACCGACAACAAAAACGATGAAGAATGGGCAGAAGTCCTCATGACCAAGCCCGGTACCCTCTCGGGCATCGTCATCGTCACAACAGGAGACAACCACAACCGCCTCCACAACTGGAGAGTGGAAACCTCCATGGACGGTAACTCGTGGACGCCCGCAGCCACCCTGCCCGACCCAGTCAAGGAATCCATCATCCGCGTGGACCTCAAGGGTAAAAACACCATGGCTCGCCACATCCGCATCGTCCGCTGCGGCCAAAAGGACTTCTTTGCCCTGCGCGCTATCCTCGTTTATGGTCAAAAGGCAGCCTGATGTCCGAAACGTCCTCTACCTCCACCTATATTCATTTTACCCCACCTCACGACTGACCATGAAAACCACGGGTATCCTCACCATTTCTCGCCTACTCCTCCTCCTGCTCGCCTGCACATGCACCTCGGCTTGGGCGGCTGAACGAGCCAAAACCTACAATGAAGCCCTGTCCAAGGCCGGGGACGAAGGAGTCATACTCTATCTCTACGGACCGGACTGGAACAAGCGCAGCGTCAAAATGCTCGACACATTCTGGAAAACCTCCGAGCTGGAACACGCCGCCGGCAACTCCGTCCTCGTCGAGGTTCCCATCTACCAACGCCCCACGGATGAACAAAGGGCCGAGCAAGAAGAAATCCAATCCGGCTTCCCCCTGCCCCCACCCCATCGCTACCGCTCCAACCCCACTGTCATCATGCTCGACAAAACGGGGCGTACCTATGCCATCCTCGCTGGACACGATGAATTGGGTGAAGGCTTAACCGGCGCGAAAGGCTGCCAGCTCATCCAAAAAAACAAGGGTCTCCTCGCCCTCCAGCTCGATCTGATGGCCAAGGCGGAACAAGCGTCCGGACTCGAAAAAGCCAAGTTGATCGGCCAGGCCAGTACCCTTGGCATCGACCCACCTCACGATGCCCTGGAACAAATCCGTGGACTTGATCCCAACGATGAAAGCGGCTACGTCAGACGCCTCAGCTTCGACCCCCGCAAGTTCCAGGAAGACCACAAGGATGCCAAAGCTGCTGAACTGGAAGCCCCCGTCATGAAAATCGTCAATGACAAGGCCTACTCCCCACTCCAGCGTCAGGAAACCTACTGCATCCTCATCGGCCAGCTCCGTCGCGATAATGCCCCCAAGAGCGTCCTCAAAAAACACATTACCGATCTGAAACAGATCGATCCATCAAGCATGTACGGCCAAATCTGCGACAACCTCCTCTCCCTCTGGTGCGGAGAACCGGCTCCGAAAGACGACAACAAGGACACCGACACAAAGAAAAAGCGTAGCAAACGCAACAAATAATCCCGGGCGTCCCCACCTTCCTCAGAAGCCACGATTTTGACAAAACCCCGCGTTGCAGCCCAGGGGAACACTCTTTACAATCATCCACATGTCCCAGATTCTGGAAATACTTCAAATCGGCCACCCCGTCCTCCGGCAAACCAGTGCCCCCCTTCAACGCATTGATGACTCCGTCCGGGCTCTGCTGGCCGCCATGAAGACCACTTTGGCACAAGGTGGCATCGGGCTAGCAGCTCCTCAAGTCGGCTACCCCGTCCGTCTCGTCACCATTGACATCCCGCCAGAAGAAGACAGTACCACCTTCATCACCGTCAATGGCGAACCCAAAACGCTGGCAGACATCATGCCGCTCGACTTCGTCAACCCAATCATCGAGCCCTACGGCCCGCAGGAACTCTTCACCGAAGGCTGCCTCAGCATTCAGGAAGTCTATGAGCCCGTCAGCCGTCCCACCCACGTCAAAGTAAGGATGAACCTCATGGACGGCACCCCCATCACCCTGGACTGTAACGGCCTTCTGGCTCGTTGCCTCCAGCACGAATGCGACCACCTCGAAGGTATCCTCTTCACCGACCTCATCGCCAAACGCGGCGATCAAGAAACGCAGGCCAGTCAGGACGCTCAGCCGCCACAAGCCTGATTACACACTGAGGCCATTTTACCCCCATTCCGCAAGGCGCACGAAGGATCATTCGATCCCCATTTCGTGCGCCTTTCTCTTGAGCCAGGATTCCCGCTCCTCCAGAGCCTCAATGTGGAACTGCACCTCGCGTACACGCCTGGTGGACACACCGCCGTTGAGCTCCTTGCGCACACGGTCAAGTTCCTCCCGCGTCGAACGGCGCAAAAGCTTGTAAAACATACTCCCCGTCACAATCCCATTCTTCCCGCCATCAGCCCCCGTCATCTCCATGTACTTCTTCTGGAGCCTGTCGTAATTGCTCACCAGACGATTATACTTCAACGCAGCGTAGCGGTACTTCGACCGCCATTCGCGGGCATCGCCAGAGCCAAGAGGAGGCGATGCCTGGCTTCCTGGAGAAGCCTCGCCCACGCCATCGTCAACACCCAGAGCCTTCATCATATCCCCCGTGGGACGCCCCACCACCGTAGGATCCAACATCATGCCCGAAGTAGCTGATGAAGCCTTGTCATCCCCTGTCGCGACGAATTGATCCTGCCTTTCGGCCAAATTCAAGCGTTCCGTCTCCAGACGATCCCGTTCCTGCTGTTCCAGCTTCATCAAAGTCGCCTCCGCACGCTCCGCCCTCTCTTCCGCGCTCAACCTCACCAGCCTCTCCTCCTCCAAAGACCCCGCAGGGGCACGGCCATCACTCAGAGGGGAAGCCCCTGGCCCCATGCTCAGCCTCCCGGCAAGCACCCCCATCCCAAATAAAACGATAGCACCCAACAAAGAATACCACCGCATCCAGGAACAAAAAGGAGCAGGCGCTACAGGTCGAGGACGGCGTAATGGAGATGGCTCTGGCATTGCAACCTCTTTCTACCACAAAGCTTACCGTCAAAGAAAGAGCCCCCTCGCGTCAGCATGACAAAAAATGGAATACGCGCCACCTGCTAATCAACACATACACCGTCAGGCTCACTCCGTAAATCACTGGCACCGCCGCAAGCCACCACTGGCTCCCCTCAGGCAAAAACATCTTCAACTGAACAATCACAAAAGTGTGGAAGCAGAAAATGAAAAAAGTCCCCCTCGCACAAGTCTGCAATAACGCACGGCACGGCAGACGATCCAGCAGAATCCCCATGCTCAGCAACGCTAAAACACCTGGCACCGTCAAGGGGCCATACACCACCCCCTTCACATACGCACTGTAACCCGCCACACAGGCATAAAACGCCACCAGTCCAACGTGAAAACGCAGAGGCAAAGCCCGCCACCGCCCCGGCAAACCCGGGATGCCAGCCGCAAGCATCCCCAGACAAAAGTCACCAAACATATAAGGCTTCGCCCACGCCTCCCCACCACCAGCAGGCAGAAAACACAATCCTGCCAAAGCCGCCGCAATCAACACCCAGCGGGGACAGCGCACCAGCAAGGCCCCCAGAAGCAGGAACACCATCAGATCGCGGATAAACCACAGAGGTACCAGCACAGGCTCATTCCCAACCCCGAACACACCAATCCACTCCACCAGCGATGCCGGAAGCACTCCGCCACCACACATCACCATCCCTGCCAGATAAATAACATTCCACACCAGATACGGACGCAAAAACTTCACCACCCGCCGCCCGGCATAGCCTCCCCACACCTGAGGCAACGCCGCCAAACGAGGTGCAGCAAAATACCCTGCCAGAATCATAAACAAAGCCAAGGACGAGGTTAGAGGAGAATCATTCCACGGGCATTCAAGAGGAATGTGCTGCACAATCACAAACAACATGGCAGGAATACGCGCCGCATCCACCCACCCGAGGCGTTCATTCCTTATATCGTCCATCTGCCCTCACTGTACCCAAATTCCGACCCTCTGCCAAGCCTCACCGCCAAACAATGCGTAACCAGGCGTGACAGCGTCATATAATACACACTTCGTCACGCCTGGTTATGCAGTTAACTGCGCCAGGCCTTTTTCCAGCAATGCTGATTCAGAGGCCTAAAACGAGTAGGCGGCTCCTATGTTAACCTGATGGGAAGACGCATCCGAGCGTCCTTCAAATGTATAGCTGCAAAATGTGCTCCACTGGTCTGACAGTCTCAGATTACTGGCAACATTGGCTCTCACGGCATTTCTGGCTGCTTTTATTCCTTGAGCCTTCCATCCGTATCCGTCAACAACGGCACTGGTTTCCGTATTATGTCTGTAAGCATCGGCAACATAGCTGACGTTTACAGCATTATACCATTGCATTCCATTGCCCAAGGTGAAGCTTCTGCTTATTTCCACTCCGACTGGAAGTGCCAGGTTACGGTAATGACCTTTGCCGAAGTGCCTGGTCTGTTCACCGGATTCCGTAAATGAATCCTGAGAAACATCGGTATATTCCAATCCGATATACGGGCTCAGGGTATAACCGCCGTCCAGGCTCATATTCCACATTGCCTTGAAATTGTAGATAAAGGCATTGTTATCCCATTTTCCGGAGGATCGCCTGCCTTCCGCATACACGGATGTAAGATCATTGTCCGTATTGCCATAGGCAAACGAAGAAGCAAATACAAGAGCGTTTTTCTCATTCAACTTCTTGAGCCAGGCTCCGTAAATCATACCCATGAGAGAGGTCTGGTTGATATCTGAGTGATAGTTACGGCTCTTGTTTTTGCCAAAAATTTGGCCGTAAGCCATTCCCAACAGCCATTCCTTGTTGAATAAATGATCAGCTCCCAAAGAATAACCACCTCCCTGATAATCGTACCCGTCAAGCCCGTCCTGTGAACGATGGAATGAAAAATCACCCAATCCGCTAGTCCACAGGCTGGTGCCCTTTTCTGTCTGGAAACGCATGGGATTAATATGCCCCAGGGCGTTTTGGCTAAAGCCCTCCACATTACTGGCCGAGCTCAGCATGGAATTGGCTACATTACTTCCATACATTTCAGACACGATGCCCAAAATGGATTCGGAAGAATAAAGCGTCAGAGAAGATACTCCGGTTTCCTCGTCAGTAGTAACGCTGTCCCATGCAATTCTAATTTCGCGTTTCAACCCGTTATTCGCAACAACCACGCTTTTATCACTATCGGGTGAAGCAAGCCGTCCTTCAATATTGGACGCATGTATTTGAAGAATCGGAGACACTCCCGATGCAGATGAAGACTGGACTGCAATGGCACCATCAATTCTCAGAGTTCCCTGATTCGCATTGATTGCGGCGATATCCCCCTGGGAGGAATTTAAATCCAGAACGAGATTTGACAGGCTTACGTTGCCGGAGGAAGTAAGCGTACTGCCGGCAGACAATACGAGCAAGCCACCCGACTGGGAGTAATTTCCAACCTCAAGAACAGAGTTGGTTCCAATGGCAGTGCGCCCCCCCAGCTGGTTAATGCCATTCGTCGCGTAGAATACGCCTCCGTTCGACAGCTGGATATTGCCGTCGTACTGAGTCAGACTATTTGCCTTGACGATGGCCTGGTCTTCAATCGACAAGGTTCCTTCATGAACATTGATTTCGGCATCAATTATTGATTGAAGATTGGCGATGTCTTCTCTATCCACTTTGGCTCCCGAAAAGACAACTGTGCCGGCATATTCCCGATCTGCCACGCTTTTGTTAATATCCATAACGGAATCCATGCCTTCCGACAATGTCAACGGATCATAAAAGGCCAATGTCTTGCCTTCCGCAGCGCGCAGGGCAATTTGATGCCGTCCTTCTGCGTAGATGGCGGAGGCTTGGCCGTTTGCCGTATTTTTTTCAAATACGATATCGCCTCCATCAGCGGATAGAGTCATAACTACGAACGCTGAGCCGCTTTCACTGTTGCCAGAAGAAATAATAGCGCCTCCGGCGGATTCTGCTCTATTCCCGCTAAAAAGAACATCTCCCTGGATATCCGAAAGAGTGAAAAATCCGCCCGAGTTGCTGGTTCCCTGAAAGTAAATAGCACCTCCCTCGAAAGCGCTGTTATTGAGCATGGATACATTCCCCTCCACATTCCGAATACTCAAAATGGTCTCTGCCTCCTCTCCTGCAAGAGTAACCACTCCTCCATAGCTCCCCCTCTGTCCTGTATTGTTGGAAAAAACAAGATCACCAGAAATATTTTCTATTTGAATACTTCCCATTGTTTTCCCTACTGCATTTAATGGGCCGTAATATCCGTCATTCCCATCCACAATCATCCCTCCTGAAATATGGTGAATGGAAATGCTCCCTGCACCAAACTGAGATACAACCGTCACAGCGCCAACTCCGTCGCCTGTGTTACGTGAAATATCTATTCCTCCTCTAATGTTCGACAGCTCGATCATCGCGTTCCCTTCCTTGTCATGAGCCCACGCCAGCAGACCAGTTGCGTAATTGAACATGTTCTTTTTCGTATTATCAACAAGAGAGAGCTTGCCTCCTATATCTGTTATCCTGATCGCAGCGTTCTTGCTGCTTTGGACAGAAAGGGCTGAGGCGTCAGTCAGTCCGCCCAAATAAACATCGCCAGAGATTTGCTCAACGGCAATAGAAGACTCAAGCCCAAACAACCATGCTCCTCCGCCATTGAACGGCGCCCCCCCTTCCTTCAAGCCGTCAATGCTCAACCCGGTCATGTTTTTGAAGGTCAATGACAGTGCAACGTCAGGACTATAACCATGCATCCAGACTAAATGTCTCTTCCTATTAGGCTCCGTAGGTTCGGCTACGACTTTGTCATCTTCGCCTTTGACCATGCTGAGCGAGTACATTCCCTGCCCGTCAAAAACCATTGATGTGGTATTCGATGTACTCGGTCGATAAAAATGAACATTTCTGTAATCGGTGTCTTCATTCAACGTAAATTGGCCATCACCAATATCAGCAGAGACATCGGAAGAACCGGTCTGCGGAAGCTCGGCAGCAGATAAGGAAACCGCCGTCAGAAGGGCGGACAACAATAGTATGGGTAGATGCAGTTTCATATTTTGATGTAATCCCCTATACAAAATACAATTCGCATGCGCAACAACAAAATGCAATAAATCATCAATAAAATATTTCATCACCATCGCATGGAGCCTTTTCAGATTGCTTGATTACCAGTCCCTTCAATAAACAGGCAGATCAGATAGAACGAAGGCACTCAAACTCAAAAACTCACCCAGATATGGCGAAAAAAAATTAGGAATGATTGCTTCACTCCTTAATTCCAGGCCGGGGATAAACCTAGAATTAAGAACCCTTTTTGAGCCTCTCTCCCTTCTCTTCGGTGTTGCACTTTCCTCCTGAATTCAGGATCAACGAATATTCGACATAATCATATTGACCGGATTAAATGCTTTTTTAAATGAATCATTGATCGTTTCCCTAACTCCATTTTCTCTTTTTGTTCCCAGGCAATGAGGACACGGCTTAGTATAGCTTTGGGTAGAAACAACATCTCCAAAACCATTCCTGGTCTCCCAAACGGTCTTGGGGTTAACCGGGTCAATGCCAGTACCATTGCAATACTGGCATTTATTAGCCTCAAATTCCCGGTTGGCTGCTTCGCGTTCTTTTCTCATTCTCGTTTCAACGGCCTCAATTTCCTTCCAGTAGGCAAGGCTGGTTTGATCTCCCGTCTGAGCTGCCTTCAAGACCAAAGCCCTCGCTTCCGCTTCTTCATTGCTACCTAGATTGGACTTCTTCCACTTATCGTATCCATACTCTGCCATGGCAGGAGGATATCCCGCATATGAAGCATCAATCTTGCGTGCTGTGGCATGCCAACTCGACTTGGGGAAGCCATTGCTTCCCTCCTCATAGTACTGCGCGACCTTGTAGAGAGATTCCCCATCATTCGCCTTCGCCTTGTAAAATGTCGTCCGAACCTGTGGATCAGTCACACCCGGAGGAGCTTCCGCCGGCAGACCACAGCTGGAGAGCAACATGCAAAGCAGCCCCCCCGCACAACACATCATGATTGCCAATATCTTTTTCATAACTTGTCTCGATGATTATTTTGCTCCATAACTCTTTAATAAATCGGCTACTTCCACAGATTTTGAAGCATAGGCATACTCAAGCAGGGATTGCCCATCCTTATCTTTGCTATTGGGATCCGCCCCTTTCTCCAACAGGATTTTAAGCACTTCAACTCGAGCCAAAGCAACTGCATAAAATAAAGCAGTATGGCCATCGTCATTCATCAAATTGATATCTGCCCCAAACTCGATAGCCAATTTTGCGAGCTCGACATATCCCAATATGGACGCCACGATCAGTAGCGTTGTTCCATCCTTCCGCCTCGCATTGACGTCGGCTCCATACTCCAGCAGAACCCTGAGAGTATCCGGATGATACGTATTGAAAAGGGCAGTCTCTCCTTCTTCATCCACATCAGTAACATCGGCTCCATACTCCAGAAGAAGCTTCACAATGGGTTTCCTGGTAGCAAATGAAAGAGCTGTGTTTCCTTCAAGATCGCACGCGCTAACCAGCGTACCACTCTCCAGCAACAACCTCACCATGTCTTCGTTACCGTTAGAAGTCGCCCACATCAGAGCCGTCATTCCTTCCTCATTACACATGTTGACATCCGCGCCAAATCTGACCAGAAACTCCACCACAGGAAATAGATTTACACTCGCTGCCATTATCAACGCTGTAAACCCAAAATCAGTCCTGTTATTCAAATTTCCACTCTGCAACAAACTCAAAATCATCCTTTTATCATCACATTCCTCGTCCGATTCCACGATCAATTGTTGAACAAACCTGATGCAGGAATCCAAATCACTAAGATGAACCGGAACAGATTCTCCAGGCAAAGAAGCAGCTACTTCTTCCGCATTCATAAAACGGGCATCTTCAGGTAAAATTCCAGAGCTACCCAAGCTGCTCAAAGCCTCCATCGAAAGAGGACCAATCCTCTTGCCATTTGATAATTCTACATAATATTCACTCATCGTCATATTTGATTCTTCATTAATAAACAACTTCCCGCCACCATATACATCAGGCTCCGAAACTTTTTAAAATATCCACCACCTCAGCATGCTTCTCTCTAGTCGCCCAATGCAGAGCGGAATTTCCGTCCTTATCCAACACATTGACATTCGCTCCCCCTTCCAGCAAGAGCTTCACCACCCCGGCATGTCCCGAGCGAGAAGCCATAATAAGGGCAGTTCCACCACACGCATCCGCCGAGTCGATATCTGCACCATGTGCCAGCAATAAGCGCACGATCTCCTCATAACCCCTCTTTGAAGCAGCTATGAGGTCCGTTACACCGAAGTCATCCTCTACATTGACGGGCACGCCATGCTCCAACATCAATTTCACGATCTCCGTGAACCCCTCACATACCGCACAATAAAAAGCCCCCAACTCCATTTCAACGCCATGCTCCAACAGTATTTTCACAACTTCAACGTGATCCTCATAAACCGCATGAAAAAAAGCATCCAACTCACACTCATCTCTCACATAGATGTCAGCCCCATGCTCCAGCAACAACTTCACAGCTTCGGCCTGACCACAACTTGAAGCCAAGGCCAGAGCCGTGAAGCCATCTCTGCTCGTAAGGTCAATATCAGCCCCACGCTCTATCAATAGCTTCATGGCATCGACCTGGTTGCTGATTGCTGCATACATCAGAGCATTATAGCCATCATCATTCCTCCAGTTAACGGCTGTTCCATTATCAATCAAAAAATTTGCCACAGGCAAAAGGTCCAGATCAATTGCAAGCATCAATAACGAGCGGTCTTCATCATCGGAGTCATCCATGAAACCTCGCTCCATTTCTTGCAAAAGGAACTGCTTCTTCTTTCTCTCTTCATCCGTCTTGACGGGACACCTTTTCACCATCGACAGAAACAATGAATAGTCCGAAGGCTTATCTTCCGGAATCGCGCCTACTTCAGATTCGGTCTCAAAACCATCATCCCCGGACGAACCTTTCCCCATGGGAAAAGAATCAAACTCGTATTCATTCCTATATTTGTCACTGTACGTACTCATCTTCTCCAATTCCTTTCTAATCACAAACCAATCCTAATTCACAACTATACCACCATTAAATCATTGCCTTTGGATTGTCGATACAAAAGCGAGGAGGAGCATTCACGGATTTCAGACTAGTAATCGACTCTCCCTTTTCCTCCACAAGTATTGCAGGTACCCATAATCTCCCCCATTCCCTTCCTAAAGGTCTGCATTTCCTCGCTTGTACATAAAATTTACAATAAAATACTGATCTACAATGCATTATATTTAATACAGAAATCTAAATAATCTCCAACGTGAAATGGGGCATCACTCAACAGATCTTCTGCTGACGCGTTACCTCAATATGCGCCATCTGGATTCCGCGGAATGCAAACATTTGTTTTTACACTACCGCTCAAATCCTCATTTCACTGTTCAAGAGCAATGTGCTGGATAGTTCATAAAATCTTTTCTCTGGCGGAAAAAACAAGAAGCCTGCCCCGGCATTGCTGTGGGAGCAGGCTTGAAGTTGCATCATGCCGGGGATTGTGCCGACATGGGGGGGGAGTGTGACGGCAATTAGTCCTCGATGGAGAACTGCCTGTCGAGGACTTCCATGATTTCCTTGGCGGCGGACGGAATGTTGGTGCCGGGGCCAAAGATGGCCACTGCGCCGTGTTCCTTGAGGTAATCGTAGTCCTGGGCGGGGATCACACCGCCGCAGAAGACCTGGATGTCCGGGCGTCCCTGCTTGGTGAGTTCTTCAACAAGCTGTGGGAGGAGCGTCTTGTGACCAGCGGCCAGCGAGCTCATACCCACGATGTGGACGTCGTTTTCAATTGCCATCTTGGCCGTTTCTTCCGGGGTCTGGAAGAGAGGACCTACGTCAACGTCAAAACCGAGGTCTGCATAGGCGGAGGAAACCACCTTGGCACCGCGGTCGTGACCGTCCTGCCCCATCTTGGCGACGAGGATGCGGGGACGACGGCCTTCGCGATCGGCAAAGGTGTTCGTCATCTTGCGCACTTCTTCCACTAGGGGATCGTTTCCATATGCTGAACCGTACACGCCAGTAATAAGTTTGATAGGTGCTTTGTGACGCCCGAAATGTTCTTCCAGGGCGGAGGAGATTTCACCAAGGGAGGCGCGAGCCTTGGCTGCCTTGATGGAGAGGTCGAGGAGGTTGCCTTCACCGGTGCGGGCGCAGTCGGAGAGTTCCTTGAGGGCGGCTTCGCAAGCAGCGTTGTCGCGTTCTGCACGGAGCTTCTGCAGGCGGGCCAGCTGGGCATCGCGAACAGCGGAGTTGTCCACTTCGAGAATGTCTATCTTTTCTTCCTGTTCCAGACGGTACTTGTTGACGCCGATGATCGGTTCCTTGCCGGAGTCGATGGCTGCCTGACGGCGAGCGGCGGCTTCTTCAATACGCATCTTGGGCAGGCCGGTTTCGATGGCCTTGGCCATGCCGCCGAGTGCTTCCACTTCCTGGATGTGTGCCCACCCCTTGCGAATGAGTTCGTTGGTCAGGTATTCCACGTAGTAGGAACCGCCCCACGGGTCGATGACCTTGCAGATCGTCGTTTCGTCCTGGAGGAAGAGCTGGGTGTTACGGGCAATGCGAGCCGAGAAGTCGGTCGGCAGAGCGATGGCTTCGTCCAGCGAGTTGGTGTGCAAGGACTGCGTGTGACCGCAGGAGGCCGCAAGGGCTTCGATGCAGGTACGCGTAACGTTGTTGAACGGGTCCTGTTCCGTGAGAGACCAACCGGAGGTCTGGGAGTGCGTGCGCAGTGCCAGGGACTTTTCGTTCTTCGGGTTGAACTGCTTGATCATCTTGGCCCAGAGCACGCGAGCGGCGCGCATCTTGGCGATTTCCATGAAGTAGTTCTTGCCCTGTGCCCAGAAGAAGGACAGACGGGGTGCGAAGGCGTCGATGTCGATGCCAGCCTGGATACCCGTGCGAACGTATTGGAGGCCGTCGGCGAGCGTATAGGCCATTTCCAAGTCGGCGGTGGCGCCGGCTTCCTGCATGTGATAGCCGGAGATGGAAATGGAGTTGAACTTCGGCATGAACTTCGAGGTGAATTCGAAGATATCGGCGATGATGCGCATCGAGGGATCCGGAGGATAAATGTAGGTGTTGCGCACCATGTATTCCTTCAGAATGTCGTTCTGGATCGTGCCGGAGAGCTGATCGAGAGAGCAGCCTTGTTCCTGGGCGGCCACGATGTAGAAGGCCAAGACGGGGAGAACGGCGCCGTTCATCGTCATGGAGACAGACATCTTGTCGAGCGGAATGCCCTTGAAGAGGATTTCCATGTCGAGGATGGAGTCCACGGCCACACCAGCCTTGCCTACGTCGCCCACAACACGCGGGTGATCGGAGTCGTAACCACGGTGCGTCGCAAGGTCAAACGCGATGGAAAGACCTTTCTGACCAGCAGCGAGGTTGCGGCGGTAGAATGCGTTGGATTCTTCAGCGGTGGAGAAGCCAGCGTACTGACGCACCGTCCAGGGACGAGCAACGTACATCGTGGCGTATGGTCCGCGAAGGTTCGGGGCGATGCCAGCGGTAAAGTCGAGGTGCAGGCAGTCGTCGTAAACGCTCTTGGTGTAAACCGGATTGACAGCGATCTGTTCGTTGGTCATCCAGGTTTCTTCCTGGGGAGCCGGTTGCGGGGTGCCAACCTTGATTTCAGGGAAGTTGGCAGATGCAAAATCAGGGATATTGCTCATGGTATGAAATAAAGGTTGGGATTAAAGACCGATTTTGTTCTGAATTGTTTCGAGCGTGGTGTAGCAGTTGGCACGGACGTGAATGAAGGCGTCCACACCTGCTTCCTTGAAGGCTTCCACATGGTCGGCGGGATAGCCGGCGAGGGCAACCATCATCTCGGGCTTGATTGCCTTGAGGGCGGCACAGAATGCCGGAACGATTTCCGGATAGGTGTCATCCGTGGAGCAGATCACGCACACGCTGCATCCGCTTTCGGCAGCAGCCTTGGCTGCTTCTTCTGGCGTCGGGAACCCGGCGGGGTACACAACGTCGAGACCACCTGCACGCAGGAAGTCGCGGGAGAAGTCGGCGCGAGCCTTGTGCTGGCGCAACGGCCCCATGTTGGCGAAGAACACCATCGGGCGGGAGCCCTTGGCTTCTACCCAGGCATCGGCCTTGGCAAGGAGGGATTCAAAACGTTCAGCGAGACGACGCACAGGCAGGACTTCGATTTCGAGAGCACCACCGCACTTGCAGTCGGCAGCCGAGCAGAGAGCCTTGTTGATCAGGCAGGTGGAGAAGCCTTCTTCAGCAGCCTTGGCGATGGAATCAACGCACATCACGACTTCCGGAAGAGCAACTTCTTCGCCCTTCTGGCAGCAATGGCCCTTGGTGGCGCAAGCGGTAGCTTCGGTCTGTTCCAGCTTCTTCTCGTCGAGATTGACGTACTGGTTGACGCCGACGATGGACTGGCGGCGCTGGTCTGCCATTTCGTAACGCTTGGCTACGGTGGCGTTGATGCGCTTCTGCACCGTACCGGCCTGGAGGGCCTTGATGATGCCGCCTTCCTGCTCGATGGAGCGGAACATGGTCCACACCTTCTGGGCAACTTCGTTCGTCAGGCTTTCGATGTACCAGGATCCACCGGAGGGGTCCACAACCTTGTCGAGGTTGCATTCGCCCATGAGAATCAACTGCGTGTTGCGGGCAATGCGACGGGAGAACTCGTCAGGCATGCGCACGGCGCAGTCGAAGGGAAGAATGTCGAGGCTGTCCACACCGCCGAGGAGGGCGGAGAATGCCTGAGACGTGCCACGGAGCAGGTTGACCCACGGATCCACCTTGGAGAATGTCCAGAAGGATGAACGGGCGTGCAACTTGATCTTGGCAGCTTCTTCACTGCCACCGCAGCTCTTGACGATGGAAGCCCAGAGTTCGCGAAGAGCGCGGATCTTGGCAACTTCGAGGAAAAGGTTGGCTCCGATGCCGACCGTGAAGCGCATGTGGGAGGCAGCAGCATCGATGGAGATGCCGCGTTCTTCCATGGCGCGGAGGTAGGCAACCGCCGTAGAGAGCATGGCGCTCACTTCTTCAATGGCAGATGCGCCGGAATCGCTATAGGGAAGGCCGCTCACACCGATCGTCTGGAATCCGGGAGCGTTGGCGATGGCCCACTTGGTCATGGTAGCCATCTGGTCGTAGTAGGTGCAAATGCCCTTGCCACCGCAAAGAGAACCCTTGCCCACGGCCTTGCCGACCGGGTCGTACAAAACGCCACCAGTCATTTTGGCGACGTCAAAGCCACCGGCCTTGTACGTATTAAGGTACATGCCAAGAGTGCCCAGACCGCAGGAGCCGGGGGTAATGTACACGGGGATGGAATCGAGTTCGACATCCTTGAGAGCGGTGTTCCAGTCGGCCTGCTTGCGGAGCTTGAGACCGCACTTGCAGTTAAGCTGAACATTGACGGCGGTCTGCCCGCGCATCAGGTCGTGAAGAAGACGGCTGTTGAAGTCTTCTGCATTGGCGGCAGGGATACCCTGAGCCACTTCACACTCTTTTTCCGCATAACCGAGGGTCTTCGTGCCACGACGATACGGGAACTGGCCAGCGGCCTCTCCCTTGTCCTGCACGTCATCCCTGTTGTAAATTGGGTTGAGTGTAATGCCCTCCACAAGTTTGGTGAAAAGCTTTTTATCAAAATCAGCACCTTTCAAGGCAGCGATGGCTGCATCACGCCATTCGGCGTAGGTAGCTGGGGCGAATTCTCCGAAGTCAACCTCCGGATTGTTTTGCGTATTTCCCTGTTGCATGGCGAAGTCAATTGGGTCTCGGCCAACCTTGTTTATCCAGATTATCCAGAAACAACGTGTGCATTGATGGCCGAACATAATGCACTGCACGATTTTCCCCCTTCCCGCTCTCAAAGTCCAGCCAGAAATGACACACAAGAGGACATTTATCCTCTTGCATGTATATTTTGGGTTGCGTGCGGATTCTACTACAAGATATACCCCCCTATGACCACTTTGCTGTGAACGAAACCAGGCTCCAAGTACTCCCACATGCAACGGGGAATACCTTCCGTCATCTCCAACCACTCATCACTACCATGGGAAAATCCATTCTCGCATCCATACTTAGCCTGTTTGTTCCCGGCTTGGGGCAGCTTTACAAGGGACACCTCATCCAGGCCGTGCTCTGGTTTCTCATTGTCGGCGGTGCCTACTCGGTCATGGTGTGGTTTATCTTCCTGCCTATCCCGATTTTTCTGCATTTGCTCTGCATCCTCCAGGCATTCTTCATGGATCAGGATTCCTGAATGGAATCCCCGGCATCCCTCCTCTCTTCCTGTCCCTCCCGGCGCGGTAAATAATCTTGTTTCCCGGCAGTACATTCCGTATGAAGAATGTTGCCATGAGCAACTTTGCCCCTTTTGATGAAAAGATGCGGAGCGTCGGCCTGAGCACCGCCGCCATCGGCGCATTCCGTCGCTGCTACGACTCCCTGGCCGCCAACCGCAGCGGCATGATCACCGAAGATTCCATCACCCCGGCGGACAAGGTCGAGGGCTGGGATTCCATCGTCTCTACCACATCTCCAGCCGATGCCACGCTGATCTCGCAAACCGTCTGCATCAAGCTCAATGGAGGCCTGGGCACAAGCATGGGCCTGCAAAAAGCCAAGAGCCTGCTTTCCATCAAAGGACAGGACACCTTCCTGGACGTCATCGTCCAACAAATCAAGCACCTCCGCGCCATCTCCGGCACGCCCGTGCGCCTCCTGCTGATGGACTCCTTCTCCACCAGTGAAGATACCCTCGACTACCTCTCCAAATACGCTGCCGACGGGCTCAACAATCCGCAGGAAGTGGAACTCATGCAGAACCGGGTACCCAAAATTCTGGTCGATACACTGGAACCAGCTACCTGGCCCTCCAACCCCGAACTGGAATGGTGCCCTCCCGGCCACGGCGACATCTACCCCGCCCTGCTCGGTTCCGGCTGGTTGGATCGCCTCCTGGATCAGGGCGTCAAATACGCGTTCATCTCCAACTCCGACAACCTTGGCGCCCAGCTCGATCTGAGCTTCCTGCGTTGGTTCGCTGAATCCGGTGCCCCCTTCGTCATGGAAGTCACCCGCCGCACGGAAGCCGATAAAAAAGGTGGCCACCTCGCCGTTCGCAAGGAAGACAACCAGCTCATTCTCCGCGAAGTTGCCCAGTGCCCGGACGACGATCTCCCCGCCTTCCAGGACATCAACCGCCACCGCTATTTCAATACCAATACACTGTGGATCAGACTGGATGTTCTCAAGGACATCCTCAACGCCAACGACGGAGTCCTGCCCCTGCCGATGATTCGCAATAGCAAGACGGTCGATCCCCGCGACGCTTCCTCTCCCCAAGTCTTCCAGCTCGAAGTCGCCATGGGCGCAGGTATCGAATGTTTCCCCGGCGCCCGTGCCGTCGATGTTCCGCGCTCGCGTTTCTTCCCCGTCAAGACCTGCTCGGACCTCCTCCTGCTCCGTTCCGATGCCGTCGTCATCGACAAATCGGGCAAGGTCGCCCTTCACCCGTCCCGCAATGGCGTGGCTCCCATTGTCGATCTCGACAGCAAGCTCTACAAGCTCGTGGACTCCCTCGACGCCTTGGGGCTCCCATCGCTCATCAATGCCGACAAGGTCACCATACGCGGAGCCTTCCACTTTGAACCCGGCTGCTCGCTTCTCGGCGATGTGGACTTCATCAACGAGTCCTCTGCTCCAGAAACCGTCAAGCCCGGCGTCTATGGGGAATAAGCACGCCTGACGTTCCAAAACACATCAAAGGCCCCCGGATCAGCTCCGGGGGCTTTCCAATATCCAGCCCACCTCCTCCCTATGGTCAGACCAGAAAAACTCGAAGCCCTCAAACAACGCATGGCAGAACTGGGTATACGGGAAGACGAACTCGAAGAAAAGTTCGTCAAAGGAACTGGCAATGGCGGACAAAAAGTAAACAAGACCAACAACTGCGTCTTCCTCCGCCACATCCCCAGCGGTATCGCTATCAAATGCCACATGGATCGCTCCCGGGAGCTCAACCGCTTCCTCGCCAGACGCGAATTATGCGATACCTACGAAGCCGTCATCAAGGGAGAATGCACAGCCAAACGCCAGGCCATCGAAAAACTCCGCCGCCAAAAGCGCAGGAAATCGCGCCGCCAGCGCCAGCGCACACTCGAGGACAAGCACCACCATTCCGCCATCAAGTCCATCCGGCGCAAGCCCATTGACAGAGAATGATCTGCCCCCACAGTCTCTTCCGCGCCTTGCTTCATAGGCACATTTGCCCCCTGCCGGAAAGAGAGTCATCATGAAAGAAGCTCCACACCCCCTTCGTAGTAAGGATCGTGATGAAAAGCTTATTTCTATCTCTCATCCTTCCTCTTTTGACAGCTACCGTCACCATCGGGGCTACAACTGGAACGAATGAGCCTAATGCGGCAGAACAACCAGTCTCCGCTGTCATCGACCTCACCCACGGTTATTCTTTCTACACGGGCTTCGGAACCATGATGAACCACTACCTGAAGCCAGGTCAAAACAATGTTCGTAACTGGAGGTCCTTTAAAAATCTCAATCTCGACAACGCCAATGTCTTCATCCTGCCAGCCTGTGACGACAAAGTTCCGTACACCGACGAGGACAAGGCCATCATGAAGCAATTTGTCGAAAACGGAGGTGGTCTCGTCATTATGGGGTCTCCCGGCAAAAATCAACAAAATGCCATGACCGGCCAATTCGGGGCGAGTTTCGACAAGACAGGCAAAGCCCCCCTGAGCTTCACCGCAAACTCTGGGCTGACGGGCGAAATTGAATCACCCAACGGCTTCACCCTCACCTTCACCGACCCGGGTGAATGGAAAGCCCTCGTTGTCAACGCTGACGGAACCCCTGTTCTCGCCGAGAAAAAGATGGGCCAGGGCAAGGTGATCGCAGCATCAGCCACGCTATTCGGCGCACGCGACAAGAAAATGAACAAGAATGGCGGTTCCATCAACAACGAGTGGATCAACACCCTACTTACACGCGCAGGAGAAGGGCGCAAAGTTGACCTCAGCAAGCAAGTAGATGGCGGTGACCTTGTTCGCACAGACCATTCCAAACAAGTCGGCTCCCTCATCTATCACTGGAGCGATTACCTCACCCCCAGCGCGGAAGCCATGATCAAGATGGATAGCAAATGCAGACCGACCATCGAGAAATTCATGGGAGTACCGCTCTCCCCGGGCATGTCGAGCGAAGTCGGGCTCCTGGCTACGGGTGGCGGCGGCTATTCCAACGGTCGCCATATCGGGTTGGCTGTCTTCTGGGGTGGTTTCCCGGAACGCGAAGACAGCATGATCGAATTCATCACCCATGAAAACGTCCATTCCTGGGTACACCCCCATACGGAACCCTACTGGAACGAACCCATCGCCACCTATGTCGGCGACCTCGTCATGGGAGACCAAGGGTATCCTGAAGAAGCCGCCAAACGCATCGCCAACACCATAAAATCAGCCCTTGCCCTCGACCCTGAAATGAAGCTGTACAATCTGGATGGCAACGGCCCCGCCGATGCACCAGAACTTGATTCCGGGCAAAAACGCTCCATCAACTGGGGCAAATCCTTCTGGGTCTTCGACCAACTCCGCAAAGACAATCCAGACTTCCTTGCCAAATACTTCCAGGCAAAAAGGAAATACGTACCCAAAAAACTTGATAAATCCTACAGTCTCGATGATGCCGTCGCCATCATGAGCATTGCCGCAGGCAAGGACCTCTTCCCCTGGTTCTGCGAACATGGCATGCCCGTAAGCCGCGACAAGGTACAGTTTGAAATCAACTGATTCTCAACTTACTCCTCTTGAAAAACAAGGGCTGCCCTGAGCATGATGACATGCCGGGGCAGCCCAAATTATTTACACTCGTGCCGAAAAAAGGATTTCAGCCCGAGATAGCATGGCAACTTTAGCGCGTGCTCACATTGAGATTGGCTGCACCAGCCTGAGCCTTTTGCAGATCAAGCTGACGACGGAACTCACGCATCTGTTCTTCAAGAAGCTGAGCAACCTTGTACACGCGAACTGCATCATCCCTGACAAGCTTATCCAGGGAAATCGTCCGCCCATCAACCGAGGTACAACTCAACGAAGCCGTCAAAAACTTTTCCTTAAGATGGACATTGGCAATATCAAGCCAAAGCATATCCTCGAACGAACAAGAAAAAAGCGTCGGATAAATGATCAGAAAACGTCTATTCGTCACCACAATGCAGTTGGGC
Source organism: uncultured Akkermansia sp. (assembly GCA_964448375.1). GTDB lineage: Bacteria > Verrucomicrobiota > Verrucomicrobiia > Verrucomicrobiales > Akkermansiaceae > Akkermansia. Next base: position 36,689 of record CAYVAI010000008.1, read on the forward strand.
TTGATGGGAAACACGCCCAAATAAACGCGTTGTTTGACGCATTGTTGAATCTCCTCACCTTCGGTCAGATAACGGTTCATAATCTCATCATAGTTCATAGATACCTCCAATTAATTCACGAAAAAAATCTTGGGTCACCCACACCCGATCAAACAAATACCATCAATGATTCGGGCGACGGTGTCCACCATGTCGCCAGGCTTCCGTTGCGTATTTCGTACGGACAAGTTCATCCACCCGATCCTGGAAGCCGGAGAAAGGTTCCACGTCAGACGACACCTTCACTCCAAGGGAGAGGCGTTCAGCCAACTGCAAATCCCAGCCCTCCGGCAGTGTGCAATTCTGAATACTGCCTTGGTGGAGAATGCCACACTTGGCTCGACGTTGTCCGCCACCCGCCAACTTATTGCCATCCGGCAGGATCAAATCGCTCGTTACCGGGCTAGAGAAACAGGCACGACCACCGTCGGGGGCATCTCCATCCAGCATTCTGCAATCCACGCCACAACTCCGCAACACGCGGGCCAGACCACCATGAATCCAGCGATACAAGGCTGCACTGGGAGGGCGCCCCTCGCGATCACAGGGACGCAAGGCAAGAGTAAAGGGAATGTCAGCGCGATGATCAACGATGCCGCCACCCGTCCATCGCCTCACAAAATGGAGTCCATCGTCCGGAAAAATGCGGGAAGCCTCATCTTCGCTATCGAAGAAGCCGTAAGTCACAGTCGGTTCCTTCCAGGCATAGGCACGAAGGACGGAATATTCATCCCATTCCAACAACGCTTCATCAGCCGCCATCGCCTCTTCACCCGATCGGGCAATGGGGTCGCGCCACAAAAGCAAAAGGTCCACGGGAGGCAAATTAACTGCCTCCCCCGGACCTGAAAATATGATTCCGGCCTGCTGCATTAGTTAGGCTTGGGAAGATCAACCTTCTGACTGAAGGAACGCGTGTAGCGTCCAAAGAAATCCTCAGGTTTGGGAATGCCGCGACGCCCTTGGCGAACCTGGTCCACAATAACCATGCCCTCGTCAGTCACAACCGTCATATTGATGGTCACACCGCGAACCGTCCCGTACACCATCTTGGAGTTACGACCACCCACCATTTCAGCATTGATGCGATTGCCAAAGATTTCAAGCTGACGATAAGAACCGCTCTTGGGCACGCCAGTGGCAATAATCGGCACAGGCTGGACTTCGACCCACGCAGTGGCATTTTGCTGGCCGCTTTCCTGACGATCACGGTATTCCACTTCAAAGATCAGGGTAAGTTCAACAATATTTTCTACAAGGAAATTCAGCGGGCGGGTTTCCTCAGCCTGGTATCTGCGATAGGCCTGGTACAAATCCGTCTTGCCGAGCAGATCATCAAAGGTCTTGTACGCAGGAACAAGGTTACGGTACAGAGCATACACCGGGAAACCGACTGAGCCTCGGTCAGCCTCGGCATCACGGTTCAGAATTTGGTCACGGTATTCCAGCTTATAGGCAACACAGTTAACGTCGCCTACCGTCTGACGGTGTGAAGCCATGCGAGAATTGTACACGCGAGCTTCACCGCTGAGCATGGCAGCATTGCGATCCAAGGCCGTTGTGAAAAAGATCAAACGGGCAGCGTTGGAAAACTTGGCTCCTTGCGGTCCCATCTTCAGGGACTTGGTGTCCATGGAATCATCGCGTTCAGCATCCAGCCACTGGAAATTGTTACCGGCACGTACCTGCATGGATTCCAAATCCTGCAGCATCGTGTCCATGGCCGTTCTGGCCTGACCAGTCGTGCGGACATCCTGGATGACCAGACGCCAGATATCAATCCCGCGGGCAGTAAGAGATACGATCACCACAATCAGGATACTGGTGATTGCCATAGCGGCCATCAATTCGACCAGTGTAAACCCTCGGTGGACACTCTTGGAAATAATATTCTTCATAGGTTATAGGAGAAAAAACAATTTTAATTCGTTCTTGCGAGCAACAGTGTCACATCCATTATCGTCTGAAAACGAGGTTGCGGGAGAATACGGGGTTCTTCAATTGTTCCCACTTCATCCCCCCCATACGTTCGGGCGACGGGGAGTTGAGCTGGAAGAATTCGGCAAAATACATCACTTCAGCACCCCAAGCCGGGAAACGCTTGTTGTTCGTTTCATACACATAATCCTCAGGTTTGTTGATCACCCTCTTGTAATCGTAGGGATTGCTTATGACGCCTGGCTTGGCATTCAGCATGTACTGGAACTGAGTGCCGCGTTGTTCGACAACGAGCTGGGTCATTCTGACAGCAAACACGGGGCCCACCGTCGCACGGAAGTCTTCCCAACGCAGTTTATTGCCAACCAGCGTACAAGCAGGTACCAACACCGTACTGGTGCCGGGAATGCCGATGCCATTGGGGGCTGGCTGGTAGGTGCCATCTTCACGGAGGGGTTTGTCCAAATTGCCACGGTAATTGTACACCAGAATCGTCGTGGACGGCTGGGCGGTATTCTGCATCCAGTAGAAGGCCTTGTCAAAGGTGCTGGTGTACTTGTTGCGAGTGGAAATTCTGACGTTGCTGGCCGCACGTTCATCAGGGCGCACAATGTTGAGCTCCGATGTCAACGTCTTGACGATTCTGTCAGACTCCTGAATCGTCAGAGCGGCCTGCACTGATTTGCGAGCGGGGAAGAACATCGCAACAAAGACGACGAGCAAAACACCGACGATGCCAATCGCCAAAACGGTTTCCGTCAACGTGAACCCTTTGTATGATTTCGACTTCATAGAAAAAAATATGGTATTGAGAGAATGGGGTAAAATGGAGGAGCAGTAGTAATTTTTCAGTAGATCATCGGCAATTCGACATTATTTGAAGTCGGAGAAAATTTGCTCAGGGGAACGCAACATGCTGACTTGCCCCTTGGGCCATACAACGATGCCTGCAGCCGTCGCCGGGAGCTTCGTCTTGGGATCGACCGGGTAGGGACGAATACCAAAGTTGTCGCCACTGGCGTTCTTGTCCGGAGCACCTGCTATCACGACGATACGAGTCGGACGGGCGGGTTCGGTCAAACGTCCCTGCGGGTCAAATTCGAGGTAGAAGATTTCAGAATTACCCTTGTTGGAAATGCGCATATTGTCCGTCAAATCCTTAAGTTCCTTATTATTGCGGAACATGGCGTCATTGACATTCTTCTCGGTTTTCAGAAGTGTGCTGTATTTCGGGCTGACGAAGAAGCCATTCGGCAGATACTGTCCGCGACCAGACATCTTCCACTCGCCGTCATCAATAGCAGTCGAGCGAGTCATACGCATCGGCTCCTTATACATAACAATCAAATAGTGAAGATTCTTCGTTCTCGGAGAATCATCGTCGGGATTGCTGACGAGCACCACGCGAGACCATGTGGACTTGCCGATGGCTTCAAGACGGGCTTCACGCACCGTATCCTGAACCATTTGAACAGACGCTTCGAGCCCCTGTCCCTGCCCAACATTTTTCAGCATGTTACCGCCCAGAGAGAGCATAATAGCAATAATTGCTACAACGACAATGATTTCCACCAACGTAAAACCACATCGTGCAAAACGGGGGAGATTTTTTTTAGAGAACATAGGTGATAGCAAAAAGGTCAGATTTCACTTATGCTACTAATCCAGCGCCTATCCCGCAATCATTTTTTGCGCAAAGTGGCCCGAAGATTAAAAATTCGGGGTCATGGAGCACTTCCGGCGGAAACAGATGGGATGGGATATTTCCTCTGTGACACTCTGCCAACAATTCTTGTGTTGCAATTAGCAGGAATTTCCTTTTTGTTGAGTGCATGTTCGCGGGGGGTCCATCAAAGGGCTTCCGCATACCCGTTATTTCTGATCCATACATCCAACATGAATACCGTTCTGATCATCGGAGCCGGCGGAGTCGGCCATGTCGTCGCCAACAAGTGCGCCCAACTTTCCGACGTCTTCCATGAAATCCATCTGGCATCCCGGACGATTGCCAAATGCGATGCCATTGCTGCGGATGTCAAGGCGCGCACAGGCCGCGACATTACAACACACTCCATTGATGCCGATGACGTTGACGCAACTGCCGCTCTCCTGCAGGAGATCAAGCCCCAGTTGCTGATCAATGTCGCCCTGCCCTATCAGGACCTGAATCTCATGGATGCCTGCCTCAAGGCTGGCGTCAATTACATGGACACCGCCAACTACGAGCCGCTCGATGTCGCCAAGTTTGAATATTCCTGGCAGTGGGCCTACCAGGATCGCTTCTGCAATGCCGGACTGTACGCCCTGCTCGGCTCCGGCTTCGACCCGGGTGTCACCAATGTCTTCACTGCCTGGGCTCTCAAGCACCACTTCGACGAAATCCACACACTCGACATCATCGACGTCAACGGCGGTGACCACGGCCAGGCCTTCGCCACCAACTTCAACCCGGAAATCAACATCCGCGAAGTCACCGCAGAATGCCGCCACTGGGAAAACGACGACTTTGTCGTCACAGCTCCGATGAGCATGCACCAGAGCTTTTCTTGTCCGGACGGCGTTGGCACCTACGAAATCTACCGCATGTACCACGAGGAAATGGAAAGCCTCGTGAAGCACATCCCCACAATTCGTCGCGCACAGTTCTGGATGTCCTTCTCTCCCAACTACCTCAAGCACCTCGAAGTCCTGCAGAATGTCGGCATGACCCGCATTGACCCCGTCGTGTACAACGGGGTCGAAATCGTGCCCCTCCAGTTCCTCAAGGCCGTTCTCCCGAACCCGGGCGACCTCGGCAAAACCACGCATGGCAAGACCTGCATCGGCACCGTCATCACTGGCGTGAAGGATGGCAAATTCAAGGCTGTGTACATCTACAACATCTGTGACCACGAAGATTGCTTCCGCGAAGTAGGCTCGCAGGCCATTTCCTACACGACTGGCGTACCCGCCACCATTGGCGCCCGCATGATTCTGGAAGGCAAATGGAGCGGCAAGGGAGTGTTCAACATGGAACAAAACGATCCCGATCCCTTCATGGAAGAACTCAACCTACGCGGCCTTCCCTGGAACTACATCGAACTCACCGAAGAGCAAGCCAAGGCACTCAAAGTCATCGAATAAGGGAACCCATCCCACCGATATTCAATTCAAAGAGGCGCACCTGTTCGGGGTGCGCCTCTTTGCGTAAAACAGAAGGAGAAAATGAGGGGATCAAATCCCTCACTCTCCGGCATTCAGACGAACGATTTCCACAAGGATGTCGGCAACCTTTTCCAGTGACTGAACGGGAATGTATTCAAAACGGCCGTGGAAGTTGTGGCCACCGGCACAGAGGTTCGGGCAAGGAAGCCCCATGAAGGACAATCGCGCTCCATCCGTTCCGCCGCGAATCGGTACTATGACTGGCTCGATTCCCAGATTCAGCATGGCTTGCCTGGCATTGTCCATGAGGAAGGGATAGGGAGCCACTTGATCCTTCATGTTGTAGTAGCTGTCCTCGATTTCCACCATGAAGGCGCCTGCCCCGTATTTGTCGTTAAGGTAGGAGCAGATGGTATGTATACGTCTCTTTCGAGCCTCGAAGGAATTGCGATCGTGATCGCGAATAATGTACTCGACATGAGCCTTTTCTACTGTTCCTGACAACGATTCCAAATGGTAGAATCCTTCGTAGCCAGTTGTGAACGCCGGGTTGTCAAACTGCGGCAACATTTGCTGGAACTCCATCGCCAGCAAGAGGGCATTCACCATCTTGCCCTTGGCATAGCCGGGGTGGATACTCTTGCCGGCAACCGTCAAATTGACGCTGGCGGCGTTGAAATTTTCGTACTCAATCTCGCCAATCTGCCCGCCATCGACGGTATAGGCAAAATCAGCTCCAAAACGCTTCACATCGAAGGCATCCGTACCATGCCCAACTTCTTCATCAGGCGTAAAGGCCACCTTGATGACTCCATGGGGTATCTCCGGATTGTTCTTCAGAGTTTCCAGCATACCCATGATCTCGGCGATACCAGCCTTGTCGTCGGCACCCAGCAGAGTCGTCCCATCAGTCACGATCAAGTCCTGCCCCTTGTACTGAGTCATTTCTGGATAATCCTTCGGAGAAAGCACAATCCCCAGAGGCTGATTCAAAACGACATCACCACCGTCATAGTTCTCGACGATGCGAGGCTTCACATCCTTGCCGGATACGGCAGGCGAGGTGTCCATGTGGGCAATAAAACCGAGAACAGGCACATGCTCCATGCTTTTCGTCGCGGGAATTGACGCATAAACCGTGCAGAATTCGTCCAGAAAAACGTCTTCCGCCCCCAATTCCTTCAATTCTTCCACAAGCACGCGGGCCAAATCCCTCTGCTTTTCACTGCTGGGCACTACTCCTGCATTGGAAACAGATTGCGTATCAATCCGTACATACTTCAAAAACCGATCGACGACAGAACTCATATCCACACTTGGTACACCCAACGCCGTGGGATTCCAAGGATTCTCTGCGTCGTGCCACAGTCAGCTTTCCTGACCGTGATCTTTCAGCCACTGGGCGTAGAGATCAGGACGATTGATGCGCGTCCGTTCCAAAGCCTGCTCGTGTTTCCATTTTTCGGCAGCGGGATGGTTTCCTCCAAGAAGGATTTCCGGCACAGCCATATCGCGGAAGACATTGGGCTTGGTATAAGCCGGGGCTTCCAAGAGACCGTTGGCAAAGGATTCATCGACCGGAGAGCGTTCGTCGCCCAAGGCACCTGGGATCAAACGAGCTACGGCGTCGATGACAATCACAGCGGCGATCGCACCATTGGTCAGGATATAATCGCCAATAGAAAGTTCAATATCAACAAGTTGTTCGATCACACGATGATCGACACCCTCGTAGTGACCGCAGATGATAATCAAGTGTCCACCCGCCTCGGAAAGTTCGCGGGCAATCTCCTGTTTGAACACCTTGCCCTGCGGCGTCATCAGCACCACGCGCGTATTCTCACGGCGCAGTTCTTCCACTGCGGCAAAAATGGGTTCGGGCTTCATCAACATGCCCTGCCCTCCCCCGCAGAGGTAATCATCCGTCTTGCGGTGCTTGTCCGTCGTCCAGTCGCGAATATTGTGCGTCCGGATCTCAATCAACCCCTTCTGCCGGGCACGCCCCAGAATACTCTCGCCAAGAGGTGCTTCCACCATCTCGGGGAATAGGGTCAGGACGTCGATTTGCAAGGATGCTTCTTCAGCCACGGCAGAAAGGAGGGTGATTGTGTGTTAATGATAATAGGATTTATTGCCCACGCTTTTGACCGCGCAACATGGCCTCGATATAAGGGTCAAGGTTGCCATCCATCACGTCCTGGATATTGCCGGATTCTTCACCCGTACGCAAATCCTTGACCATCTGGTAGGGTTGGAAGACGTAGGAGCGAATCTGGTTGCCCCAGGCGATATCGCCTTTTTCGCTATATTGGCGGTCGGCTTCGGAACGCTTGCGGTCTTCTTCCAGCTGAATCAGCTTGGCTTTCAACATGTTCATGGCTTCTTCCCTGTTGCGAAGCTGGCTACGTTCGTTCTGGCAGGCCACGATGATGCCCGTCGGAATGTGCGTGATGCGGACAGCCGTTTCCACTTTGTTGACGTTCTGACCACCCTTGCCGCCGGAACGGTAGGTATCCAGCTTGATATCGCGGTCGAGAACCTCAATATTGACCGAATCATCGACGATAGGCGTTGCATCCAGAGAGGCGAAGGACGTGTGACGCTTACCAGCGGAGTCAAAGGGTGAAATGCGCACGAGGCGGTGGATGCCGCGTTCATTCTTCAGATAGCCGTAGGCGTAGTCTCCATCGATCTTCAAGGTCACGGAACGGAGGCCGGCATCGTCACCATCGGTGCTTTCCATCACCGTGACTTCGTAGCCTCGGCGTTCGCACCAGCGCATGTACATGCGTAGCAACATGCTGGCCCAGTCACAGGCCTCTGTACCACCGGCTCCGGCGTGGATCGTAATGTAGGAACCTGCCTGGTCATGCTCGCCATTGAGGAGGGTCAGTAGTTCAAAATCTGCAAGAGACTTCTGCCAGGCTTCGTATTCGCGCACGGCTTCCTGGGCCAGAGAATGATCACTTTCATCCTCATAGGCAAATTCGATCATGACATCGACGTCATCCAGTCTGCCTTCAAGCTTCCGGAAGGATTCCAGCCTCCTTTTCAAAGGATTCACCTGAGCCATCAGCGCACGTGCCGCTTCCGGGTTATCCCAGAAATCGGGAGCGCTCATCTTTTCATCGAGATCCGCAACCTGTTGTTTAATGCCATCCAAGTTAAAGATAGCTCCCGAGCTCGGAAAGACGACTGCGCAGAGCAGCCGTGTCGAGCGCCGAGAGATCAGCAGCGTTTGGTGTCGTTTCCATACGCGGAGAAAGCTACCCGATACCCCTCAGATTAAAAAGCTCAAAATCTTGAAATGACGTGAGCAAGCATGAGCATCTCTGCAAGAAACAGACCGGGCAGCGAAACTCAGTCCACTGCCCGGCCGGTAAAACGACGGGATATTAGTTCCCGTGAAATATGATATCAGCGTTCGATCTCATGGACAAACAGGCCGCTACGCAACTTCGGCTCGAACCAGGTGGACTTCGGAGGCATAATCATGCCGGAATCCGCCACGCGGAATAAATCGTCCATCACCACCGGGTACAGCGAAAAAGCCACACGCATTTCACCGGACAGGCAACGGCGTTCCAATTCACCGAGGCCACGAATACCTCCGACAAAGTCGATGCGAACATCCGTGCGCGGGTCATCGATGCCGAGGATAGGCTGTAACACCAACTTTTGCAGGATGGCACAATCCAGGCTCTCGATCGGGTCGATTTCATCAATCAAATCCGGCTTAATCTTCACGGAATACCAGGCATCGTCCAGGAACATCCCAAACTCGTGCCGCCCAGCCGGAGAATACCCGCCAGAGGCATCGACTGGGCGAATGTCCGCCACGTCAGCAAGGCGAGCCATGTAGGCCGCAGCATCCATGCCTGCGAGATCCTTGACGACACGGTTGTAGTCCATAATGAAGAGGTCTTCATCGCAGAACACGACTGCCATCAGGTAGTTGAACTCTTCATCACCAGAGTACTCCGGGTGACTCTCGCGGCGTTTGGCGGAAACCGCTGCGCTGGATGCCGTCCGATGGTGCCCATCGGCAATGTAGAGTTCCCCAACTTCGCTGAATCCCGACTGGATGGCCGCAATCACGGCATCGTCATCGACGGGCCACAGAATGTGCGTCACCCCATCGTCGGTCGTAAATTGATAATCCGGCTTGTGGAACTTGATCCACTCACGAATCGCCGCAGAAATCCCCTCGTGCTTGCGGTAGGCAAGGAAGACGGGTTCCGTCTGAGCCGAGCAGGCATCGAAGTGGCAAATGCGATCCAGTTCCTTCTCCTGGCGTGTCAGCTCATGCTTCTTGATCGTGCCGGACAAATATTCATCCACAGAGGCACAGCCGACAATACCCGTCTGCACCCGCCCGTGCATCATCTGGCGGTAAATATAAAAACAGGGCTTGGACTCACGCACAAGAATACCATCACGCACAAAACGTTGCAGATTGTCATGCCCCATGGCATAGGCTTCCGGGGCGTGAATCAGAGACTCATCCGCAAGATCGATATCCGCACGGCAAATGTGTAGAAACGATGTCGGCTTCCCTGCTGCCATGACCACCGCCTCGCGGTGGTTCATCACATCGTAGGGAAGGCAGGACACCTGCTCCGCAAATTCTGCCGGAGGCCGCAAAGCGGCAAAAGGACGTATTGTAGCCATACGCAAACTGACAGATCGTGGTGAGAGCGATTACAGATGCAGGATGTCCGTGATGGCAGACGTCACTTCCTTCATGTCGTCCATGGTCAACTCACCCATGTGCGCAATGCGGAAGGTCTTGTCCTTCAGGGCACCATAACCGTTGCCAATCTGGAGACCACGTTCGCCGAGGGCCTTGTTCAGATCGCTGACATTGATGTCGCGCGTATTTGAGATGACCGTCAGAGTGTTGGAAAGATAGCGGCGATCAGGGAACACGGAAAAGTACTCGTCCGCCCAGGCACGCGTGAACTCGGCCATTTCAATGTGGCGAGCCCAGCGGTTTTCAACGCCTTCTTTCATAATGCGTTCCAGCTGGTAATCCATCGCATACATCAGAGGGAGACTCGGCGTGGATGGATACTGGTAATCTTTCTTCTGGATGAAATCGTAGAGTTCTCGCAGGTCGAAATACAAGCCGCGGCACGGCACCTGAGCTGTACGTTCGTAAGCTTTCGAGGAAAGCGTGCAGGCAGCCATACCGGGAGGCAACGCAAGAGCCTTCTGGGTCGAAGTAATCAGGATGTCAATACCGAGCTTGTCCGTATCGATGCGCGTCCCGGCAGCTGAGCTCACGGCGTCTACACACCAGACAACGTCCGGATACTTCTTCATCACTTCCGCGATTTCTTCAACAGGATTCATGATACCTGTAGCCGTTTCATTGTGCGTCACGCAAATTGTATCGTATTGACCAGTAGCCAGGGCTTTATCCACCATTTCGGCGGACGTGGCCTGTCCGAGTTCACTCTTAATGAGGTCGGCAGGCACACCATTCGCCGTGGCCATCTTGTACCAGCGATCACCAAAAGCCCCCACTGAGAACATGGCTGCCTTCTTCGCTGTGCAAGAACGGACAGCACCTTCCATCAATCCGCTACCGGAGGAAGTGGAAAGAATGATTTCATTTTCCGTCAGAAAAACCTTGCGAAGTTTATCGGAAATACCCCTCTGCAAGTCAGAAGCCGCTTTAGAACGGTGACCGATCATTGGGCCGGCGAGGCTAGCCAGTACGTCTTCGGCCACTTCGGTCGGTCCGGGGATGTATAATTTCTTTCTCATGATGATTATGGGTTGGGAGAACACATAGTTACCATACTTTCCAAATCTTGTCTGCAAACATGACACAACACGTTTCAAGAAGGGCTTTCCCGTATCCCGACAATAAAAAGGGCTCTCCCGATGAAAGGAGAGCCCTTGAAAATCAATTAAAAACTATTTTAGTGAGCCTTGCAGAACTCTTCAAAGCGGTCGAGACCTTCCTTGAGGATATCCAGCGTGGTGCAATAGCTGATGCGGAGGCTCTTGTCATTACCGAAGGCAACGCCGGGGATGGCGGCAACCTTGTAGCGTTCCAGAAGCTTGTCGCAAAGGTTCAGGGAAGTCAAACCGAGCTTGCTCGTGTCAACAAGGAAGTAGAAGGCACCCTGGGGTTCCACAACACTGATATTCGGGATGGACTTGAGACGTTCCAACACATACTGACGGCGCATGTCGTATTCATCGCGCATGTCAGAGATGAAGGATTGGTCACCCTTGAGGGCGGCAATGCCACCGAACTGTGCGAAGGTGCAGGCGTTGGAGGTCGTATGATCCTGAATCGTCTGAATAGCCTTGGAGATTTCCTTGGGAGCTGCGGTGTAACCCAGGCGCCATCCCGTCATGGAATAACCCTTGGAGAAACCGTTGATCGTCACCGTCAGGTCATAGATTTCCGGGCTAAGGGAAGCGATGCTGACGTGCTTGGCGTCGCCATACACAAGGTGTTCGTAGATTTCGTCAGCAAGAATGAAGATATCTTCGCTGGCGGCGAGATCGCCGATAGCCTTGAGTTCTTCTTCCGTGTAAACAGCACCCGTCGGATTCGTCGGGGTGTTGATGATCACCATCTTGGTACGGGGCGTCATCGCTTCTTCAAACTGTTCTACCGTCATCTTCCAGCCAGTTTCAGGCGTGGTTTCGACGATCACAGGAACGCCGCCAACCATGCGAATCATTTCCGGGTAGCTCACCCAGTAGGGGGCAGGGATAATGACTTCATCACCTTCGCTCACCAGAGCGCTGATAGCATTGAAGCAGGCGTGCTTGGCTCCACAGCTGACAACGATCTGCGTGGGATCGTAGCTCAGACCATTCTCTTTCTTAAGTTTTCCGGAAATGGCTTCGCGAAGTGCGAGGAGGCCGGACGAAGGAGTGTACTTGGTCTGACCGTTATTCAGGGCGTCAATGGCGGCCTGCTTGATGAATTCCGGCGTATCCATTTCAGGTTCGCCACCTGCCAGTCCATAAACCTCTTCACCCGCAGCCTTCATGGCTTTGGCACGGTTGGTCACCTTCAAAGTCAGAGAAGGAGTGAGGCTGGCAATGCGGGGGGAAATCATGTCCATAAGTCTAAATGCTTGGTGGTATTCACCCGATTGCGGAAAGGCAACCCAGCCCCTCCGCCAGGGCGCAGAAAACATACGCCATTCCTGCGTTATCCGCAAGAACAATACTGAAATTTCATAGTCCCATGCATATCTGCCCGCAACTTATCCCTTCCCAATTCCTACTGCATATAACATCGGAGCCGTTCCACACAAGGTGAAACGGCTCCGGAAAATCAATCATTCCTGTGCGGAAATAATCAGCGAATCGTCACTCGCGGATCGTTTGCCAGGACTTCTGCCAACTCGTCCCAGCCCTTTTCAGTCTGCAACTGGAACATCTGCAGATAAACGGAAGCTACGCCAACGGGGTACTTCTCGAACAACTGATCCACTGCCTTCTGGAGCTTTTCCTTGTCGAGCGTATCCGGAAGAACATCCACCACACCATGGCCATTGTGTTCAATCCCAAGTGTGTTCAGGAAGTCAACAAGCATAGCTTCATGCTTGCGCAACAACCACACCTGGAGAAGGTGATCACCGATTTCTTCACTGGGCTTCCAGGAAAGCATTTTTTTCAGGAAAAGGAATTGTTCCTGGAGAGGCTTTTGCTGGATATACTGAGGGCGCAGCTTCTTCAAAGCACCCAATTCGCGCACAGCAGCACGGTAAATGGCACGTTCCCGATTGCGCATCCAGTCAAGAATGTCGCTAATCGTTTCTTCGTCCGCCTGCTGGAAAATGTAATAAGCCTTCATCTGTTTGTTGAGATAAGTAGTAAAGGGGATCGGTTGTAGTCATCGACATAAACACTAACTCCCCCTGCCATGTCCAGCAAATCTAACGTCACGACCAAAAAACATCTGGACAGGAACCGACCAAACACCAAGCTTAAGTGACTCATTTTTCTATGAAAAACAGAATATTCTGCCCATTTTCCTGGTCTTGTCGATCAATTTTTTTGTACCAACAATGAAAAAAAGTCTTGCATCGGTCAGGGGGCTGTGGTTAATTCCTGCCACGCTTCCAGACAAGCGCCACTGTAGCTCAGCGGTAGAGCAACGCATTCGTAATGCGTGGGTCGTCAGTTCAATCCTGACCAGTGGCTCCATGAAAGCCCCAAACCGGTCGTGAGACCGGCGGATACATGCCTCCTTAGCTCAGTTGGTAGAGCAGTTGACTCTTAATCAATTTGTCCACGGTTCGAGTCCGTGAGGGGGTACCATCCGCCGATCCATAACCTCTAACGCCTCCTTAGCTCAGTTGGTAGAGCAGTTGACTCTTAATCAATTTGTCCACGGTTCGAGTCCGTGAGGGGGTACCAGATTTCAAAAGAACCCGTCCTGAAGATCAGGACGGGTTCTTTGTTTAATTCATCATTCGATGCAGCAAAGGGCTGGAGCACATGCAACGCCCTCGCCCGACCGAACGGGGCTCACACGTTCAGTGCGTCAATTTGTTTGGGGGTAATCCAGCGATGGTAGTTGGCAATTGCGCTATGGACAAAATCCAGACCAGCTTCTACAGCCATGGGCAGGGGCATTCCCTTTGCCAGCGATGCCGTAATAGCAGCCGACAGGGTGCAACCCGTTCCGTGAGTGTACATACCCAGCACCTTGGGATGTTTCCATTCATAAACGCGCCCATCCTGAGCGACAAGAACATCGATACACTCGTCCTTCAGATGGCCGCCCTTCAACAAAATAGCGCATTTGTACCGGAAGGCCATTTCGCTGGCAGCATCCTTGAGTTGATCCGCTTCAGTAATGGGGGATGAGCCCAGCAATGCTGCGGCTTCGTCGAGATTGGGAGTCATCAATTCTGCCAGGGGAATCAGCTCTGATTCATAGACTTCAATGGCCTCCTGTTTCATCAGCGAGCTTCCTGCTGTTGCGATCATCACCGGATCAACCACCAGAGGCAACTTCCATTCATACAGTTCCGCAGCCAGGACGCTCACAATCGGCGGAGAATACAACATCCCCGTTTTGATAGCCTTCACCGGGAACGACGCCAAACAGGCTCGCACCTGATCGGCCACCATACTCGTTTCCATTTCCTGAATCCCGCGCACCTGGCCTGGCACTTCGGAAACCACACATGTAACTGCCGACAAAGCATACACGCCCATAGCGTGAGCCGTCTTTATATCCGTCTGCAAGCCGGCTCCAGCGGAACAATCGGAACCCGCCACCGTCAAAATGACAGGCGGCGCATCTAGTATGTGCTGAGAATAACTTTCCATACTTCCCTTCTAGCACACTTTCCCCGAAATGCATCAAAAATCAGGGTCTTGAAGCGTCATGATTGGTGACATTATTCCAAGTCCCTGTCGTACAATTTCTTCCCTTCAATCATCGCCTTTTTCACCTTTTGTTCGGATATCTCCAGAACCTTGTATTTGTCCAGTTGCTTCTGGCAAAAGGCTGCTGGACGGAACCCATCCATGTCTGCTCGCGGAGTCTTTTGCAGGCGTTCCTTCCCAAGTTGCAGAAGCTTCAGAATCTCCTGCTGGCAGGCAGCATCGACTTCTTTGAGGATCGGGCTCACCTCCGGTCGGGACAGACTAATCCACACCTTCCCACGGGAATCGCGGCTCCGGGTCAATTTGCCATTGGCAAGCTTCAGCAAGTGTCCAAACTCAGCCGGAGTCAGAGGGCCGCGACCAAATACTCCATCCGGATATGAGGAATCATAGGTGGGGTAATACACACCATTCAAATCCACCCATGTCTTGATCGTCTGCCAATCCTCCGCGGACAACTTCACATCGTTGTGCCCCGCCAGCAATACCTGGATCAGCTTGGAACGGAGACTACCCCAGCTCTTCGCCTGTTGCGTTTCTGCAGGACCTCCCCCCACGCAGGCAATGTAGCCACGCCCCCACAACTCGGTGTAAGAAACGTTGAAAGGCATCGTCAAATCCCCGGCAAGATTCAACTTCTCCGCCCCAGGCTTGCCGAAGTCGTGGCAGGAAATACAGTTTTTATCCCAGACGGGCTGGACATTCTTGAGATAGCTGAATTCTCCCGGTTCATGAGCCGTCATCTTCGACGGAGCTCGCTTCCCTGCCTGAGCAACCCCGACGCCAGAAGGCGGAGCCATCAGCCTGTCCTCATGGCACCCAACGCAACTCTGGAACTCACCCGGCCGCACCATCGTACCGGAACGCATGGACTGCACCATGTTTCCCTCGGCATCCAGAGCCTGGAAATACACAAATCGATCCGCTGGTACAATGAAGCTTGCGGAACCATCCTTCTCGACAGGCACCACACCGAGGATGCGCTTGTTCTCAAAACTGTGCCAGTTCATGGCCGGGGCCTGTTCTCCCTGCCCCACCCAGCCCTGCTGCGTCCAGGTTCGCTTCTCCGGAGACTCGACGATGCGCAAATATTTGATCTCTCCGGGTTTCACGTCCTTCATATGAGTAC
The DNA here is from genome assembly GCA_964448375.1 of uncultured Akkermansia sp. Lineage (GTDB taxonomy): Bacteria > Verrucomicrobiota > Verrucomicrobiia > Verrucomicrobiales > Akkermansiaceae > Akkermansia. The sequence goes on from CAYVAI010000008.1 coordinate 52,320, forward strand.
CTTCATAGACGTTTTGTAAAAAGAATGTCCCCGTCTTTTCGCCTGGACGCACCGTATCGGGGTGTACACGAGGTAACGGGCGCGACATCAAAAGCATAGGATCATAAGCTCCCATCGGGGAATCATCCGCATAAAGCAGGATTTCATTCCCCAGGGTATCCAGAAGGAAAATGCCCGTTTTTTCACCATACTTTTCCGCATTCAGAGCACGGCTCGCCAAGAAGAAATGGGCATCCAGAGGATACGGATCTTCGTAGCGGTTTTTCACGAAGTGGAGCGGAGAATCGTAGCAATCATTGCCGAATTGGGACATGTGCTGATGGTAGTCCGCAGGCCAGGTTCTCTCCACAGGCTCCGGACCATCCAATCCCTTGGTGCGATTAATAATCCCCAGCCCTCCCCAAGGGCGATCATGACACGCAGCCAAAACCGCCAGAACACTGCCAGTGCCCGGAATTGGGCGGGCATCAATCACACCACCCGGGTTTTTCGTATTGTTGCCCCAGTAGATCATGTGGTTGGTGCCATCGGGATTCACCGTCCAAAGCCCCTGGGCATCGCCAAAGTTGCGGTCCACATACTCCCAGCGATCATAGAGAATCCGCCCATCATCCAGCACAACAGAATGCCCCTCGAAGAGAGTACTGCGCCCAATGGGATGAGGGTTGGCTCCATCGCCTTCCATCCGGTACAGATTAGCCATGATATGGCGGTTGCACATGCAAAATTTCGGCTGGCGCGACGATGAAAAGACAATATCCCCATTGGGCAGGTATGCCGGATCAATGTCCGACACCCCGGAAAGGGACGTCAACTGCCGTACGCCGGAGCCATCCGCCTGCACCTCGTACACGTGGTAACCATCCTGTATATTCTTACGCCAAGAGAAGAGTACCTTTTTGCCATCAAATGCTACATCCGGGTCGCGAATCAATCCTTCTGCCCCGGGGCTTATTAAATCCGTCGCCTTGCCTTCGGATAAATTGAGGAGCTTTAGGGCTCCTCCCGGTTCAAACTTTTCCGTGTTAATTTCCCCGAGCTGAAAAAGCGTTTCCGTGTTGTGGTGATCCAGCTTGTACTGGGGGCGTATCGTCACCAGTAGCGGATACTCCTTCAAGAGAGGATGCGAAGCCATGAGCTCCCTCGCCAATTCAAGAAGCTCGGCAGCTGGAGACTCTGGGCCAAGCTTGTTCAGGCGCTCCTGTACGGATTGATCCAAGGTAAAGCGTCCGCCGTACAATTCCGCCAATTGGCGCTCCGCCTTCTTCAGGCTCTCCCATGATACTGATTGGGGAGCTTCTACGCCATTGATCGCAAAATGAGCCGCTTCAGACGACTGCACGGGAAAAAATATCCAGAAAGCACAGATGGAGACAACAAAGCGAGAAGTCATAACAAACGTGATACGCGCTCCGGCATGTCTATCTTTCACGCCCCAAACCATTTCTCCGATTGATGTTTCTTATTATAAACCTGCAATCTTGACCATACGCTCGAATTGCTGACGGCTCACGATACGAATACCAGGCCAATTCCTCTTACCTTCGTTTACACGAAGAACCGACATTTCATATCCTTCTTCAGGGCTACCGTCCATATAGCCAAAGCAAAAACAGATTCCCTCGGCGTTCTCTCCCGGCATCTCAAATTCAACAGTTACGGGGCACGCATTATTGATCAGGAGCAAAGGGCCTTGTTCATCTGGAACATATCTGGGCAGACTAAGAAGTGAAACTGCTTTCATCTCCTTGGGACGTGAGTTCACCCATAGTGCATACAATTCGGAATAGATTTTTGCCGCCTTCGCAATGGAATATTCCTTTCCGCTCTTACTTTTCATCTTATCCGGCAATGATATACAGCACTCTTTCAATTGCATTTGCCCGATTTTGTCAGGAATCGAAGCCTTCAGAAGCGCATCACTGGCAGGAGCCTGGCACATGGCATAGTATTCCCTTGTTACAGGCTGCAAATCGTCACAGAAAATATACCCCTCGTTCAAATAGACATATTTCTCCGGATATTTGATATAATCCATTTCCTCCCTGTTCTGGTCTGCACAGGAAGTAAGCAAAAGTGGTATTACGATCAAAAATCTCCATTTCATACAATTTGAACCGTTCGTTGCATTTACAGGAAACTCTGTATTACTGCCACCGGAAAAGTCGAGACAATTTCACCATTCCTGCTATCGTAAACGCGCTATGCAGCAATACCCCGGAAACGATGATATCGCCGATGAAGATGAACTCCCTGAATTCTGGATCTTTACCGAGCCAGGCAACCTGCCTACTCTCGAGGAACTTCAGGACGGCATGTTTGCCATGGATTCATGCGCACGACTGAAAACTTCCGGACGTCTGGAGACACTGCTCGATGGCATCATCGAGGGCGAATGCCTCGACGAACAAGGCGCATCCGGCTTCGATGTCTGGTGGGAACTCCAAATCATGGATGCATCCAAAGCCTTCAAAAAAGACCGTGCCGCCCTCCAGTCCATCGGCGTCTACACTCAAATGCTGGTCTTCACCATGGAAGACGACTGCGCCCTGGGTCACATCTTCACCATGATGCATGCCCTGTTGACCAAACGTCCGGGGATGCTCGCCATCCTGGATGGAGGAGAACAAATCACCCTCAACCGCAAGGATGCTCTCGCCTTCCTCGAAGAAGAAATCCGAGACAACCTCGATTTCACCGACGAAGACTAAAAGAGCCTCCGCCCTCCCTCCCGTTCCATGGATACCCTCAAGCCGGAAATCCTGCTCTCCGCCTACTGCGATGGTTATTTCCCCATGGCCAACCTGGAAGCAGGGCCAAATTCTCCCATTGAGTTCTACTCCCCGGATCCCCGCGCCATCATCCCCCTCGACGATCGCTTCCACATCCCGCACGGTCTCCGCAGAGCCTTTTGAAATCCGCATGGACACGGATTTTCACGCCGTCATTTCCGCCTGTGCCCGCACCGACATTCCAAAAGAACAGTGGATCGACCACCGAATCATTAAGGCCTACTGCCGTCTCCACGAGCTCGGCTTTGCCCACTCCGTGGAATGCTGGGATGACGATGGTCTGCAGGGTGGACTTTACGGTGTTGCCATCGGCCATGCCTTCTTTGGGGAAAGCATGTTCCACATCAAAACAGATGCCAGCAAAATTGCTCTCGTCGCCCTTGTCCGCTTCCTGAGAGAAAACAATTTCACACTTCTGGATACCCAATGGACGACTCCCCACCTACTCAAGTTCGGTACCCTTGAAATTCCACGGAAACAATATATCCGCCTTCTAAAAGCTGCCCTCGCAGACGTAATCGACTAAATTTCAACAGAAAATATCTCCCCACCGTCGCCTTCACTCATCGATCGCATGACCTCCCGTTTTTTACGCAGATTCAGGTTCCTGATTATCCTGGTAATTCTTCTCTCTCTCCTGCATCCCGGGCTTGCCCGGACGCTGGAACCCATCACCATCGTTTCCACCAACGACATCCATGCATCTATCGACAATTTCTCTCGGTTGGCAGCTCTCGTGCAAGACATCAGGAACAAGAACAAAAACGTTCTTCTCATTGATGCGGGCGATAAATTTTCCGGAGACCCCTGCGTTGACGATGCCCCCTCGCCTGGCTGGCCCATCATGCAATTAATGGGAGAGCTGGGCTACGACATCATGGTGCCCGGCAACCACGCCTTCGACTACGGTTGCGACCAATTCGAGACCATCTGCAAACAGGTAGCCCGCCAATATCCTTCTCTCCACTTACTGAGTTCCGACATGCAGGGGCAGCGTCCCCTACGGGAATTGCACCATCCCTACGCTCTTTTCATGCTGGGAGGCCACCGCATTGGTCTCATCAGCCTGACGAATTCGGGAAGTTGCGACCGGGAGAAACTCGGCGGTATCACCTTCCGCACTCCCCCCGATTCCTGGATAAGTGGCTTCAAAAAGCAACACAATGTCGATCTGCTGATCCTCGTCAGCCATCTGGGAGCCAACAAGGATATCGAAATCGCACGCCGCTTCCCGGAAATTGACCTCATCATCGGGGCACACACCCACACAGCTCTCCTCCAACCCGTGCGCAAAAACGGAGTCACAATCACTCAAACGGGGTGTAATTTGAAGTACGCAGGAATCACGGTTATTTCCCCAGAGAGAAATATATCCAACAAACTCGTCGAACTGGCCACCTACCCGACAGTCGACAGCCGTTTCCACACCCTGACCGACTCCATCAAACAGGCAACCGACACCCACCGTGAAATTGCCACGGCCGCCACCAGGCTGGATGCCCCCTTTCTGGCAGAACTCACCTGCGACGCCATGAGAAAGACAACAGGCGCCGACCTGGCATTTTACAACATCCGAGGCATCCGCATTCATGAAATCCCGAAAGGCCCCATCACTACCCACCAAATCTATGCGGCGGAGCCCTTCCACAACACGATCTACCTCTGCACGATGACGGAACAGCAGATCAAGGACATGATCCTAAGCCGTTTCGCCATCGACCGTGAAGTCTCCCCGCAATCCCCCAGAATCGACCTCTACTGCTCCGGCCTCACCTATCGCATCATCAACGGCTCTCACCCCTCCGTAGAACTCAAACTGCCGCCCCGCTCTGCAAACAATGGCACCCCGCCCTCCTACCAGGTCGCCATTGCCAACTACCTGCTCTCCACCTACAACATTCCGGCAAAAGAATCAGCTCAACCCACCGGAATCACCGTGCGCCAGGTCATCATCGATGCCATCAGAGGCAAAACCATCTCGCAGGACGCAGCAAGAGAACCTCGAATCACCATCACCAACAAACCCGATTAACAGGAAATCGGGTCCATGCAATATGGTCAACGCTTGAAGTCCGGGCTCTCCAAAATCATCAACGATGCCTTTTGAGCAATATTTTCCAGTTCATCCTCGGTCTGTGGCGGATCTTCCTCAGTGTATCCCAGATCTTTCATAGCCTGAGGCATCACGGTATCTATCTTTTCCAAAATCAAGGCATAGTACTTTTTGAAGATTTCCGAAACAACATCTTCTGTAAACCCGTATTTGAGAAGGAGATCATCACCCTCTGCCGCTACCTTCACCTTGTCGGCCTTCAATTGATCCAGAATCTTTTGAGGAGCCTTGGTTCGCACAGCTTCCAAAAGCTTGCGCGTAATTTCCAGATCCTTCAAGTGGTTCTTCACAACATCATCTGGCACTCCGTCCATATTCAAGGCAGCCATAGCCTTCACTTCCATATCCAGCATACGTTCCGAATACGGCCCAGGGATTCCTTCCTCCTCAGAGGTTTCACAATGAAGCGTCAGTCGATAGCGGATCGACTCAAAGACAGCATCATTCATACACCTCTGCAAAGCCTTCATCTGTTCGTTGCTGGCCAAAGAAGAGGCAACCTCTTCCCGTCCTCCGGCAATTTCTTCTCCATCAGCCATCATCGGCATCATCAACGATAAAGCCAAGCCACCAGTCAGCATGATATTCTTGGTGAAGGCATGTCCGTCGAAATAAAATGCGGGATTTCTAAAAAACATAATATTCATTTCTGCGTCAGTGAGTTGAAGGTGCAGATTTCTTTTCTTTCTGGTGTTCTTCCTTAAGAATTTTATTGAGATTCGTCACGTGCTTGTAGCCCAGCTTCACCAAAGTTTCACGGGCAAGCTCCGCCCGTCTTCCAGACTTGCAGTACACAAACACGGGGTAATCCTTGCGCACCATCATCATGGGGAACACATTGCCCACAGACTCGCAGGAAATGTTAATCGCCCCCTCACAGTGATTCGCATTGAATTCCCCCCCTGTTCTCACATCAACCAACAGAAACCCCAGATCGGCAAACTCGTCTCTGATTTGTTCCCGGACAAGAACATCAATATTGCGGATCTCATCGTCTGTTTTGGAACGATCCTCCTCCTTGCTCCAGATGAACACGATCGAAAGAACAACGACCATGATCAAATACGGGGAAATATAGAGTTTCTTTTGTATCATGACTTCACCGGGGAGAAATCGTCTTTGTTCAGTTCCAGCTCTTCAAGAACATTGTGCACCCCATCCACCACACTTGGATACAAGGGCTCCCATCCCAACGAAATCAAGAGGGAACAGGAAATTCTTTGGTTGGTCAATCCTCGGCGAGACTCCGGAAGAGCCTCCTTGAAACGCGGCATCGGTCTGTCAACCAATCGACTCAGAAAGACATAGAGCTCCCGCAGCCGCATCGGGATCGTATCAGAAATATTATAGCAAAAGCCAGGCGAAGCATGCTCCATTAAATGGATCATCGCCGACACGGCATCGTCCCTATGGATATAATTGAGCCACCGTTCGGGATCGCCCGGCAGGGCTTCTCCCTGGAGCATGTATTTCTCAACAAGCACACAACGCCCAGGACCATACAAAGCAGCCAGACGCCCTACGATACCGCCCGCCTTACGGACAAGTAATTCACCTTCAAGCAAAACAGACCCTTGCGGTCTCACCGGATTCTCGGAATATGACTCCGTTACCCAGCCGCCATCCTTCACCCCATACACTGCTGTGCTGGAACAGAAAAACAGGCAAGCAGAAGGAAAAAACTTGATCAACTTCTCTGGCCCCTGCACGTACACGCTACGGTACTCATCCACACTCCCACCTCGCGTACTCACACTGTACACAATCCAGGACGGAGAAAAACCACATCCCTGCAAAGCCGTCTTCAAGCTCATCAACGAAGCATCATCGCGGACGTCCGCCACATAATCGGCCTTCCCTGCCTGGAGATCAACCGTCACAACCCGTCGACCGAGCCCCCTCAATTCAAGAGCCAGAGAAGCCCCCAAATAGCCAGAGCCAATCACAAGAATGTCATTTGTCGAGGCGGGAGATGTATTCATAGCATCGGGAATAGTCATGAGTCAGCTTGTCATGGCTCTCAGAGCCATTGCAATCGCCAGGTCACCCGGCAATGTAATTTTCGGATTTGGCCAAGGGTTCTGCACCAAATAAGTAGAGCGTCCCATGCACTCCAGAGCCGAGACTTCATCCGTCACCAGCGCACCAGATTCAAGAACTCGGCTATAGGCCTCACGGATCAAATGAAGGTCAAACACCTGCGGCGTTTCCATCGCCCAAAGGTGGTTCCTGTCAATGGACTCTGCACGAGAAAAATGAGCATCGTCCCCACGCTTCAACGTATCGACAATCGGGTGGGCACTCGCCGCAGCTCCGTAACGGGCAGCAGCTTCTATGCAATTCATCAAATGTTCCAGACGAAGCAAAGGCCTGGCTCCATCGTGGATAGCCACCAAAGGACATTTCGATGTGAGAGCATCCAGTCCTGAGGCCACGGAAAAATGGCGTTCACTTCCGCCATCCACCCGCTTCACAGGAACACCCGGGTGAAGACCGTGCATCACCTGAGCAAAACGATCTTCCGGGCAAACCAACACCACCTCACAAATGGCAGGGCACTCCAAAAATACATCCAGACTCCGGCGCAACACGCATGTACCATCCAGCGGAGCCATGAGTTTATCAAACCCGGCTCGGCGAGAGCTACCAGCGGCAACAATGATGGCGGAACAAGTAACCACGGAACAGTTTAGACTCTAAAACCCCTCCTTTTGTTCAAGAAACGGCAACGATGCATCGTCGATCAGGAAAGTCGTGCACCAATGAGGCTCGACAAGGTTTTACCATCCACACGGCCTTCCGTGCGCTCCTTCATCAACTTCATCACCTGCCCCATATCCTTGCGGGAAGTGGCACCCGTTTCTGCAATCACGCCATCCAGAAGAGACGCAATTTCGTCATCGCTCATAGGTGCTGGCAAAAACTGCTGCAACACAATAATTTCGTCCTTTTCCTTGTCAGACAAATCACTACGACCAGCCTTGTCATACTGCTCCACGGAATCCTCACGTTGCTTGATCTGCTTGCGCACGACAGCCAGCTCTTCCGCTTCATCAAGAATAGTCGTCAGGCTTCCCTTCTCAATCGCGGCATTCGTCAAGGCGGATTTCAAACCTCTCAGCGTATTCAAGGTCATGGAATCCTTGGCTTTCATGGCCTCTTTCATCCCGGAGACGATCTGTTCGGACATCTTACTCATAACGGTCAGTATTCAATACAATACACAGCCGAAATTCAAGACTTCTTCACGCAAAAACTAGGAAAATACAGCCATCGCAAGCCCTCACTCAACAATGGAAATGCCCGCACGCGAGAAATGCGCGTACGGGCATTGTTCCAACTTACTACCTATGACTCAGCGATCTCTTGCGAGGTTCCACGATTGCTCTCTCCTTCAATCGGGATCTTTCAGCTGATATCGGTTGGACAAATCAGGAAAGACATCGTTCACCAGACAGACAAAACATTTTGTCATGCAAGCTTCATTGTATAGTTCATCAGAACAATTCCGTCTGGAAGAAGGATTGCTCCGAACCCCGGAATTCCGGTTGAGGGGATTCTTCCTCAATCGAGCGATCTTCCTTTTCCTTCTGGCGAGCGGCCTCCTGCAAGCGGGCCATGTGTGACAAGTCCTGTACGGTTACCGGCTTCAACTCAAAAGGATCCACCTCATCCGTAACGCCCAGCTCCATCTGCGAAGCATCGTCGCGAACAGAAGAGGCCCTCCTGGACTGCTTTCTTCGGTTGGCGGCTTCATCTCCCCCATCGCGTTGTTCTGCAGGGAACTCCTTGAGGTATGATCCCACGACAAACTCGAAAATGGAGTTCCTGTCCCAATATAAGTTCCACGCACGCACTTTGCGGCAACACATGCGGAGATCCGACTCCAGCATCTCCATTCTGAGCGCTACGGCAGAGTCATCATCAGCCAAAGAATGAGCCTGAGCCCAAACACGGCACAGAGCCTTCTTCAGTGGAGCACAAACGGCATCATGCTCCACATCGATCAATCCCGTGGCTGCCTCGCGTTCATAGGCCATCATCTCACTGTCCCACGAGTCGCCGTCCAGCATCCAATCAAGAAGACTTCCTGCCAACTGTACAAACCTCTCCCTCAACTCATGCTGCGACATCGCAGGTAAATCGGCACAATCGTGAAGCATCCAATACATGTGGGTTTCTGCCGACCTCGCCTGCAAAAATGACCACACCTCACGGTACAATCCCGCTTTGTCCCGGAAGTAGTAACTGATAGCAGCACTATTGGCCCCGCTCCTGTTGCTAATATCCTGGTTGGTTACATGGTGAAATCCTCTCAATCCGAATTCCTCTCCAGCCGCATTGAGAATCCTGCTTCTCGTCTCTTCTCCATCACTCCTGATAGGCATAATTCCTGTATGGTAAATCAAAAAATCTATTCGAACTCTACTCCGGCTTCAAAGTGTTGTCGATCAAGGCACCGAGACGTTCAGCACTCACATTGCCTACCATGTCGCGCAGGCGCATGCCCTCCACATACAACACCGTCTTGGGTACGGCATCCACAGCGTACTCCTGAGCAATCTGAGGGTACTTATCCGCATCTACCGTCAACACAAAGCAACGCCCCTTCTGGGACTTGGCATAATTCATCAAAGTCGTTCGGAACTGGGCACACTTGGGGCACCACGGAACGTAGAAAACAATCAGGACATTCCTTCCCGACATCCCCGAAACCTGACTCAAGTCATCACCTGTGTACTCGCTCATGACCACCACCTTGTCCTCCTTGCGCTCGCCGATCACAGGAGCAGGTGGAGGAGCAAAGGTTCTTTCCAAAGGCTTGGGCGCGGGCTTTTTCTCCGAATACCGGGCACGGCGCTCCTCCGAATCGTCGCATCCGCACAATCCGGCGACCACCATCGCACTCACGCAAGCTGCCAGCCACTGTTTCATGCGCATGAATATGGTCAATACCATGCAGTATGAAAAGCAAGAAATGACTCGAATCATCGCTCAATTCAGGCATAAAGCTTCCATGCCCCATTTCATCGAGCCAGGCACCGAAGCAGCCCCCCTCCCCCTTTTCGACCAATTTGGAGCCTCACACTTCATCGCAGTTGGCCTTGCCGTCCTTCTGGGAACATGGATCATCCGGATTGCCATGAGACAGGATCAAACTGGCAAAAAACGAATCGCACACATACTCGGATGGCTTTGTCTGGCTGCCATCCCGGGGGGAGTCCTCGCAACGGCAGCAACATCCCCCTCGCCCTCTTGGGAAGAAATACTTCCCCTGCACTTTTGTGATATCATGCTCGTTTGCTGCGCCTGGTCAATGCTCAAACCCACCTCATGGATATCCAATTGCGCCTACTTTTGCGCCCTTGCAGCCACCACCCAGGCTCTCATAACTCCCTCGCTGGAATACGATTACCCTACTCCCGTATATTTTTCATTCTTTGCCAGCCACGCTCTCGTCATCCTGTGCGCCCTTTTCATCCCTATTGTATTCAAGTGGATACCTGCTGCATCTGGCAAATTCATGGCGCAGTTTTTTGGAATAGGCTACCTAATCATTATTTACCCTATTAATATTATGATGAACACCAATTTTGGATTTGTCCGCTATATCCCATCTTCCGATTCCATCCTCACATTTTTTGGTCCATGGCCATGGTATCTCATCACAATGCAGTTTATTGGATTCGTTATTCTTTTTCTGCTAGATATTCCATTCCGATCAAAACGTTGAAAATAAGTTTATTGATTCAATTTAATACGACCGTTTAAACATCTTCTCCAACAAAACATTGGAAAGAAAGATATTTACCATCTCAATAACACGATATTGAAAAAACATACAAACAAGTCATTGTTTTTACTTGCATCGTACACTCATTTTCATACATTAGATGCATCTCAAACAATTGTTATGGAAAACGAGAGCAACCAACCAACTAAAGCCAAGCGCTACACAGAGACTGAAAAAGCAGAAATCCTTGATTTTATTGCTACTTATACAGGTCGTGGCGCCCAGAAAGCAGCTGCTGCCAAATACGGTGTCAGCGCAGTTACTATCTCTAACTGGACGAAGGCCGCCAAGAAAAAGCGTGGTCGCAAGCCCGGTTCCAAGAACTCGACCGAACGTTCCAAGAAATCTATCGTCGTCTCCAATCCGGACGATCTTCGCCGCCTTGCAGCAGTTATTGAAGAAATTGCTGAATTGGAATCCCTTGTCGAAAAGCTCGCCGCACTTCATGAAGAAGCCGACGCTCTCCGCGCCAAATTACTCGGTTAATTTCTTGCGATAGAAAATAACTTTAAAAACGCCCCTTTGCAAACGCAGCAAAGGGGCGTTTTTTCCTTCTCGCGACATGGCATTCCAGACCATGAATTTCCAGACGCGAAAAGATTACCTGTTCCTCATCCCGCCAAACAGGAATCCCGCTTGCCCTTCGAAACTCTCTTGCCTATAATTAGCCTCACGTGAGTACCCCCCCCGACAAAATTCCTGCCCGCCGGACAGTGGAAGGCATGTATGCCGACTACTTCATGGACTATGCATCCTATGTCATTCTGGAACGAGCCGTCCCTCACATCAACGATGGCTTCAAACCTGTTCAAAGACGTATCCTGCACTCCATGGAGCGGATGGATGACGGGCGTTTCAACAAAGTCGCCAACATCGTCGGCGATACCATGAAATACCATCCCCACGGGGATGCCTCCATCGGCGATGCTCTCGTCTCGCTCGGCCAAAAAGGCCTACTCGTCGATACCCAGGGAAACTGGGGCAATATCCTCACGGGAGATCCAGCGGCTGCTTCCCGATACATCGAAGCACGACTGACTCATTTCGCTAAAGAAGTTGTTTACAGTTCTAAAGTCACCGAATGGCAACTCTCCTATGACGGACGTAACAAGGAACCAGTCACCTTGCCCGTCAAATTTCCCCTCCTTTTGGCGCAGGGAGCCGAAGGGATCGCCGTCGGACTCTCCTGCAAAATCCTGCCTCACAACTTCAACGAACTCATCGACGCCTCTATCGCTCATTTGCGAGGAGATGGCTTCACACTCCTGCCGGACTTCCCCACCGGGGGCATCATGGACGCCTCTGACTACCGCGATGGAGACCGCGGCACAGGACGAGTCCGCGTGCGGGCCAATGTCGAAATCGAAAGTAAGAAAATCCTTCGCATCACAGAAGTACCCTTCGGCGTCACCACTGATAAACTCATTGAATCAATCGTCACAGCCGCCGACAAAGGGAAAATAAAAATCCAGAAGGTCGAGGACAACACCGCTCAACATGCCGACATCATCGTCTATCTCCCCCCCGGCAGCGACGCAGAACAAATGCGACAGGCTCTCTTTGCTTTCACCGACTGTGAAGTAAGCATCTCCCCCAATGCCTGTGTCATCCGTGACAACAAACCCTGCTTCATGGGCGTCAGTGAAATCCTGAAGTACAATACCGACAACACCCGGGATATTCTCCGCCAGGAACTCGAAATCCAGCTTCAGGAACTCAACCAGGAATGGCACCGTTGCAGCTTGGAACGCATCTTCATCGAAAACCGCATCTACCTCACCATCGAAGACTGCGAAACCTGGGAAAGCGTTCTCGACACCATTGACCAGGCACTCAAGCCCTTCATCGGACACCTCAAACTGCCTGTCACGCGCGACGACATCATCGCCCTCACCGAAATCAAGATCAAGCGCATCTCGAAATACGATGCTGACAAAGCAGTCAAAAACCTCCTCAAACTCGAAGAAGACATCGCGCAAGCCGAAAAACACCTCGCCAACCTCACGCGCTACACCATCCGCTGGTTCGAGAATATCCGCAAAAAATATGGAGCCAACTTCCCCCGCAAAACGCGTTTGGAAGAATTCGGCACCGTGGATCGTGCCCAGGTCGCCGCAGCCTTGGAAACCCTTTACATCGATGAAGAAGGTTTTGCCGGCTATGGTGTCAAAAAAGGTGAACCCATCTGCAAGTGTTCCTCTCTCGACGATGTCCTCATCATTGATGCTGATTGCGTCCTGAAGGTCATCCGCATTCAGGAAAAATTCTTCGCTGGCAAAAACCCTCTCTACATCAATATCCTCCGCAAGGATGACGACCCCGTCTTCAACCTCATGTACCGCGATGGACGCAATGGACCTCTGTACGCCAAACGGTTCAAAATCGGAGGATTCACCCGAGACAAGGAATACCCTCTCACCAAAGGTACCAAAGGCACCCGCATCTTCCACTTCAGTTCCCATGCCACTGAAGAAGACAGTGCCGCTATAAGCGTCAACGTTTACTTGAAAGCTGTCCTCAAACTGCGCAATCTCGTCCGCGCCTACTCCTTCGGAGAACTCCGCGTCAAAAACCGCAATGCCCAAGGCAACATCGTCATCAAACACCAGGTTGATCGAGTCTCGCGCATCATGCCGTCCGCCCGTCAGCAGGAAGAAGCCACAATGGAACCAGCCCCACCTGCTCCGGCTCAACTGACCGCCAACGCCAGCACACCAGAACACGTTGATTCACAGACTGATTCATCTCAAGAAGACAATTCTCCACCCATGACCCAGGGATCACTCTTCTAAGTGCGACAAGAAATTTCCTTGCCAAAATCGATTTGGCAACTATAATAGTTGCACATAAATGACGCCGATTTAGCTCAGGGGTAGAGCACCCGCCTTGTAAGCGGACGGTCGTCGGTTCAAATCCGACAATCGGCTCCATCATAAAGCCCGCAAGTTCAACGATTTGCGGGCTTTACCTTTTAAATTATCTGGGGCGACGTCACAATGGTTGGAAACCAGTATCCCGAATAAGGCTCTGCATGAAATGAACTACGCTTGCGGGATGAGGGGAACAAGGTTTATAGTCGCACGGAATGAATCCGATGATCGCTTTTGGTGTCCTGCTTGCTGGCTACGTATTCTGGCGTGCCATCCATCCACTACCCATCCATTGGGCCTGGAAAATTGTACTGGCTGTGGCGGTAGCCATGATTGCCCTTAAATTTCATCTGCTAAGTTTGATCGGCGGTCCCATGTTTTTTGCACCGGAACTGCCGGAGAGCGTGCTTCTTATTGCGGCATGGTTGTTTTCTTCAATCTTTATTTTCTTTTTCCTCCTGCTGGGTGCCAACATTGTCACGGGGGGGGTGTACTTGTTCCGCCTGTGTCTCAGGAAGAAGCCGAAATGCAGTGCTTCAGCTCGAACGACGAGGAATAATACCAATACCGTTCTTCTAATGGCTTCTTTTCTGCTGGCAACGGTCGGAATTATCAATGGAACAAGTGTGCCGGATGTCCGGGAAGAAACGGTCATCCTTAACCACCTCCCTCAGGAGGCTGATGGCATGACGATTGCCGTACTGGCCGATCTGCATGCTGACAGTATGACTCGCGCAGATCGCATTCAGGCTATCGTCAACCGCACAAATGCCACCAACCCGGACATCATTGTCATTGCTGGAGACTTCGTGGACGGAACAGTCGAAGCACGAGGCAATGATCTCCTTCCCCTGCAAAAACTCTCAGCACGGTATGGAGTGTACGGAGTACCCGGTAACCATGAATATTATTCAGGATATGAACAATGGATGAAATGTCTCCCTGAATTAGGCGTCAAAATGATTCTCAATGAGCATGTTATCGTTGGAAGAGACAAGAGATCAATTGTCCTGGCAGGAGTTACCGACCCATCCGCCGGACGTTCATCCCAGCCACTGCCTTCTATCGAACGTGCATTGAGAGGGGCCACGCACGACACAGCCCAGGTTCTTCTCTCACACCAGCCTAAGCTGGCTCCCGAGGCGTCCCGATACGGTGCCGATTTGCAGATTTCAGGGCATACCCATGGGGGCATGATTGTGGGAATTGATCGCATGGTCTCCATGTTCAATTCAGGCTATGTTTCCGGCTTGTACCGTGTTGGAGACATGATGCTGTTTGTCTCAAACGGTTCAGGTATCTGGAATGGTTTCCCGATTCGTCTTGGTGTTCCTTCCGAAATCGTCCTCCTCCGCTTGAAAAAAGCCTGAGTCCGATCTCCTGACTGAATTTCAAAAAGATATAGAGCCGCTCCTGTAACTCGTGACAGGAGCGGCTCTATTGCTAATCTTCTGCGGCATGCTTCCCTCCAGGAAGGAGCACACACAGGCAAATATTACTCGTTACAAGATATCTCCGGGCTTGTAGGAAGCTCCAGCCGGAAACTCGGCCACAAGCGCCTCAACGGAATCGCGGAAATGATCCACCTGAGTGATCGCCATCCCGGTAGCACGGGAATTCTGATCAAAGACTTCCTGAAGTTCCTCTCGGCTCATGCCGAGACGGGAATCAGCTCCTAGACGATCCAGAAGATCATTGGTTGAAATGGAACCATTGCGCAAGTCATTGGAAACGGCTACAGCGTGTTCCTTGATGACTTCGTGTGCGGTTTCACGACCAACACCACGCTTGACGGCCTCCATGAGAATCGTTGTCGTCATCAGGAAAGGCAGATAACGGCGCAGTTCAGCTTCGACAACGGGTTCGTAGATCCCCATCTGATCCAGAACGGTCAGGAAGGTTTCAAACAAGCCATCGGCAGCAAAGAAGGAATCGGGCATGACGACACGGCGCACGACGGAACAAGATACGTCACCTTCATTCCACTGGTCGCCGGCGAGACCACCGATCATGACCAGCAAACCCTTCAGGATAATGTGGAACCCGTTGACGCGTTCACAGGAACGGGCATTCATCTTGTGAGGCATGGCACTGGAACCAGTCTGTCCCTTCGCAAAGCCTTCCGTAGCCAGCTCATGACCAGCCATCAGGCGCAATGTCCTGGCGAAGGATGAACAACCGGAGGTAAGCTCAACCAAGCCGGAGACAACAGAAAAATCGAGGGAGCGCGGGTACACCTGGCCGACGTTCATCAGCTTGGAAGGAATGCCAAGGTGGGTACAAACGCGGTTTTCCAGTTCAATCACAAGTGTTTTGTCCTGCTGGAAGAGTGACAATTGGTCAAGTTGGGTACCAACGGCACCCTTAAGTCCACGCACGGCATAACGATCCATTGTGGAAATCCAAGAGGAAAGCCCATGAACAATCTCTTCGCCAAACATGGACACGCGCTTGCCAACAGTCGTCGTCTGGGCGGCCACATTGTGCGTGCGAGCAGCCAGCGGCACCTCCTTCCACTGAACCGCACGCTCAGACAGACGAACAAGGACAGCCACGGCCTTGTCCCGAATAATTTGCATGGAGCGCCAGATTTGAAGTTGCTCCACATTTTCCGTCAAATCGCGAGAGGTCATTCCCTTATGGATATGCTCGCAGCCAGCCAGATCGCAAAATTCTTCGATGCGAGCCTTGACGTCATGGCGCGTGATGCGTTCACGAGCATTGATGGAATCCATATTAACCTGATCCTTAACCTTCTCATATGCCTCAATCACGCCATCCGGAATATCCAGCCCCAGATCCTTCTGGGCCTTCATCACCGCAATCCAGAATTCGCGTTCAAGAACAATACGGCCCTCGGCCGACCAAATGGACTTCATGGCGGGAGAGGCATATCTCTCCGCTAAAACATTGGGAATGACACTCATATCTGAGCTATGATAACACCCTCAGGATGGAAATGCACGCCTAATTCACAGGCGCAAGACAAATGAATGCGCCTAAACTCTGCTCGCCTCCCCCCATCACAGGGTCAGTCCTTGTTGACGATTGCTTCCAATGCTGAGCAAAGGGCTTTGACGATTTGGGTCAACACGACTTCGTAGTCATCATCCCACGACTCGCAAGGCCAAATGTTCGTCCCGGCATTGCGCCCCAATGTTGAAAAAAACAGGGATCTCGCAATATGCAAGAAAGACTGTATTTCAACATCCGTGATATCAGGATAGAGAACTCTGAGCTTGCTCGCATACATGGCGTAAAGTGGCGTAATATATTTGGGCTTGATCTTATCCTGAATAGACTGGGGTTCATGAGGAAGCCTCCACAAGAGCGAGGCAAACTCCTGACCACCATATTGAGGATCCGAAATCACCATGAAAGCAGGCTCCATGAAGGAACGGATATATCCCTCCAACGATGGATTGCTATCAATTTTTTCAATAGCCTCGCGACGCACGCCCAAAATACCCTCAGCATAACGATCAAAGACAGCAAAATACAATCCTTCCTTGCTTTCGAAGTAATATACAATGGAAGCCAGATTGACCTGTGCCTCAGCAGCAACAGTCCTCATAGAAACCCCTTCATATCCACAACTAGAGAATAGTCTCTGTGCGCTATCCAATATTCGGGTACTCGTTTCGGCGGACCTGTCTGCCTGCTTTCGTCGTGCGCGTGTCATAAGGATTTTTTTTGGAGTGAGTATGTGTAATTTAGCTTGGAACTTGAATATTCACTGAGTCAATTGTAACTCTTTTTTTATTCATTGTCTAGTCGTTCGTTCCAAAATTCTCCAAGCTCCCTGATGAGCAGGATCGATCTTTAAGGATTGTTGAGCATATTTTTTTGATTTTTCACTATCTCCAATATGGAAATAAATCGTGGCTATGACGTAGGGATAATCTGCATTTCCAGGCTCCATTATCATACATTTTTCCAGTTCGGAAACAGCAGTTGCCTGATCTCCCAAGCTATTGTATAAGAGAGCCATATTATAACGTGCCCGCAAGAACAAATCATCATTTTCAACAGCTTTTCCAAATGACATCAAAGCCTGTTGGTTTTGCCCCGCCTCCACCTGTCCCAAGCCCAAAAGATACCACAGCGAAGCGTCCTGCGGAGATAGTTTGACAGCCTCTGTCATAAGTGCAATTGCTTCGTTGATTTTTCCCTTTCCAGAGAGATAAACGGCATAATCGCGGCGTACAACCGGGGAGGTAGCATCCCAGCGAAGGGCTTTTTCAAACCACCCCTGGGCAGCTTCATCATTACCCTTTCCTGCCTCCATCTGAGCCAGCTTCATCGCGCCAGAAGGCTGATCGGACTGGTGGAGGGCAACCTTGCCCAATTCCAGAAACTCGGCACTCTCCTGGGGTAGTTCGTCGCGAAGAGCCCATTCTGCCTGTAAGCGCACGACGCGAGAAGGGTCCTTGAGCAGATGTTTCAGGCTTTGGGGTGAGGTTCTGCCCATCACCTTGGCAGAGGAAGCACGTAGAAGAGGTGTGGAAGATTTCATCCCCTGCAAGGCATAGGACTGCACACGTTGATCGTCCGACCAGGAATCCAGCAGCTCCATCAGAGTAGCCTTCCATGTGTCGTTTTCTTCACGTCCATACGCCTTCAGCAAGGCATCCATGGCGCGAGAATCTCCATCGTATGCCCACTGAATGGCACGTGTTCTATCGCGATTTTGAGCCATTTTAGGGTTCTTGCCATAATACTCTTCCACAGCCTTGGCAGCCCACTGATCGTCCTTGTCTTTGTGGCACATTGTGCAGGCATTGGGAATCTTCAGCTCCAGACTCATGGCCGGATCAGGGGAATTGAAGGAGTGATCGCGACGAGGATCGCGCGCCATATAAAGGCTTTCAGGCATGTGGCACTCAACGCAACGACCGCCCATGGAATCTGTCGGACATGGGGTATGTTTAGCCATATCAATGATAGGGGCAGGTATGCCATTGACCTTTTCTCCCGTTGCATGGCAGCGCATGCAGAGAGCATTGTTTTCCTGAGGGAGTTTGAGCAGGCCGGAATGAGGATCGTGACAGTCCAGGCACGTCACCCCAGCCTTACCCATTTTGCTAAGGCGCAGGCCAGTTTCGCAGTAGTCCTCATCGCGTTGCATCCCGTTGGGCCAGAAGACACCGGGCTGAACGGGAAGGACAAGCTGAAAATGGTCGTCGAATTTTTTACCGATCGAGAATTCGTGATCAAATTCGTCGCGGCGGGCATGACATGTGGCACAGTTGTCATGGTTTTCTTCTACAGTCGGCTTTTTAGCCGTAGAAATCATACAGCCTGTTTTGGCTTCCGGCTGAGCGAGAAGCGGCCCATGGCACTGAATGCAGCTCACGCCTGGCTCTTTCCACGTCGAGGCATAATTGTCTGTAGCAGAGTTATAGTTCTTGCGGAAGTCGCTCATGTGGCACCAGGCGCACTGTGAGTTCCAGTTCATCCCCCTGCCCAACCAATGCCCCCAGTCCCGCGACGAGCGTTCCTCCTTCCCGAAAATGTCGAACCATTCCTTACTCTTCACATCCCAAGCCGCACTCATCGTGTGGAAGCCGCCATCGGGAGCTGGCAGCAGGTATTGGACCAAGGGTGTACGTCCCGTGGCCCAAGCCGCCTTCCACCTGGTATTGGATTGTTCATCAAAAACGGAGCGCTCTCCCTCCTTATCTGTAGAAAATACGAGAGTACTGCCGTGAGCTTTAAGTTTATTGCCGTGGAAGGCTTCTGCATCCAACTGGGGATCAAGCTTGCGGAATGCCCACGCATGGTCGGAATTGCTCCACTGGCGGAACTCTTCCGGATGGCAGGCAGCGCACTGCAAGGAGATCGGCACTTCCTTCTGATCCCAGTGAGCACTGGCTCCCTGGTACACATGGGCATCCTTCCGGGCTGATTCTGCCTTCACACGGTTCCACCACAGGAGGGCCGAGCCAATGCCTAGGAGTACGACACCCCCGCAGACAATGCTGATGATCCAGGGCAACTTGGATGATTTTTTATCTGATTCCATCACGATCAATAACTACCGACTTGCAATGTTTCAATGTACAGCTTCCCGGCAAGGGAAACCATGCAACATCTGCATCATGACAAAAAAGCCCCTTCCGGGCAAACCGGAAAGGGCTGATTGAGAATGAAAATGGATTTACAGGTTTATTCCGTAATGCCTTGTGCTTCAGCGTCCTTCGCTTTTTGTTCGCGAATTCCAGCCTTAATCGACATCTTCACACGACCCTTGTCGTCGATGCCAATGCACTTGGCGGTGACCATATCGCCAATGTTGACGACGTCTTCCGTCTTGGCCGTGCGACCTTCAGCAAGTTCGGAAATGTGGATGAGGCCATCCTTGCCCGGAAGCACTTCCATGAAGGCACCAAAGGCCGTCGTGGAAACGATCTTGCCGGAGTAAAGTTGCCCTACTTCGATTTCCTGGAACATGCGCTTGACCAAATACATGGCGCGGTCGAGGCCTTCCTGTTTGGAAGCGTAGATGTGCACAGTGCCGTCATCTTCGATATTGATGTCAGCGCCGGATTCGGCCTGAATCGCCTTGATGTTCTTGCCGCCGGGGCCAATGAGCTCACCGATGCGATCAGCTGGAATCTTGGTGGATTCGATGCGGGGAGCATTCGGACTCATCGGAGAAGGAGTAGAGATGGAGGCATTCATCGTGTCAAGAATCTGCTTACGACCCTGCTTGGCAAGGCAGATAGCTTCTTCAAGAATAGAGAGAGGGATGCCGGGCAGCTTCAAGTCAAGCTGGTAACCAGTAACGCCAACTTCGGTGCCACAAAGCTTGAAGTCCATGTCGCCATAGAAGTCTTCGGAGCCGATGATATCCAACAGCGTCTTGTAGCTGGTGATTTCATTCTGATCGTTTTGCTCTGTTACCAGACCTACGGAAATACCGGCAACCGGACGCTTCAACGGAACACCGGCTGCAAGAAGGGACATCACACCGGCACACACGGAAGCCATTGAAGTCGAACCATTGGATTCCATGATTTCAGAGGTGACGCGGATCGCATAGGGGAATTCTTCTGCACTCGGAACGACAGGAGCAATGGAGCGTTCGGCAAGAGCACCATGACCAATTTCACGGCGGTTCTGACCACCGAAACGTCCCGTGTCACCTACGGAGAAGGGAGGGAAGTTGTAGTGGAGAATGAAACGCTTTTCGTTGTTGCTGCCCGTGTAGTTATCCACATACTGCTTTTCTTCCATCGGAGCGAGAGTCGTCAGGCAGACGGCCATCGTCTCACCACGTGCAAACAAGGCAGAGCCATGCACAACGGGAGGCAGAACATTGATTTCACCAGTCAGAGGACGCAGTTGCTTGAGACCACGGCCGTCAGCGCGCTTGTCCTTGTCCATGATGGAAATACGGAAGGCCTTCTTCTGGATGTATTCAAACACTTGTTCCACATCGAAGTCAGTTGCTTCGGGATGGCGTTCCTTGATGGCGGCTTCGACTTCGTCACGAAGAGCGCCCACCTTTTTCTGGCGTTCTACCTTGGAGTCGGCGTAAATAGCGTCTTCAATGCGGGAACCAGCGATTTCGTAGCCGATTTCGAGGAGTTCCGGCTTGGCGAGGCAAAGTTCGTAGGCACGCTTTTCCTTGCCGCAAAGGACACGGAGTTCTTCCTGCTTTTCACAGATGATACGCACATTTTCCTGAGCGAGGCGCAGGGAGGCGATGAAGTCTTCTTCGGAAAGCTCCTTGGCAGAACCTTCAATCATGATCACCTGATCCTTCGTACCAGCGAACACGAGGTCAAGGTCGCTTTCTTCACGCAGACTGTTGCCAGGATTGATAATGAACTCACCATTGACGCGGCCAACGCGGACAGCGCCGACGGGTTCGGCAAAGGGAAGATCGGAAATGACGCAAGCGGCAGAAGCACCGTTGATGCTGAGGATATCCGGTTCATTTTCGCCATCGGCGGACAAAAGGAGGGAAATCACCTGAGTGTCATAGAAGTAACCCTTCGGGAACATGGGGCGCAACGGACGGTCCGTCATGCGGCAAGTCAGGATTTCCTTTTCCGTGGGGCGGCCTTCGCGTTTGAAATAGCCACCAGGGAACATACCAGCGGCAGCAGCTTTTTCCTTGTATTCCACGGACAGAGGGAAGAAGGTCTGACCTTCTTTGATTTTCGTGGCGCTGACAACAGTCACCAACACGATTGTATCGCCGCTGCGAACGGTTACGGCGCCATCAGCCAGACGGGCCATTTTACCGGTTTCAATGATCATGGGGCTCGCACCGACGTTGCATTCGATAGAATGTATACTCATATTTCTTATTATTCGATCACCCTCGGCCACAGCTAATCACAGGCGCCGACCGAGGGTGAATGCTGCGCAGGTGATGGTCAGGTACGGGCAGTGCCTCAGGAAGAATCTTTACCGCCTTGCAAAGCCTGGTGGCTCCAAAAGCGTGATCGGGCGTACATTCCAACGAACCAAACGTCCAATCCAACTCCCGCCGATTATGTCAGCCTTGGATAAAATCTGAAAATTTCTCAAGGCATGCCCGACGAAAAACGAACATGGAGACAATCCACAAACGTTGCTCTGTACAATAGGGTTAAGCAACAATAATGCAAGCAAATAGTTTGTCTCCGTTCGTTCCAAAAATAATACAAACCGTTGTCTTTGAAACTTTTATTCACATGCTTCCCTGCCCTGCCAAATAGAATGAGGCCTCCCGGCAGATCCCGGAAGGCCTCATAGTCAAAAACTGAGATTGGTCTGAAATTATTTGGCCGCAGCAGGAGCAGGAGCAGGAGCCGCAGGTTTCAGAGACATCAAAGCCTTTTCAAGCTCGGGTGTCACAAATCCACCCTGCTGGATGCGCATCAGGTTCGCTTGGAACTTCTTGTTGGCTTCCATCATTT
Organism: uncultured Akkermansia sp.; assembly: GCA_964448375.1. Classification (GTDB taxonomy): domain Bacteria; phylum Verrucomicrobiota; class Verrucomicrobiia; order Verrucomicrobiales; family Akkermansiaceae; genus Akkermansia. Next base: position 74,804 of record CAYVAI010000008.1, read on the forward strand.
TCGTTTGGATTTCTTGAAAACCCAAGATATCTTGAGGAGCAGGAGGGGTCAAGTCTTCCGACTTCATCAGTTTCTGAGACAAAGCAGCAAACTTGGTGCCGATCTTTTCAATTTCCGGAGCAGCAGCCGTGGCAGAATCCTTGTCCTTGATGGTATCTAGTTGAGAATTCAACGCAACAAGAGAATCAGACAATTCAGTAAGAACAGAATGCACGCTATCAGCAGCTTGGACAGAAGCAGAAACCATGCAAATGCAAGCAACGGGCAAAGCAAAAGGAGATATTCTCATAATTATTTCTATTGATTTGTTGTTCACCAGAAATGCAACAGTAGCAATTATGGTGAAATCTGTTCCCACTTATAGACCTCCCGTACACAACCGTCAACATCTTCCCTGTTTGCATCCCAGGCAAATGGTTACAAACAGGGAATGACAGGCAGGGGGCATACGCTTACCTACCAACGTTGATGGGTTTTCCCAGAACACGCAGTTTAAAGGAAGATTCCGGAGCAGATTTTACATTCCAGGAAAGTTTTTCTGTAGGATCATTCACCGTTTCCCCTCCCAGATCAATCGTCATATCCTGGCCAGGATGCAGCACAGTATCCTTGCCGAATGCAAAAATCTTCCTGTCCGGCCCAGTAATAGCATACCATTCCATCAGGACGCCTGTTTCTCCGGGATTGGAAATCACGAGCTGGTTCTCTTCCTTGCGCATGACGGGCACGGGCTGTTTAACCTGGAGGACGGGCACCAACTGGGCAAAGGTAATCTCAGCCAGGCGTCTGGCGCCATCGGCATTCGGATGCAAGCCATCACTATACCACTGAGGCTTGGCAGCCATCGGTGTATAGGCATCAAAAAGTTTGACCTTATATTTGGAACCCACCTTGGCAATCAACTTTTCAGCCTCGCCTCGCTTGGCTGAGGAGCCATTGTCCGTGCCGGAATATTTGTAGCCCGGAACAAACACATTGCCCGGAAAGGCTTTTTTTCCTTCAGGGCCGCGGTAGTCTGGCCCCAGATTCCCCCATGCCAGCATCCGAGCCTTCGGGTTGGCCTTGTGCCATGCAGCAAGAAGGGCATCATAACCTTGCTCAAACAAACGTGCATCCCACCAGGCTCCCGTATCATTGATACCGAGGTTGCAGACGTATATATCAGCTGCATAGGCAACGGAATCCTTGTATTCCTGAGTATCTCCATACCAACGCCCCCTCTTTTTCTGAGAGGGATAGTCACCAGCCGTCTTGCCGGAGTTGCCAAAGTTTTTAACCTCGTAGCCCGGCCCCAGCAATTTACCGAGAACGGAGGGATACGCAGCCTCCTCGCGGTTGGCGATGTTCATACCAAAGGTGATGCTGTCGCCGACGCATGCAACTTTTTTCGCATCCTCCGCAAGGGAGGGAAATACAGCTCCGACAAAGAGGATACACGCGCTGCGGTAAAGCCACGTTCCGATATTCTTTCTAATCATTTTTTCTGATGTTTGGTGTTATAAATTCTTCTTAGTCTTCATCTCCGCCATCCGTACGGAAAGGCTCCGTCGGCAAACCGGCACCATTGATCAAATTCGGTTCCATAAAGGTATTCCAGCAATAGCGAGCATGAACTGGCTTGCGGACATCTGGTGAAGAGAGGATAACAATCACGCCGCCCTCCCCGCAATTCATCACGGACTCGGCAGGATAAAACACGCCATCAGCACCAGCCAATTCAAAACACTTCGGCGTTTGACCATCTGTTGTCACAAGACCTTCAGAGTTCTTGAATTTCAGGAAGACATGTCCGCCCTTGGTTCTCCAGTCAGCCAATTCGGGGCCGTAAGCCTTCACATCCTGTTTTCCATAAAAACGGTTCAAGACCACATTTGTAGCACGCCTGGCGACTTCTAGTTTTTCGGGCGGGTGGACATCGCTGTTCGTCGAACCCAAATCAATCGTATTGACACAGGCCACATTCTTCAATTCAGCAGCTACATCCCCCTGTACTTCGCGGAACTCCGGCCAGAATTTTCGAAGTGGGCTCTGATCATTGATTCTCGGCAACTGAATCATGACGAAAGGTAGTTCCGGATTCTTCCAGCTAGCTCTCCAGGACTGAATCAAGTCCGTCAATAGCATTTTGTTCAACTTGGAATCATTCGTTTCCGCATCGGATTCCCCCTGATACCACAGCACTCCGTTCACAGGCAAGCCAGTGAGCCAGGAGATGCCACTCTCATACAAAAATGCAGGTTTGAAGGGGTGCGGAGGTGTTTGCCCCTTGGCAAGCCGCTCTGCCATATTCTGCTTGGCACGACCACGAACCCAAGCAGAAATATAAGGTGAATCCAACCATTTATTTCCCCGACAGGAGACATATTCCTTGCGTCCTTCAATCAGTTTCTCAGGCAACCATGCAGCCATTTCCGAACCACCCAGGGAAGAATGAATCAGCCCCACTGGCATCCCGAGAGCTTTTTGCAGACCACGGGCAAAATAGTAACCAACAGCAGAACAGGGAGCAACACTCTCCGGTGAAGCCACCTTCCATTCCCCTTGATAAAAATCCTTGGGAGTCAGCTTGGAAAAATCATTTTCGTTATACTTGTTCCCTGCCGTCCCAACCTGGGGCTCGTTGTGCATGATGCGCAGCATGGGATTGGCTGATGCAGAGATTTCACTCTTGCCAGACGGTGTCTGGTTCGTCCTCCAAGCCATGTTGGACTGCCCGGATGCTACCCATACCTCACCAACAAGAATATCCTCAAGTGCGGTCTTATCCTTACCCTGTTCGACCGACAGCACCTTGCCGTCAGAATCAGGCTTTAGAGGCGGCAAAGCCACAGACCACTTCCCTTGCGCATTCGGCATCGCCTTGAGTTTTTTTCCATCAAAGGAAACAATGACCGCCTTGCCCGGCTCGGCCGTTCCGGACACGGAAACGGGCTTTCCATGAGGCAGAACCATGTGGTTGCCAAAAGGCCTATCAAATTGTGGCGCAGCCGCCCACACCGAGCAGGCTGTCGCCAAAAATACACTAAATATCAGGGAGTTTTTTTTCATGGGAGACTCGTTTACTAACATATTCCCCCAGGAACTGCAATCTTGGAAAACGGGGTTCTTGCGAAAAAGCCACCCCCAACGACTACCTCATCAACTGTTTCCGTCCAAGCCCTGTCAAACGTTCCAGACTACCGATCAAATGCACGATAATCACCCCGAGAGACACCAGCAACGGCACGCCAATAATCAGGAATCCCCACCAGGTAATCCTGCCGATAGCAACATTGTAAGCCACTTGTTGCTCCACCAACGGAAGATGAACCACTGGGGACATAAACCTGTATGAGACAGCAAAATTCGCCAGCGACGAGAACAGGAAAGCCCCCGCCAGAATCCACGTCACCCGTGTCAGCAAGGCATCGTAGGCAATCTCATTACCCCTCCCCCGAATCTCATGTTCAATCAACCGGACATCAAACACATCATCCTTATAAATAAATGTTTTTAGCAAAGGAGCAGGCGTCCGGGAAGACACCACCACCACCACCGCCAGAAACAACGGTATCAAGGCTTCCTTCAGGCCAAACAACCAAGGGGTACTGCGGTGAATAGCACCATCGGGCGAAATGACAAACAGGCTTATAATACCTGTCAGAACAACCCCTGTCATCCCCACTGCCGACATCAAATCAAACTTCCCTTGCCGAATACGGGAGTGAAGCCCATACCCAATCGGAAACGCCAGCGCGATCACCATCGCCCACAAGGGACCAATTTCCCAGAAATCCTGCCCCGGTAAACGCCCCCGAGGGTCGAGAGCCCCCTCACTGCAACATTCCAGCACCAACACTGGAATCAATACATTCATAAGAACTCCCCACAATGAAGTGGATGAACGAGACGTAGCTTGTGAAGAATCCGGCATGGGTGTTCTGTAGGAAAATAATCAATAAGTAACGCAGGAAGCAAGGGAACCAACCCTTCCCAGATATACGAGAATGCACTAGAACTACCATAAAAGCCTCCACCCTTTCAAGCATTTGAACGCAACCTCCGCGCTCCGACACTTCATTGCGTGCAAGCCATTTTGCAAGATTGACCCTGCGGTATTTCCATGATACAACACCTGCCAACAGGTGGAATTTATCCATCAACTTTCCCAAAGATCATGAAAACTCCTATTACTGTCACAGTAACCGGTGCAGCCGGACAGATTGCATACTCCCTCCTTTTCCGCATCGGCTCCGGCTCCATGTTCGGCCCCGAACAGCCCGTCAATCTCCGCCTCCTGGAAATTGAACCCGCTATGAACGCCCTCCAGGGTGTTGTCATGGAACTGCGCGACGCAGCATTCCCCCTCATCAATGACATCACAGCCACATGTGACCCCGCTGAAGGCTTCAAGGGAGCCAACTGGTGCATCCTCGTCGGCTCCGTTCCCCGCAAGGCTGGTATGGAACGCAAGGATCTCCTCGGCATCAATGGCAAGGTATTCGTCGGCCAGGGCAAAGCTATCGCAGCTAACGCCGCTCCCGATGTCCGCATTTTCGTCGTAGGCAACCCCTGCAACACCAACTCACTCATCGCCAAGGCCAGCGCAGCAGGCGTTCCTGAAGACCGCTTCTTCGCCATGACCCGCCTTGACGAAAACCGCGCCAAGGGCCAACTCGCTGAAAAAGCCGGCGTACATGTCACCGCCGTGACCAATGTCGCCATCTGGGGCAACCACTCCGCCACTCAGTACCCGGACTACACGAACGCCAAAATCAATGGCAAGCCCGTGACCGAAGTCATCACCGACACCGAATGGCTCCAGAATGAATTCATCACCACCGTCCAACAACGTGGTGCCGCTATCATCAAGGCTCGTGGCGCTTCCTCCGCCGCTTCCGCCGCTTCCGCCGCTGTTGACACCGTTCGCAGCCTCGTGACCCCCACCCCCGAAGGCGACTGGCACTCCGTGGCCGTTTGCTCCGACGGTTCCTACGGCATCGAAAAGGGTCTCATGTTCTCCTTCCCGATCCGCACCAAGGCTGACGGCTCCTGGGAAATCGTTCAGGGCCTCAACATCGACGCCTTCTCTCAGGAAAAGATCAATGCCACTGAAGCAGAACTCAAGGAAGAACGCGACGCAGTCCGCGAACTCGGTATTCTGTAAGAAACACTCCGTTTTCTTCTAATCAAAAAATCGAAGAGGCCTTCCCCCAGATAATGGAGGAAGGCCTCTTTCTTATTGATAAATTGGTAGAGGGATGGCGCTCCCCCCCCCCTGGAACATCAAATACTTGGAGCATCAAGCGGCTGAGGACGCCCTGTAGCGGCGGGCTCATCCGCATCCGAAGCCGTCACTGGCACGACAACAGGGGCAGACACAGCCTCATTTTGCGATGCCGGAACGGAAGAGGACTTTGCCTCTGGCTCCGCAGGAACAGAAGGAGCACCCGGTGCAGATGCAGGAGCGGGTTGTGCCCCATCAGCTGCCTTTTGTTCAGAAGGAGTTGGGACCGGAGCAGATACAGGCGCAGGAGTCACTGACGGAACAGCAACAGGCGAGCCTCCTTCAGACGGAGATTCAGCAGACTTCTTACTATCAGAAGCAGCAGCGGCAGCTACAGCGGCGGCCTGTTTTGCAGCAGCCAGCCTAGCCGCCTTCTGAGCATCTCTCTGGACAAAAAACTCGCGTCCCAAATCCCCCTTGATCGTCACACGTGTGCCAACAGGCGTTGCATTGAACAACTTGGCAGCAACAAGGTCGGGCACACGAATACAACCATGAGAAGAAGGCTTGCCAGGAAGGTAACCCTGATGAATTCCCACCGTATCCTTGATCCGCATAAAGAATGGCATCTCAGCGGGGATAAAAGTCTGTCCTGCAGGAACCGCTTGAACGCGAATATCTGCATCGCCGTTCATCACCTTACCCGTCTCCTTCGACACAAACTGCCCAAAGCATGAGCGGTGCTCCGACACCTTGATTAGAATCTTAAATTCTCCCTCGGGAGTGCTTACAGAATGCTTGCCCGTACACACAGGAAAATACCCCATCAACTGATCGCCACGATAGAAATACCCCATCTGTTTCTTCTTATCGATCACAATCTCCGGCTCCCCCTTGGCGGAGGCATCGTCCTGCCACTTGATCGTATCCCCTGGAATATGACCATCCTTAAAAAAGCCATCCAACTGTTCGAAGGTGCGCGGTTTGTACGTCTCGCTCCGTAGCGTCGTTTCCGTCACACGGCCCGGTTCCATGATATTACATGAGGAACATACACACGCCACAACCATTGCCACAACACATCCCCCAATTGATATTGGCCCTTCATTCATCTTACTACTCATTGCGTTAATTCACTCTATATACTTCATACTGAGAGTTTCCGCGAGGAGACACCTCTCGCACCTACATCGTGTTGACCATCCTTGCTTTACCGCAATGTGTCAAGAGGAACCATGTTTTTAAATCGCTTGCTGACCATATTTTTAACCTTTCCTGTCTTACATTCATTTTTCGTCTCCACAAATGAAAGAAAAGCTCCATTACACACGTAATACAGTGGATTATCGACACCATCCCCCCCATGACTCCCGCATCAAGAAGACACTTTCTACAGCTACTAGGGTTCGCCACCGGTGCATTTGCCCTGGGTTCCCAAGCCCATGCTCAATCTGCCACCCCGGGCCAAGCTGCCGCGCCCCTGACTGCAACCATCCCTTCCCGACCCGCCGGAGCCATCTACATGGGCGACTTCCATGCCCCAAAGCTCGACACCGTTAAAATTGCTTTCATCGGCCTCAGTCGAGGCTTCACCCATGTTGCCAGCTCATGCGCCATCGAGGGGGCTGACATCGTTGCCGTCTGCGACCTCCACCAAGATCTCGTTGACCGGGCCGCCAGCCATGTTCTCAAGAAAACGGGTAAAGAACCTCGCAAATACGCTAAGGGCCCCGAGGACTACCTCAACCTCCTGCAGGAATGCAAACCAGACGCCGTCGTCGTCAGCACCGACTGGGCATCACACGTCCCCATCTCCTGTAATTGCATGAAGCGCGGTGCACATACTTTTGTCGAGGTCCCCTTCACACCATCCATCGAAGAACTCTGGCTCCTGATCGACACCAGCGAATCCACGCAAAAGCACTGCATGATGCTGGAAAACGTCAACTACGGACGTGAAGAACTCCTCTTCCTCAACATGGTGCGGCAAGGCCTCATAGGAGAACTCCTGCATGGGGAAGCCGCCTATATTCATAACCTGCGAGACCAGCTTCTGGAAACAAATCGCGGGGAAGGCACATGGCGCACTGGCTATATGGAACAAATCAACGGGAACCTCTACCCCACACATGGCCTGGGCCCTATCGCCCAATATATGAACCTCGCCCGAGGTGAAGATTCCTTCAGCCACCTCGTTTCCCTCTCATCCCCCGCACGAGGACGCGCCGAGTTCGCCCGAAAAAAACTCCCAGCCGACCACAAATGGAACGCAGGCAAATTCATCTGCGGCGACATGAATAACACCATCATCAAGACAGGGCTCGGTCGCACCATCCTCGTCCAGTGGGACGAAACCACCCCGCGCCCTTACTCGCGCCTCAACCTCATCCAAGGCACTGCCGGCACCCTGGCTGGTTATCCCACACGCGTCGCCGGTGAACAACTCGGCAATGGCAACTACCACACGTGGATTGAAGGCAAAGACATGGACGATATCTACGCCAGATACGAACATCCCCTTTGGAAACGCATCGGCGACCTCGCCCAAAAGATGGGAGGACACGGCGGTATGGACTTCGTGATGATGTACCGCATTATCGAAAACCTGCGGCAGGGTACCCCCATGGATCAAAATATCTATGAAGGCGCCTTCTGGTCCGCCGTCGCCCCCCTCTCAGCCCAATCCGTTGCCCAGGGGGGCACGCCTGCCTACTTCCCAGACTTCACTCGTGGCGACTGGCAGAAAACTCCCCCCCTCGGCATCATCTCCTGACCTCCCTTCAGGAAACGTTTTTCCATCCCCGTTATTTTGGGATCTACCACCGCCATCGTACCTTTCGCCCATCCGTTATCTAACAACCAAAAGAATCCAGCACCGCATAAATCAGCCTCAATCCCGTCGTATTTTCAAGAATTTGAGATCTTGCTATCGTCATTTCTTGTACTTTTCAGGGCTGAAATCCAAACAGCAAGATACAATTCCAGCCTTTTACATTCAAGGCTTTGAATCAGAAATTTACCTGATCTTATAAGCCTTGTAATGCCGCATCCTGCGCAATAGATACCGAAGGGCGGTAAGTAGATCAAGGTAAGGAAATCCGCCGACAGCTCTCATAGAGGCTTGCGAACAAAGGAGAGGTACCCGGCAATAAATAGCTAATACGTTGGGCGTGCATTTGCGTACGGTTCGGCGTCATGCCTTAGTATGGCACAAAGAGGAGGACAACTCTCTCCACAAAGCCTTGCGGACATTATCCATGTGCCTTCGATCAACAAGGAATGGAGCGACTGTATCTACTAGTCGATAAATATCCTGATATCGCGCTTTCTCAACTTTAAAAATATCAGAAACGCGAGCCTCTCTCTTGGATATCAAGGAAGACTTGACTAAACTGGGCTACAGTTATCATAAAAAACTTCATGATAGGGAGATAAATCTACCCGAAACAATCGGAATACGCAGTGTCTCCGAGATGCACCTACTTAATCCATTATATCCTCTTGATGAATGGATAAGAATAGATAACGCATAGTATAATTGGTGGATTTTAAATTTATTAAAATCGATAATTATTATTATTTTAAATAAGCATGATATGATACCCTGAATACGCCTTTTTATTCACGCTTTTATTGCCCCTGATCACATCACATAGAAATAAATAAAAACTAATAATTCATAACATCAATTTTCTTTATTTTTTAATATGGAAACGGTTTTAAAATAATACAAAACAAAGATCATCAACTTCCATTAAAGAAATTAAATTATTCTTTTTCTAACTACCGAATAATAGCGACAACTCAAGAATTAATTAAACTCATGAGAGCCACCAAATACAAGATTCATCAACCCCTCAAGTTCTGTATGACAAATTTTATAAACGAACGTTTGAACGGATGTGCCTACCGAATAATCAAAGCATTCAAAGATTCGGGATTATTTTTTTCGGTAGAATCTAATCATTCGAATTTAATTTAATATAAACAAATCGAATACCATAGAAATAATGACACACCACTGATACATAATTACTATACGTTTTAGAAAAAAATACACGAATCCCCCTTGACAACACCATCACCAAGACACTAGTTTACCCCCGCTCCGAAAAAATATGAAATTACGTTTACCAATAATATTAGCTAATTACTTAGCATATGCGTTTTGTGCGCATGCATCAGGAACTATTCAAGCCGATTCTGTCGGAGACATCAATGGTCTTCTCGATGGAAGCTACTCTACAATTGAAATTGCCGATTTCCTTGAATTAGTAGAACTTTCGAATACAGGCGTTGGTGTCAACGACGAAAAGCAAACAGGCAGTTTTTCCAATATCAATATTGGAAGTAATTATGGTTATGCGATCAAAATCGTAGGAACAAGCCCTACAGCCACCTTCGGTGAAGATGAGCATGAACATGGAGACCATACCAATAAAACAACCCGGACATTATTTAATGCCAATACAAATCGAACGGAAATTCAGGGAATTACTTTCAAACATAATTTCACGACAGGTTCCAACGACACCAAGGGGGCCGCTATTTTCAATGCGGGCAAAGACCTTCTAATTTCTCAATCCGCCTTTGTCAGCAATCACATCAATGCTGAATCCAATTCGAATAGCTATTCTTACGGTGGCGCCATCTTCAATGGCTACTCACAGGAGGATAATTACCTCCCAGGCACAGCCGTTTCACCCGGTGTCTATGCCAAATTAACGGTTCAAGGTACATCGTTCACCGATAACTCCATCGATCAGATCTATTCAGGAAATAGTTCTCAACCCTGTAATGCGGCCGGAGGTGCTATCATAAACAACGCTTTTGCAGAACTTCAAGGCACCAACCTCCAGTTCACGGGAAACTATGTTTCATCAACAGCAACAATTACCGGAAAATCTATTGCGGCGGGAGGAGCTATTGAGAATACGGGCAAATTCTCCATATCCCATTCCGTCTTCCAAAATAATGGAGCCATCAATGCAACGCCACAAGGGCTTGCAACAGGCTTAGCCGATGCATTCGGCGGCGCTATTGCTCACACAGGGCGCCAGGTGAATTCCTACTGGTTAGGCGTTGACGCTGATGAAACAGTCGTCATCGACAATTGCACCTTTATCGGGAACTACGCTCAGGGCAATGGCGATAACTATGGTGGCGCCATTTACCACCTTAATACAAGCAGAGTGGGACGTACAATCTATACAACCACAATTGCCAATAGTACATTCACAGATAATACAACTTCCAGCGGAAGCTCATCCAAGGGAGCAGCAATTTATCATGCGGGCACGGGAAATATCAATTTCTTGAGTACAAACCGAGACACTACTTTCCGAGGTAACTTCATCAACGCTGACTTGGCGAGTCAAAAACGAGCCAATTCCATCTATTTCGGAGGTGGATACAATATCAGCGGTGCCGGATATGATACTAACCCTGACAACCCCATGGAGGTTCTCTGGATCAACATGGATTTCCGGGCGCTTCACACGTACGATGCTGATTCTCCGATCGATGGTTCGTCCATCGCCTTTTACGATCCAGCAGATTTCCAACAGAGTTCATGGACATTATTTAACTTCAACCGTACAGACGGTTCCAACCAGGAATATGCCGGACGCATCCTCTTCACTGGTATTGACTACCAGGGAGATGACGCCCAGTCCATCGCCAGCCGTACATCCACGGCTAACGAATACACCAACTTCGTACAGCATAACGGCCTTGTGCAGATCACAGACAAAGCTGTCGTTGGCGCCAAAGAAGCCAAAACCAACGATGAAGGCAACTTCGAAATCGGAGCCCGTAACTACACTCTCAACAAGGGGGTACTTGACGTCACCAATGGTGGCCAGCTTCTGTCGAAAAATATCATCACCAATGGTCTTGGCGGCAACAACTACAAGACCTCCATCATCAACGTCATGGATCCTACGGGGACGCTTACGGCAGACCACATGGATATCAGCCGAGGTGTAACCTTCGACTTCTCCGGCAAAATCCAATACGGAGTTGCCAGCAAACACACGGTAAGTGGCATCCAGTTGACAGCCAACACGGTCACTCTGGGAGGCAACATGGGGATTGTAGATAATCTTCTGGATTTCTACATGAACCCAACTTTCGCATACGACCAGAACTTCCTCGTATTCAAGGGAATCGACGATAGTACTAATTATGTCGGACAATTCGATGCCGTTGTCTCCTCTCAACATGACAAGAGCGATCTCAGCGACGAATTCTACGCTGGCCGATGGACCTATGAAGTCGTCATCAATGAAGATGGCACCAAGGATCTCTTCGCTTCCTGGGTTACCGGAAATGGAGAACAGCCCGAACCTGGTCCTGGTCCTGGTCCTGGCCCCGGCCCTGATCCTGGCCCGGTACCTCCCGCACCGGACTCCAAGGAACTCAAGCCTGAGCTCGCTGGCAGCAATGTAGAAAATTCCAAGTGGAGCACTGCTTCCAGCATGCAGTCCGTCAGCAACATCGCCCTCGGACAGCTTGGAATCGACCGCTTCCGCCTCAAGAACTGCACCAATTACTGGATGACCACCATTGGCGATTTCGACTCGCACCGTACCGATGGTCGACGTGCAGGGTACGACTATGACGGCTTTGGTTACGCAGTCGGCGGCGATGCCCGCTTCTGCCCGGACAATTTCGTCCTCGGCGCAGCATTCGGCAACCTCTTCGGCAAAAACAACAGCCGAGAATTCGCCTCACGAATTGATCAAACATCCTATATTGGCCTCATTTACTGGGGATGGCTCAAGGAAAAGAACGAGAATAACGCCTTCAACCTTTCCGGCACGCTCTCCTACGGTATCACCAACAACAGGATGAAGACCTACTACAGCGACGGACTCCGCTCCCAGGGTCGCTGGGACAATCAGGCCATGCGCTACACGCTGAAGGGTGAATGGATCCACAACCTCGGCAACGACTGGACACTGACTCCCTTCATCGGCTTGGAATACGACGATGTCACATCCAAGGCCTTCACAGAAACCGGAGACAGACCCCGCCACTTCGCCAAAGGAAAGCTCCGCAATCTCGCACTGCCTGTCGGTACGGCCATTGCCAAACAACACACCTTCAAGAACGGCTACGTTTTGATCAACTCCTTCAGCGCCGCCTACCTGCCCGACGTGTACAGAAAAAACCCCACCTCCACGGCTACTCGCCAAACGGAAGACGGTTACTCCTGGACAGCTCGCGGCGTAGCCCAGGCACGCAACGCCGGAAGGTTTGAATACAATACCCGCCTCGTATTCAACCCAACCTGGAGCATCTTTGCTGGCTACACACTCGAAACTCGCAAAAATGCCATCTCGCAGCAAGCATCACTCGGTGTGAGCGCTGCCTTCTAAGAAGCTGGCCTATAATCACACTCATAATCAGGCACCCCGGGCTCTAAACCCGGGGTGCCTTTTATTTTCATTCACCATCAATATCATGCAGTATCTGCGCTAAAATTATTTCTGTTTTAGATGCACTGGGAAAACAAGGATGTGAGGATGTCCGAATCAAGCAGACCAGAAGATCACATTTCCCTTGCCTCAAATAACAATCGACTCAAACAAGCCTTGCGTTTTGTGCCAGCCAGTTCCCCCTAGGACACGACGTCAAAGGTCTTGCCAGGCGTCAGCCTAAAAATAGAGGCCACTCCCACATGACATTTTCCCATCCACACACAGTTAGAGCATCCTTGAATTCTGAAAATCAGGGAGATGCTACATCGTTTACAGAACAGAAAAAGATTCGGGAACGGCTAAACAATCGAATGAAGCACAGACTCCGCCCCAAACGTCTAACCAAGATCTTTTGAATGGCAAGATTTGCAGCATGAGCCATAAAATAATGGCACCAGTCGCAGGTAGCAGATGTAAAAGCTACGCAAATATTCGCTTCAGTTCACTGAAATTTACATGAAAGACAAGATATTGCGAGCCAGATCATCACATTTTTCTGATACAAAAAACAAAAGGACTGCCTCATTTTACTGAGGCAGTCCTGAAATTGTTTGAATTATGGAAACGCCTTTTATCAAGGCTTATCCCACAACAAAGGGAAGTTTACTTCTCTTCGGAGGGGCTCCATTCTTCACCACTCTGCTGAAGGGCGGCAAGATTGAAGGCCTGTTCGAGGCCAACCATGTCGCTGCTCGGGCGGAGAGCTTCGAAGGAAGCGGTTTCGCGGCGAAGCTGTTCGGCATCATAATCCACAGCCTTAATGGAAAGGCCAATGCGGCGTTCGATGCTGTCCACCTTGATGACGCGAGCCTTGATTTCGTCGCCGACCTTGATGACGTCCTTGACGCGTTCCACGTGATCTTCGCTAAGCTGGGAGATGTGGATCAGGCCATCGATGTCGCCGTCGAGGTTCACGAATGCGCCGAAGCTGGCAATCTTGGCAACCTGGCCAGTCACCATGTCACCGACCTTGAAACGGTCGTTGATGGATTCCCACGGATCGCTTTCAAGCTGCTTGATACCAAGGGAGACACGCTGTTCGTCCTTCTTGATTTCGAGCACAACGGCTTCCACTTCGTCGCCCTTCTTGAGGACTTCGGAGGGGTGATTGATCTTGCGGGTCCAGCTCATGTCGGACACGTGGATCATACCATCGATTCCTTCTTCCAAGCCGACGAAAGCACCATAAGGAGTGAGGTTGCGCACCTGGCCCTTGATGATCGTGCCGATCGGAAAACGCTTTTCGATATCGTCCCACGGATTGGCTTCGAGCTGACGCACGCCGAGGGAGATCTTCTGTTCCTTCTGGGAGATGGAAAGCACAACGGCTTCGATTTCCTGGTCGAGCTTCAGCACGTCGCTCGGACGCGTGATGCGCTTCACCCAGGAGAGTTCGGAGACGTGAACGAGACCTTCGACACCCTTTTCCAATTCGACGAATGCGCCGTAGGGAAGGAGCTTGGTCACGCGGCCGCCAACCTGAGAACCGATCGGGAACTTGCGTTCGATGTCGGCCCAGGGGTTTTCGGACATTTGCTTGAGACCGAGGGAAACGCGTTCCTTGTCGCGATCCACTTCGAGGATAATGACTTCCAGGGCCTGGCCGATGTGAAGCATTTCGCTCGGATGGTTGACGCGACCCCAGCTCATATCAGTGATGTGAAGCAGGCCGTCCATACCGCGGAGGTCGACGAATGCGCCGAAGTCCGTGATATTCTTGACGATACCTTCGACCTTGTCGCCGATGGTAACGGTTTCAAGGAAGCGCTGGCGCTGTTCGGCACGTTCGGCTTCGATCACTTCGCGGCGAGAGAGAACGATGTTCTTGCGTTCGTCGTTGACCTTGACGATCTTGAATTCGTAAACCTTGCCAACGTATTCGTTGAGATCCTTCGGGGGGATGATATCCACCTGGGAACCGGGGAGGAAGGCTTCGACGCCAACGTTGACCATAAGGCCACCCTTGACGACGCTCTTGACCTTGCCCTTGACGAGACCGCCATCGCGGTACACGGCAACGATCTTTTCCCAGTTCTGCTTGTGGGCTGCTTTTTCCTTGGAAAGGACGACGATACCTTCGTCGTTTTCGAGGCGCTCAAGGAGGACTTCGATTTCGTCGCCCACTTCGATTTCTTCGTCTTCGAATTCGGAAATGGAGATAGCGCCTTCGGACTTGTAGCCAATGTCTACGAGGACTACTTGGGGACGAATATCAATGATGGTCCCGTTCACGATGGAACCCTCGCGGTGTTCGTGGAACTTGCTGTCAATCAAGTCCAACAATTCAGTGTTGCTCATTTAAGTTTGGTTGATGAGTTGATCTTTCCGTCTTTTCTCATGGCCCCTATCACCGGCGAGAATATGAGGCACCTGCCCCGCCGGGCGAAAAAACGGATGGCTTCAATTACCACTCCCACCCAAAAATGCAAGCCTATTTTTCCTCTTTCGACGGTTCTTGCAAAACAATCCCGGAAGGATCGG
Source organism: uncultured Akkermansia sp. (assembly GCA_964448375.1). Lineage (GTDB taxonomy): Bacteria > Verrucomicrobiota > Verrucomicrobiia > Verrucomicrobiales > Akkermansiaceae > Akkermansia. The sequence continues at coordinate 89,975 of CAYVAI010000008.1, forward strand.
GGAATTTGTTCGCTAACACCCCACAAGATGGCTCTTCTGCTTTCCCCTTCTCCACCCACTGGGTAATCCACAAAAGTACGCGGTTGCCCCACTTGTCGATAAGCAAGGCTTCCATCTTTTGGGAGAGAGCGTCCACCCGGCAGATGCGAAATAGACATGCTCTCACGTAATCAAACAGTGAACACATTAAATAAATCCCTATCGATATTCCAATCACACCTCCCACCATGGCATACCACGAATCAGCTCCCAGGAATGCAAAACGACCTGCAAGAATCCAATTAAAGACAAGAGGATTGGTATGAATAAGGTACACAGCAAACGACAAGGGAGCAAAGAACGCAATCAGCCTGCGCCCCCAGCCACCGAATTTCATCTGAACACATGCCAGAAACAGGAAAATCGACATCATGAAGACGAATGGCGAGCAGTAGGAAACAAAAGCCCCCATACCCCGCGCTTTACCGAATACAATATTGGTAACAAACTCAATCGACACATAACTTAGCCACGTCAAAACGACACATCCAACATATCCAAAAAACGCGGTTTTTGACTTTACCCTATCTACAACAGATAACCTATTGATTGCAGATCCGATAACGTATAAACAAGCCAGCCAAATAACACCATACCCAGCATTATTAAACACCCCTGAAGAGAACGTAAATGAAGGTAAAATCGATTCAACAAAAGCAATAATCAGGACAATCAAAATCAACGATTTACTATTCAACGCAGCAATCATCCTATTTAAGAACGGGAGAAAAGCAAAAAGGACAGCATAGGCTGTAAAATACCAATATTGATTTCTCGTCACAGGCATCAGAGCCTTGATAAACTCTTTAATTCCGATACTTCCCGGTGAAAAAATATAAAAAAGAGAAGTAATAAGAACACAATAAAACACTACTTGCATCCATAGAGCAAAAAATCTCGAAAAATGTTGTTCTCTCCCATAACACACATACCCTGTGATGAGTGCATAGCAGTTGACAGCACAATACGCAGCAATCTCCATTCCCCAGGCAATATTACTCTGTATCCCATGAGATTCCTGTAAAATACCACCCTGCCCAAGAACATGGAGAATAACGACCATCAACATCGAAAGGATTCGGAGGAAGTCAATACCGTAATTTCTTCGATCTATGTTGCACATGCCGAAGGCAAATAGCGGATTTCAGAACCGCTGTCAACAAAACAAAAAACATTGGAAATACAAGCATTTCATTTTCCGTCTAACCAATTCAGGAAGGAATCTCTACCGTATTTTATTATGATTATCATCGTATAGCATATATATCCAGCGGTTCTGAAAAACGTCATTCCTCGCGGGCTCGATTTTTCGTTCATCCACAGATTACGCTTTTCTCCCGCACGTGGGAGGGGTAGGTTCTTTCGTATGCCGCATACAAGTCCACCCCGAGCCTGGGCAGAAGTTGACCTGGGAGCTATCAAACACAACCTCAATGTCATCCGTCAAGCAGCAGGAGACGCGCAGATCATGCCCGTTGTCAAGGCAGGGGCCTATGGACACGGTCTGGAGCCTGTCGCCCGTTGCCTGGATCGCGAAGGCATCGTTTTCTTCGGTGTCGCCAATGTGGGCGAAGCACGCCGACTCAGCCTCAGTGGGTGCCGCACCAAACCTTACATCCTGGGGCCAGCCTTCCCGGAGGAGCGCGAAGAAATCGTCCTCAATAACTGGCGCTGCTTCATGTCCACCCTCGAAGAAGGGGATCACTACAATTCCCTCGCTCAGCTCTACGGCAAAACTCTCCCCCTTCACATCTCCGTCGATGTCGGCATGGGACGCGGCGGCCTGCTGGCAGACCAAATCCCCGCCCTGATAGATCGCCTCCCTACATGGCAAAATCTCTATATCGAAGGCATCGGAGCTCACCTCCCCTGTGCCGATGAAAACCGTACCATCACCGAGCACAATATTTCTCTCTTTGAGGAAGCCGTCCGATCAATCTCCCCACGTTGCCCCCTCCGTTACCGCCACCTGTGCAGCAGCGCCGGCATCCTCGACTACAAGACACCCTCGGCCAACCTCGTTCGCCCCGGCCTCATCCTCTACGGATTCGCTCCTGTTGACACCCCCTTGGGGCGGGAACTCAAACCGGCGCTTGTCCTCAAATCCCGCGTTACCGTCGTCCGCACCCTGCCGAAAAACCACGGCATCTCCTATGGACAGGAATACACGACACACGCCCCCACACGCGTCGCCACCGTTGGCATCGGGTACGCTGATGGCTACATGCGCATCCTCCACAAAAAAGGCGTCCAGGTGTACTACAACGGTGTCTTCTGTCCCGTTCTGGGGCGCATCACGATGGATCAGATCATGATCGACGTAAGCCAGGTTCCCGATGCTCAGGCCGGTGATGCCGTCGAAATCATGGGCGAGCATGTCCCCATCCCGGAAATCGCACGCATGGCAGAAACCATCCCCTGGGAAATTCTCACAGCCATAGGCCCCCGCATCCCTCGCTTTTACACGGAATGATCCCTTGGGATATCGTGTTCCTTTGATATTCAACACCAAAAGATCAAAGCCTGTCCGACGAAAACGTCAGACAGGCCTTGTCGGTGATAGATTCCTGCTTAGAAGGAATAGTTGGTGCCGAGGTTGACGCTTTGGCTTACAGAGCCACTGCGAGCTTCCACATTATATCCGGCGCTTGCTCCCCAGGAATCAGAGATCTTCCAGCCGAGAGTTGCACCAGCCTGAATGGCATTGCGACCAGGGTTCACTCCGCTTTCACGCAAGGACTTGCCACTGCGATCCAGGGAGTTGACAGTCGGTGTATTGCGCATGGCATCACCGACATAGGCCAAGGTTACGGAAGGTTTCAGAGCCATTCCGTTCGCAAATGACCAAGTGTGATCAATCGTGGCTCCAATCTTCAATTGCCAGGCCTGGTAGTTGCCACCACTGTAACGAGCCCAGGAAGAGCCATTGCCTTCCGTAAAGTCATCCATGGAGACGTGTTCGTAATCCACCCTGACAAAGCAGGCCAGATTCGTACGTTCGCTCACCTGGTGATTCAACACGGCGGCAACGCCAAGAGACCAAACTTCCTCATCCCAGGATCCCGTCGCCACCGGCAGACTCGCGTCGTACAAGGCCGATTTCGAAGAATCGTTGGAAACTACGCCGTAGGAGAGGTAGCTTTCCATGCTGATGGTATCCTTCTCTGTCGGTTTCATCAGGATTGCACGTTTATACAGGGTCCCCATAATGCCGTCCTGATCAATGTTGCCCGCAGAGTAGCGCAAACTAGCCGCAGTTGGCGTGTTCTTGCCATAAGTCTGACCAAGGGCTATACCAACAATGGTATTTTTCGTAACCATACGGTCAATGCCAACGGCATAGCCACCACTCTGGTAGTCGTAACCCGTCCGGCCATTGTGGTTGCCCGTGTGCGAGAAATCACCAAGACCACCCATCCAGACATTGGTAAGGCCGGTGCGGTAATCATTCACATGTCCCAGCGCCGTCTTGGCAAAGTTCGTCACCGACTGGGCAGCGCTCCACATCGTGTTTGCAATGCGGCCTCCTTCGCCCATCCGGGCGGTCAGGATTGATGCCACGCCATTCTTCATCAAGCTTGTCATGTTCCAGAACAAGTCGCCATCCAGGTCTGGCAAGTCATAGCTGACGAAGTTGCCATCCAACGTGCCGGAAGACAAATCGAAGAAGCGGAATGCCGTGTCTTCCGTCAGAGTAGAGGCATCCGAGCCGTTCAGCGACACCTTAAAAGTGGCGTTGTCCATCTGCACATGCCCCTTGATAACAAACTGCGAGATAACCCCCGTGCCAATCGTGGCATCGTCGTTCATGGCGCCACTTTGGACGCGATCACTAACGATATACACCGTGAAACTATCCCCTTGTGACGATACGTTTTCCAAGGTCATCATCCCCGGGGAATGCCCAGCTGTATATGCAGTATCGGACGAACGCAGATTACTCACAATCCCGGTTCCACTCACCTTGCTGGAGACAAGCAATAGATCAGTCCCCTTGCCGGAAAGAGTTGCCACCTGATCCAAGCTGGATAGGGCATCCGGATTCATCGTAATTTCGGTTCCGGTCACAATCATTGTTCCCTGCCCCGAAGCATTCCCGGCATTCAGGCTCCCTCCCTGAGAGATCATCACCTTTGCACCGGTAATACGGGAAGTCAAACTTTCCCTGGCGACATCGTCGGACAATCCATCCGTACTACCGCCGCCAATCGTAAGAGAGCCCCCTTCGCCAATCGTCAACTCAGCTCCTTCGGACATCGTCAGTCTCTTGCCCACCGTCATGTCGGTATTCGATATGAGCAGACTTCCCGAAGAAACCACGGCAGCATTGTCCACCGAGAAAATTCCTTTCTTCGAGGCATCATCCGCACTGAGTATTGCCGATTCGTTGATGATGGCAGAAACATCGCAGTGACCTACAGGTGTCTGCTTTTCCGTACGCCTAATCGTACCATCACTCAGTGTTTCCGTGACAACGACCACTTCTGCCAACTGTTGAGTCGCCATATCTATCCCCGAAATAGGCTTCAGGTTTTCACCCACATTCACCCATTCGCTACTTGCTCCATCAAGAACTGCTGATGGATTCGCCTGGAACCATAATTTATCAGAATCAACCATTACTCGGCCAAGGGATGTTGTCATCTCCAGAGTCGTACCGCTACTCACGTTAGAGCCGGAGGGCAATACCGTCACAACCGTGTCAGCAATCTTAATCGAACCACTATCGTAAGTCCAATCGAAGGCCACCCCATCACGATCCAATTTGCCTGTAGCACCCTTTGAAACCAGGGTACCTTCAATCATCACATCGCCAATGTCAAGCAGAGCATCACCCACGCAAACAAGGCCAATCGTTTTCCCGATATAATCCAGGCCTTTGTCCACTGTGCTGAATACAACATTGGTGCCCGTCATCGTTGCTGGAGCCTCAACAAGATTCAGAACACTGCCATTCAACATCGATCTTCCGGATACCGACAAATTCAGGGCACCCGACTGAATATCAAGGCGACCAATGCTATTAATTCCGCCGATCGTTGCCGTACCGCCCTTCAAAATCAGAACATCGTTCACATACAAAGACGACAAGGAATCCATCGCCAGCGTTCCAGAAGCCCCCAGAGTCAAGCTGTCAACACTCACAATACTGCCTTTCTTTTCCAGCAAGACCATTCCCTGACCAGCGACTTTCCCCTCCATGATCTTGCTGTCCACATCTCCCACGATGATATCATCTGCCATGACTTCACCACCAGAAACAAGGAGAGCTCCCTTGCCAGACGTACCGTCACTATTCAAGGAACGCCCTGCACCTACACGCAAAGCCTCTCCCCTCACTTCCAGTAAGCCATCCGTCAATACCTTTAACACGGCATCCTTGGATACCGTTGCATCGGAGCGGTGCCCAATTGCCAATCCCTTGCGTGCATAAAGCATGCCATTGGAACCAATCGTCAGCGTTGTCACCTCATTACCTCTAGAAGTGCCTCCTATAACCGAATCCATGTCCGAACGCATTCCCACATTAGCTCCAAGAATCAGACGGGAGTACACTCCATCGCCGCCTTGAATCAAACCATCGTAGGATCCATAGGCCAGGTAATCCACATAGGCCGTAGCCCCATCTTGCAACCTAAACACAGAACCTTCCTGCAAGGAAGCCTGATAGGCGTGGTTCCAGGTTGCTCTTGATCCACGCAGAGAAAGTTCTGCTCCATCTTGCGCAATGAACCACTTGTAGGGTCCAGTCTTGCCGCTCGTCGACAAAGTACTGTCTGCGACAGAAAGTACAGCCCCCTGCCCCAATATCGTGCAGTTACCTTCCACTCCTGTCTCCACCCCCAGATAGCCGCCGTTAAGCACAGTTACGGCACCCGTCACGCCAGATCCCTGATAAGTCTTGTTATCACCGGCAATATTCTGATCGCGTACATTACCTACGAAGAGCATCTCTGTAGCAACAGTACCGCCATCAATCTGCAGCAGACCTCTCCCGGATGTTCCATCAGAAGTCGTGCGTCCGGCGCCCACACGCAAAGCTTGGCCTTCCACGGCCAACGAGCCTCCCTGATTTACCACAACAGTGCCATTCTTCGACATCGTTGCGTCGGAGCGCTGGCCAATGGCCAAGCCCTTAAGGGCAACAAATTCGCCATCCTTGCCAATAGTCAATACCGTATCGCTCCAATTGCCTCCTATGATAGAATCCGCAGAGGCAGCAGCTCCACTTCCGAGTGTCAGTTTCGCATTCTCCACCGTCATCCTGCCACCAAACGCCATGTAGCTGGCAACCCGTACATCAGCGCCATCTGTTACATTCCAAAGAGAGCCTTCATGAACATACGCATCGTTCGTAGAGAAGGCGCCACCCCGTATCGTCAGAGTACCATCCAGCGTCGTCGTAAATGCAGAAGAAGCACTATCAGAGACAATCGTCAAAGAAGAACCCTTTGCCACATTCAGATCAGACCACCCCTGCACAGCTCCTACGGTACCAGAGTATGCCGCATCAGACGTCCCCCAGTTCAACACGGAAAACCCAGCGTTGGAGCCGTCAAGCACAGCGCTGGCAGACAGCAAACCTCCCGTAACCGTTACCGTTGATCTGCCAGTCACCATGGCCCCATTAAAACCACCAGCAAACACATTACCGGCAATTGAGCCTCCGGATATATTAATCTCGGCATTCCCCACCGTCACAAATCGAGATTCCGACGAGCTGGCGGCATATCCTCCACCATACACGGACCCCTTGACTTCACCTCCTGAGATATTAACCATCGCCGAATCTACCGACACCATCATTTCATAAGCGTTTAAGGGATTACTCTGAGGCTCGGCACTCAGAACACCACCGCCGAATACATAATTAACTATTCCTCCTTTGATGTTCAGCACACTGCCACCCACTACCGTCGAAACAGCCCCGTTGGGAACCCCCGATACAAGCCCCCCACCGTAAATAGCATTCACGTTGCCGCCGGAATTCAACTCGATATAAGCCCCGCCCGTCACTGTAGTCGTACCAGCCCCAAAGGCCCAGCCACCGCCAAAAGCATCCAGGGAGCCGCCCGTATCAGCATCAAGAATGATGCTTGAACCACCATCCTTGGAAACAAATCCACCCTCCTCACTGATATAGTCACCACCAAAAAGCGGAGAATCGTTTGAAAAAACCGTTGTTTCGGAGATGCGAATATCCGCCGCCTGGAGACGATGTTCGGAATACACTGCAAGGACTGCCACCATCAAAAGAAAAGGTAATCTGAGTTTCATTATTATCTTGATACAAAATTGCCTAAAAATTGTCAACAAAATTACACGGCTGATTGTAAGCGCGTTACGACATTTTCATCAGAGAACAAAAAATAATCCTTACAAACACAGCCTGTTAGGAACCCAAGAATAACAAAACAATAACTATTTGCAATAGAGCAAATTGAATGAAAAAAATCCATCCATTTCCGCATCGAGATCTTCACCCTCCCAAAATCCACGATTTCGTGCACAAGCGAAGCATGGTTCTTTCTCAACCCAATCCCGCTCTATTATCAGCAATAAGTGCAAGTCCTTGTTGCAGCAAAATTTTCCTCTGTGATGGCGGTTATATTATCAAAAGAAACCAAAAATTCTCCACACTTGAAGGAATTTCGCGTCTCCCTCAAACTCCACACCAATAGTATTATTACAATAACATAAAAATACAAATAAACAACAAATTAAATAATATATGGAAAATCATGAAAGAATGCCAGCAATCACACCGTAATAAGTAAAATATCTTCCATCGCTTTCTCTTCTTTTCCCGGCACCAAAACTGCCACGCATTCATCATGACATTACGACACCTTTCCCATCTCGTCGCCCTGCTCGCCTTCGGTAGCACAGCCACAGCCATTTCTGTTCCCCTCCACGCAACGCCTCCTGCCAGGCTCCCAGCGGCTCCAACTTCTTCCACTTCAGCCGCCCCCACAGAACAAGGCGTCCACCCTTTCCTCGAAAGCACCTTCCCCGTTGCGTGGAGCAAGCTGACCCCCGACAAAATTGTGCCAGACATGGAAGAGGCAATACGTATCACCCGCGCACGCCTCAATGCCATATCCAGCGTCCCAGCCGGGGAAATGACCTACGACAACACATTCCGTGCCTATGATCAGGCCATTGCCTTTATCGATGAGGCCGAGACTAAATTCAACCTCCTTTCCGGCGTCTGCGACAGCAAGGATATCCGGCAGGCTGCCGCACAAATCATGCCCGAGCTCGCCGCATTCTCCTCTTCCATCAACAAGAACCAAGCTCTCTGGACTGCTCTCAAATCGGCATCCCAAAGTATCCCTGCCGCATCCCTCACCCCCGAGCAAGCGCGCTTTATTGAAGTCACCCTTAAGAATTTCCGCGACGGTGGTGCAGACATGCCCGCCGATATCCAGCAGCGTCTGGAGGCCATCGACCGCGAGCTCTCCGACGCCACGCGCCAGTTCGGCAACATCCTTCTGGATTCCCATGCTGCCTGGCAATTCTCCACCACCAATCCCGACGAACTCGCCGGCATCGACCACGATACCCTTCTGCGAGCGGAAAAACGCTATGCCCACGCCCACCCCAAAGCACGCAACAAGGGCTGGCAGTTCACCTGGGACAATCTCACGTCCGCCAACCTCATGACCAAGGCGGACAACGAGAACTTCCGCCGCAAACTCTGGCAGCAAAGTACGACCGCCTACACTGGCAAATTCAACACCGAGCCTGTCATCAAGAAGATACTCAAGCTCCGCGAAGAGAAGGCCAAACTCATGGGTTACGCCAACTACTCCGACTTCATCCTCAAAGACAGCATGGCTGGTTCCGGCAAAGAGGGACTCAACTTCGTCAACGATCTCATTGAAAAATCCAAATCCCACTACTTCGCCGACCTCGAAAACCTTCGCGCCTACAAGTCGGACAAATCCAACTCCCCCAATGCCATCCTCAACCCCTGGGATACCGCCTACTGGAGCGCCAAACAGAAAGAAAGCTTCTTTCACTACTCCGAAGATGCCGTCTGCCCCTACCTCCCGGCCGACTCCGTCCTCGACGGCCTCTTCGCAATTGCCCACAAGCTCTACTGCATCAAAATCTCCGAACGCCCGACCGAATACATCGAGCCCGGTTCCGGAGCCGAACCCACCCCTGGGTCCATCGAAGTCTGGCACCCGCAGGTGCGTTTCTTCGACGTCATTGATGAAAATTCATCCGAACACATCGGCTCCTTCTACCTCGACATCTACCCACGCCTTACCAAGCGCAACGGTGCCTGGATGGGCACCATATCGCTCGCTCGCCCGAACAACGGCGATAGCCCCGGCCAGCCCCATCTTGGCATGATCGGAGCCAATGTCCGCGGTCCCATCGGCGGCAACCCGGCCCTCCTGACCCCGGCCAATGCCAAAACGCTCTTCCACGAATTCGGGCACATGCTTCACCTTCTTTTCTGCAATGTTGAGACAAGCACCCTGGCCGGAACCAACGTCCCCCGCGACTTCGTCGAGCTCCCCTCCCAGATCATGGAGAACTGGTTCTGGGAGCCTTCCCTCCTCAAGGAATTTGCCAAGCACTACAAAACAGGCCAGCCCATCCCCGATGCCCTGCTCAACTCCATGCTAAACGTCCGCACCCATCACGCGGCCATGGCCTTCATGCGCCAGCTCATGCTCGGCAAGATGGATATGGCTCTCCATCTCAACCCTGACATTCTCAGCAAAACCACCCTCGACAAGGCAGACAGAGCTATCCTGGGTGATCTCCTCTACCACAAGGATATCGCTCTGCCCAGCGTCGCCCGCGGTAGTCACCACCTCTTTACCTACACCGTGGGTTACTCCTCCTTCTACTTCTCGTACAAGTGGGCGGAAATCCTCGAAGCCGATGCCTTCTCCAAATTCCAGCAAGACGGTATTTTCAACCAGGCCACTGCACAGTCCTTCCGCCATAACATCCTTTCCAAGGGCTTTTCCGCCCCTCCGTCCACCCTCTACAAAAACTTCATGGGCCGCACCCCCAACCCCGATGCCATGCTCCGCAAATACGGCATCATCGAGTCTCAACCAAACCCCCGAATTTCTCTCACGGACAACACTGCCCACTGATCCAGGCAATAAAAAATCCCACTACCATGACCTGTTACGCCGTTTACTTTAGTCCCACCGGTACCACCCGTCACTGCGTGCAGGCCATCTGCCAAAGCATCGACAAGGAGTTCCGTGAAATCGATCTCACATTGGTAAAGACAAGGAAAGAGCGCTACGCGTTTCAGCCCGATGATCTCGTGATCATCGGTTTCCCAGTCTATGGCGGCAGGCTCCCCACCCTGCCGGAATCCCCACTCGTCAATCTCTGCGGGCACGGTGCCAAGGCATGTGCTCTCGTCACCTATGGCAATCGTGCCTACGAAGATGCCCTTCTGGAGCTCGCTGACTTGTGCAAGGCCGCCAAATTCGACGTCATTGCCGGAGCAGCATTTGTCGGCCAGCATACCTACTCAGCATCCATCGCCACAGGTAGGCCGGACGATCAAGATAACCAGGCATTGCAGGAATTTGCCGTCCGCCTGGGGAAAAAATGGCAAAACTACGACGCAAGCCAGCCCACTCTGCCAGGGAACCGCCCCTACAAAGATTGGCTCCCCATGCCACTAGCCCCACAACCCACAGAAGATTGCATCGAATGCGGGACATGCGCAAGCGTCTGCCCTGTCGAAGCCATTCCGCAAAAGCCCCCCTACGTAGTCGCCGATCCCGCGCTTTGCATTGACTGCTTCGCCTGCGTCAAGGCATGTCCAACGGGCGGCAGAGATATCATCTTCCCCCCGTTTCAGGAAAAAATAGCAGCTCTCGCCGCTCATCTGCAGGGCGTCCGCCACGAGCCGGAATACTTCCTTTAACCTCGCGGTTCGAGCAACTCTCCAGAAATAGAAAACCCCCTCCTTTCGCCTAATTAAATCAGACAAAAGGAGGGAATCGCGTGTCCGGGGCTTCCCGGACTAAACTGCGGCAAGCGTCTTATGGCTGGCGTGTAAACTTCACATCCTGCCCATTGGCGCTCAAGGTCATATTCGTTGGAGTAATCTCCTTGATTAGGACCGTTTCCTCGAAGGGGATCGTCTGTTTGTTTCCGACACTCTTGCCCTTAAGCTTCAAATTGTTATTACCATCAACTTCCCAGCTTTCGTAAACGAGCGTTGCCATATTGATCGACGAGGCCTTGCCTCCCTTTTCCAAACGCACGCCCTGCTGGGCTTTTGGCTGGCCGGGAACAGGCTGTACCCAATCCCCCTCCAAAGGAGATTGATAAGTCGAACCACAGCCCGCCAACATGCCAGCGGCCAGAATCGGAATCATTGTCTTAGTCCACATAGTCATTGTATTGTTATAGGTAAAGACATACACCACACACAAAACGTTCAGACAATTAAGTCCTGACACCAAAACAAAAAGCCGCTCCACGAATCGTGAAGCGGCCCACTGAGTTTTAACTTGTCGGACACATGGTGCGTCCTCTCCAACCGCAATTAGCGGCGGAGGCCAAGGCGCTGAATCAGAGTTGTGTACTGACCGGCATCTTCGCGCTTGAGATAGTCAAGCAGCTTGCGGCGGCGGGCAACCATGGCGAGCAGGCCACGACGGGATGAAACGTCATGCTTGTTCTGTCCGAGGTGTTCCGTCAGGTGCTTGATGCGCTTGGTGAGACTGGCGACCTGGTAGCTGCAGCTTCCGGTGTCAGTTTCGTGCATCTTGTAGTCCTGCAAATTGATTTCTTCGCTCATTGATTTGTGTTTCCTTAATTAGTTAATTAGCTCGTGGCAGCGGCTAAATTGGACACATTGAGGAAGGCCAGTATGATGAATATAAGCCGATTGGCAACTATAATCTCGCATCACGACAGCAAATCCACGGTAAATCCCTGACAATTTGCGTGCATTCAAAGAATTCCATGATCCCGAATTGCAGAGTGGATGTATTTTTGTTAGGATTCACAGCCGTGAACCGAACGATTTTACCTGCTGCTGTGTGCGCCGCCATCTTTCTTGCCTCGTGTTCCCAAGAACCGAAGGTTGAGAAGCCGGTGCGTACCCCCGTTTATGTAGGCAAAATCGACCGCGTGTACAAGAATTATAACTACGTGCTCATTCGCCTTTTCGGTGCAGTCCCCGAGACGGGGATGACGCTGATTTCTCAGCCGCCAGAGGGCAATGCCAGCACGCGCATCGCCAACCTCGTCGTGACAGCGGAACGCATTGGCAAACTCCGCGTTCCTGCCGATATCCGCAGTGGCTCCGTGGAAGAGGGAGACATCGTGTTCCGCTACCAGAATCTGGCTACACCAGAGAGTCGCGAGCAGGAATCCACAGGCAAGCAGGAAGGTGAAGAGGGAAAATCCGACGCAAGCATTCCCGTTTCCCAGGATGCCAGCCATCCCGGAGATGAAGGCATCATCGGCCTGCCCGCCTACGACCCCATGCCTACCAAAGATCTCCTCCCGGAGATCGTGACAGAGCCAGAAGCAACGCCGGAACAATCTGCAAAGCCCCAGCTTACCCCTACCCCGAAGAAGAAGCCGAACAGTGATCTGGACGATATCCCTTCGCGCTACGAAGACGAATTGTAAGCCTCCTCACCACTTGAGGAAATCTCAATAAGCTATTTCAGCACCATCTTTCCCGGACTTGGCTAACGACTTGCAGTCTACAGTCCGGGAGCTTCCGGCGGCCATTTGTGCCGAGGGTATCTTCCAGCTAGGTCCTTCCGCATCTGAACATAACCGGTTTTCCAGAAACTTTCCAGCGAAGCGGTGATCTGCCACGGACGCTGGTTCGGAGCCAGCACTTCGACACGTACAGGTACACGGTGGTCGGCAATGCGCGGAGTCTCCATCACGCCAAAGAGACGCTGAACCGTTAGCCCAATCACCGGAGTGGAATCCTCCGCGTAACGGACTTTCGCGTGTTGTCCATTGGAAAGATCCAGCGAGACAGGCGCAAATTTGTCCAAGGCATCCCGCTGCCAGGCAGAAAGCCATTCGCGCAGAACGGGCATCACCTCGCGATCCTTGATTTCCTTGTAACCAATAGCACCATCGCAGAGCATGCCCATGGCGACAATTTTGTCCTCGTACCCAAAGCCCGGCAGTTCCAGTTCCGGCATCCACTGGCTGAGGCCATTGAGGCGGCGAATCCACTGTTCGACGGAGTCATCCCAGCAGGTCAGCCTCAGCGTACCATCCGCCACTTTTTCTGCAAGAATGGCAGCAGCAGCGGAAGGATTGGCATCTCCCTGTTCCTTGTCCACAAGGACGAGATCCCGGAACATCATTCGGCGGCGGGACACAACGCGGCGACGCACCTCATCAAAGGCAGCTCCATCTTCGTCGCAAAGCGCATCCGGCATCCACATCTTCAGTTCATCCGGAGTAACCAACGTACATCGCCCAACGCGGGTTTCTACCCCTTTGCCGCCGACTTCCGACACCTCAGCGGCCGCAAAGTGCAAACCGTGAAAAGCGACCGACCCAGCGGCAAGTCTCCCTCCGCGCCCACCGACGAGGCGGCAGGTGTTGGCAGCGATACCGTTGCGCGTCCCGATAGAATCCGAAAAACTTTCGACTATTCCGCGGACGATGGCTTCACGCGATGTCGTAAAGTCCGGTTCTGGCTCAAAGGCCATGCGCTCGCCCCGGGCTCCTATCTTGAGCAACTGGCGGTACGAGGACAAAACCTCACGGCAGGCACGCGCCATCAGATTCAGCCGCGTACATTCACGGGCATCAAAACGGCAGGCTTCCGCACGCAGGACTGCACGCCATTCCGCCTGGAAATCGGTATAATCGTCCTTCTCTCGGAAAATGTCCTGGAGTTCCCCCTTGACTGCCACGGGCTCACTCTGCACCAGAGCCGCCACCGCAGCCATTTCCGGCAGGCATCCCCCATTCGTCCCGGCCACCATCAAGCGCGCCAGGCGAGGAACCAACGGGTACTTCAGCATGGCGCGCCCCACCCGGCCAAGTTGCCCTTCGGCATCCAAAGCCCCCAGCGATGCGAGCAGGGCTTCGGCACGTTCCAGAGCGGCGGGTTCGGGGGGAGTCAACCAACGAAATACGGAAGGATTATTCACCCCCCAAAGTTTGAGGTTGAGCACGGAGGAGCTCAAATCGACTCGCAACACCTCCGGCGTTTCAAAGGCAAGGCGGCGAGCATGATCCGCCTCCGTCCACAAGCGAATGCACCTGCCGGGTGAAGTTCTCCCGGCACGCCCCGCGCGCTGATCAGCTGCCGCACGAGCAATTTTTTCAATGAGAAGGGTATCCATCCCGCGCCTGGCATCCCAACCGGCATGGCGCGCCAGTCCACTATCGATAACTGTGCGCACGCCTTCAATCGTCAGTGAAGTTTCAGCGACGTTGGTTGATACGATGATGCGGGGCTTGTCGCCCGGCTCCACGGCTCGATTCTGCATCTCTGGGCTCAGCGAACCGTGCAGAGAAACAATCTCCCACCCTTTGAGGGCAGTCATGGATTCCAGGCATTCTACCGTTTTGCGGATTTCAAATCCCCCCGGCATGAAGACGAGCATATTGCCACAATCGTCACGCCGGGACTCAGCGGCAACAGCGGAGGCAGCCTGTTCCCAAACGGGAGGATAGGCCATATTGCCCCGGCCATCCCGCGCCATCGTCGGCGGTCTGTAGGCAATTTCCACAGGGAATTGGCGACCGGCGGCTTCCAATACCCGACAGGATGCCCCCATAAAGCCCTGCAAACCCTCGATTTCCAAGGTTGCCGACATAACCACGACGGCCAAATCCGGGCGAGAACTCTCCTGCAAATCGAGAACGCGCCCCAGCGACAAATCGCCAGCGAGGCGGCGCTCGTGAAATTCATCAAACACGATAGCACTGACGCCGGACAAATCCGGGTTATCCGTCAACCAGCGTTCCAAAACGCCATCGGTCACAAAGGCCAGTTGCGTCGCCGAGGACATGCAGCGTTCAAAGCGCACCATGTAGCCGATTTCCCGCCCCAATTCCACACTGTTCTTCCGGGCCACATAACGCGCCAGCAAACGGGCAGCCATGCGGCGAGGCTGAACGACGAGGATCATGCCGCGTTGCCCCAGCCCAGCCTCCAGCATCATCGGAGGAACCCCGGTCGATTTACCGCTCCCCGTCGGGGCTCTCAGCAAAATGCGGGGCGAGGACAATGCCACCGCCTGCATCAGCACCTCCCGGACATCCTCGATGGGAAGCCGGTTCTGCGTGCGTTCTTCCGTCATAATCCGAGCATCAGCCACACGCAAGCGCACGACAGAGTAAACGCCAGGCTGTCAATCAAATCAAAGAAGCCGCCGATACCGGGCAACATCCTGCTGGAGTCCTTGAGTGCCAAACTGCGTTTAATCAGGGAACCCGCCAGGTCACCCGTGACGGCTAACAGGAAGAACAAGGTCAGCAATGGCAGCATCAGCCATGTGAAGATGTCCAGATACACCAAGGCTCCCACACCAGCGGACATTGTGAGAATGTACGAGCCAATCAGCCCCTCCCACGTTTTCTTCGGGCTGATGTGCGGAATCAACTTCTTGTCCACAAAACGCCCGCCCAGCATAAAGCCACTTATGTAGGCAAAGATATCCGAGGCTTTCGTCAGAAGAATCAGGCCAAGAAGGAACCAGCAATGACGCTCGGTTCCCGTCAACAAAAAGGCAAAGGAAAACATCCACACCGGATACATGAAAGAAAGCACTGTCACAGCAACGGAACGCAGAGGTCGGCTCCCAACAATCGGGCGACGCATTTCCCAGATGAATGACATCACAATCAGCAGGATGGGTGCCCCAACCATAATCGGTAAAAGCTTGTACTGCATATCGGGCAAGCTATCCATCAAACCAGGGGTTCGCATCGACCAATACGCCATATAGCCTAGCAAAACAACGGGATAAACCATGCCGAACACAGTCGCCAGCCAAGGCTGAGCCGGTTTGCCCGACCGGCGCAACATGTCACCCCATTCCCATGAGGTTAAGAGGCACAAGACACAGACCACTCCTCGATAACCCCAGACATTACCCCAGGAAACAACCCCCGCCAAAATTCCAAGAAGGATCACCGTACTGAACAGGCGATCTCCAAGTGTTCGCATTTTACTGGGGGATGGTGGTTGAGAAGCTTCACTCATACAGGCAAATTCCATACATGAAATGTAACAGAACCACAATGATTTTCCGCCACTTCAGACACACATCACCACAGGCAGAGAGCAAAACGTAAGCCAACATTGGTCTCCTCTCTCTGCAACAACAAACAAACAAGATTGAATCCCGACGTATATTCACCGGAAATGCCCTTACCGAATACTGCGAATAAAGCCGTTCAAACGGCAAGGGCACTGATGTTATTCCTCATCTGAACCGACTGCCTTGCGACGCGTCGGTGGTTCCGGGTCCCGCGTGGGAAACTCCTCGGCCAGGAGTTTGTAAAAATAGGCCAAAGGAAAACTCTGATCTGGAGGGTGGCAACCACTCAATTCCGAAGAAATGAATACTGTTCCTTCACCATAATTCACGTAGAATGAAAACAGTGAAGTTTTGTACATGTGCATCGGCAAGGATGATCTTTCATCCCCATCGAGGCGTTCCAGCATCCACCCGAAGGCGTTCTCCATTTCCAAGTCGTCAATCACATCGCGGATCAACGGATTGTCCAGGATATTCATGGAATCTCCTGACATATCGGTTCTTTCGTACAGCGTATTCATGATCGTTTCTCCTTCCTACTTTTGGGAAATATCCCATTCATAGGTAAGACACAATCCGATGCCCGCTCGTTCATGCCACAGAGCACTTCTCCGCAAATTCAATCATTTTTTTCAAAAACGACGGTGGCGATGTAGGGAAGTTCGCGGAAGAGCCCATTGTAATCCATCCCGCAACCGACGATGAACTCCGCGCCCATATCCAGTGCCCGACAATCGGCCTCGACAGAAACGCGGCGCCCCGGCTTTTTATCCACGCCAACAGCAGTCAGCACACGTTTGACGCCTCTCCCCTCGATAGATTCCTTCACCGCCTTGAGTGTCAACCCACTATCCAATACATCATCGACGACGAGCACAGGAATATCGGGTTCCAGCTCACCCCAATCCGCATGCATGACCACCTTGCCCGTCGTCTCCATGCCATCGTAGCTCGACACCTTGACGTAGCGGACTTCCGGCCTCACCGGGAATTCCTGCAACAACCATTCCGCCCAGGGCTTGGCACCCTCCAGCAGGACAATCATCAAAAAATGCTCTCCTGCAAGACGGCTGGTGATCTCAGTAGCCATCAACTTGACAGTCGATCGCACGGTTTCTTCATCGATACGCGGTTCCAGACGGAACACTCCTTCGTCGCACGTAAATGTCTCCAGCATGGCGGCGACACCATAGGGTAATCCACCGGGGCTTGAAAGGAAAACATGGTCAGGAACGTATATTACCCACCACAAGCTTCTCTTGATCATGACTTCTCGCACGAGTTCCCTTCTTTCCTTCGGGCTTCTGTTCGCCTTGTCTGGCGAGCTCTCCCTGGCCAATGAAAGCCAGGCTACAGCCTACCCGGATATCCTCGACATTGTCCACACCCCTGTGGACAACAAGGGCGGCACGGGGTGGTTCACAGACCACGGAGCCTGGATGGGCTTCACTCTCCCGGAAGAAGACAAGTTCGTCCATGGGTTCTGTGGCCCCTACGACCTCGACAACAAATTCTGGATCAGTCCCGCACTCGTCCAAGTCGGCTACGGACAGCCCTCTGTCTTTGCACCGCTGAAGAGAGTCTATTACCCGGGGCAACTCTTGCTGGAAAGCTACGATGGCAAGACGACCATCACCCAGAAGCTTCGTTTTGTGGATAAAAACAATGGAGTTCTCACCTGCTCCTCCACACAGCCTCTGCCTTGGCAGTTCTCTGGCAATGCAAGCAGTCCGGGTATCAAATCCGAACAACGCGGACATCAAATCATCTTTTCCCTGCCTCACGGCGAATGCGCCGCACTCAGCTTTGGCAATGACGACACTCCGGCGTTGCAAGGAGACGGATCGTACGTCACCAAGCGAGCGTCCGGCAAGGAGAGCAAGGACAACACCGTCGTAATCTCCTTCTTCAACAATAAGGAGGAAATGGAACAGGGACTTCCTCGCGCCGCTGCCATCCAGGCCAATCCCTCCCCAGAACTCGCCCGGGAAGAAAAACGTTGGAATGGCTACATCAAAAACATCCTCCGTTCGGGGCTCCCTGAATCCTACGATCGCGCCGCAGTCAAGAGCATGGTTACTCTCGTCTCCAACTGGCGCGCTGCCAAGGGGGCACTCAAGCACGACGGCATGTGCCCGTCGCACGCCACGGGCAACTTTGCCGGGGGATTCTGGGCATGGGACACGTGGCAGCAAGCCGTCGCTACTGTTCGTTTTGATCCTGAACTTGCCAAGTCTCAAATACGCTCCATGTTCGACTACCAGGACGAATACGGCATGATTGCGGACTGCATCTTCAGCAACCCCGCCCGCAACAACTACCGAGACACCAAACCACCTCTCGCCGCCTGGGCCGTCTATGAAATCTGGCTCCAGGACAGGGATAAGGACTTCCTCGAAGAAATGTTCCCGCAACTCCTCAAGTACCACCAGTGGTGGTACAAATACCGAGACAATGACGGCAACGGCATCTGCGAATTCGGCTCTACCGACGGCAGTGAAACCGCAGCCAGATGGGAAAGCGGCATGGACAACGCCGTCCGGTACGATGATGTGAAAATGCTTAAAAATGCCGACAAGGCATGGAGTCTCGACCAGGAATCTGTCGATCTCAACGCCTACCTCGCACAGGAACACCGCATCCTCGGCAAAATAGCCAACATCCTCTGCCAGGCCTTTGTCGAACCCGACCGCACGGCACAAGTCGGCGAATACTTCTTCGATAAGGAACACGGCTACTTCTTCGACAAAAAAATCAAGTCGGGAGAATTCGTCAAAGTCGAAGGCTGTGAAGGTTGGACGCCTCTGTGGACGGAAATCGCCACACCCGAACAAGCCGAGAGAGTCCACGAACTCGTTCGCAAACCGGAGAAATTCTCCTCCTACATCCCCTTCTCGACCCTGGCAATCGATCACCCCAAATACGAACCAAACGGCTACTGGCGCGGGCCGATCTGGCTCAACCAGGTCTACTTCGGCATTTCCGGGCTTCGCAAATACGGATTCACTCGCGAGGCTGACAGCTACACCGACCAGGTTTTCACCCGCCTGCAAGGCTTGACGGGCAATGCCCCGATTCACGAAAACTACGATTCCCGGACGGGGGAACGTCTCAAGGCTCAGCACTTCAGCTGGTCCGCAGCCGACCTCCTCTTCCTGTACTGGGAGTATGGCCAGCAAGCCGGGGAAACCAAAGAGCAGTAAGACAAAACCGGTTAATACGAGTTTCGCGTCAGTCCAGCGCCGCGAAACGGTTTTTCTCAAGGTCGTACACGTGGGTGCGACCTTTCTCCCAGGCTTTGTCTTCGTCCATCCGGAAGTTCAGCACCTTTTCCAAACGGGTATCGGGATTCAGCGTCACCTTGACGGCATCCAGCTTTTGCGTAGGATCTGACACGTAAAAAGTCATCCCGCGTCGCGGTACCCACTTCACCATCAGAATACATGCCTGATCCGCACGGATGTTCCCGTTTTTGAAGGAGAGGTCGCCTGGAGCCCAGAACACCACTTGCAGGATATCCAGCTCCTTGTGATACACTGCCTGAGCCGTCGCATCGTTGCGGAGGATGGAGAAACTGTCCGTCGGATACTTCTTCGCATCCCCTGCATTCCGTATGCCCGGCACGATGGCGTAGGCGTAGCTAGCCTCCTTGGGTTTCACCCCATGATCCACCCAGAGGGAGAAAACCTTTTTGGTGAGGAGATCATCGGAATAATTCGTGTTGATGTCGCTCACCCTCCCCTGTTGTTCAAGCGAGGACACCAGAACCTTCCCGCCGCCTGGAAACCAGTACCCGACGCCACCATGCAACACCCAGGCGGGCTTGCCTCCGCAGGAGGAAATTCCGTTTCCGACATTCGTTTCTTTGCCGCCCTCAAGCATTCTAACAGAGCCCTCCCACAAGCATTGGTTCACCGTCGTACGAAGGGGCGCTTCGCCACGAGATTCAATTGAGCTACCGAGGCATACGATTTCCCTGTCGAACATGAACCACGCTTTGCGAGCCGAGGAGTCAATGCCCTTGTACGCATCATCATATCGGTACGCGGCAGTGCCATACAGCCCATCAGAAACACCGCCAACAAAGGGGTTCTTCCCCATTGCCACCCAACTCTGAGCCAAGGGGATTTTCTCCATTTGAGGGCACGTCACCCCGGGAATGGCAGACCAGTCCCAAACCGGGAAAATACCTTCGTATTCCTTACCCGTCATTTGCAAAGCCGAGCCGCCATCCGACAAAAAATATTGCTTGAACCCCTCGCCGTTACCAACACCCTGTTCATTCCTGGCCGTCCTGTTGGATACCATGCGAACATCGAAAAAAAAGCCAGGTCTCTGGTGCCTCACATAGTCGGAACGATAGTAAAAACGGTTCTTCGGACCAACGCCAAAGTCCGGTTCCCTCTCTCCGCGAAGGCGGGCGATGGCTTGCCTGTATTCCTGTTCGTGGTCGGGGTCCAGCTGAATCAAATCCATCAGAATCGATGTCACGCCTCGCTGGGATGTAGAACCCGGCCGGGTCACGCCTCTCCCCAGAACATTCCACGAGATGCTGGAACCACGGATCGATGGCAGATAGGTTTCGCGAACGAATCGACTCAAAATTTCCATTTTGTCCTTCGATAACGCGAACTGGGTACCATCCAGAGACTTGGCATTGCTGACAACACCTTGCATCAACACGTATCCATACCCGCCAATATACAACTGGGGGCCGTGCTGCATGTACGAAAGATCGTGCTGGATACCCTCTTTCATCGTGTAGGACAAGGGCTCGAACAAGGCATCCACCGCTTCTTTCATCAGCCTTGCATCACGAGTCAGGCACGCCCGGTACATGAAGTGAATTGCTACATCCACTTTGTTGGCTCCCGTATGGGGAGACAGGCTGGGAGCCACAGCCTTCATGCGATCCAAAAGCTTCTTCCGCAAAGTCGCATTGATAGAACCACCACGGCGTTCCATCATCATCAAAATCCTGCCTATCTGCTGAGGGGCGGCAATCTGGTTCATCCACCAGTTGTCGCATTTCGGGTTGGCATCATACCAGTATTGCAGAGACTTCTCGATATTCGTTTTCAGCCTGCCATTGCGGTACCAGCTCGTGCCCGGCTCGGTGTAGGCGCGGCACATCTGCATAACGTTCTCCAAGTGCCTGATGGGCGTCCACTTCGTCCGGTGCTTCATCTTGTAATCGATGCCTTCAAAGGCCCCATCCTCACGCATTTCTGCCAGAAGCTTCTGCAATTTATCGCCATCCTTCGCCGGGCGTGCTTTCCGTCCGGAATTCTGCACTTTGCCGAGACCAAGCATCCTGTCCATAATCCCCGGGAAAGCATCCTGCCCGCTGGCAACCAATGTCAGCAAAAACAGGACGAGAGGGATGCACCAGCGGCACACCCTGGAAAGGGGGAAAAGAGATATTGTCATCATGGTCAACAGAGAAAGAAGAACGCGGCAGGAAACTCCCGTCAGCATCGGAAATAATACGCTGGCACGCCTCCAGCCCTTTCACGAACTCTGCTCCATCACTGAAAGATAATCGCCTTTTTCAGACGTACCGCCAGAATGACGCATTGCGACAATTCCTTCGGTACCCCAAAAATGCGGCACAGAAGATCCCGGTAGCAACGTAACTGGGAAGCATGGCGTTCCTGCAACACGGCCGGGTCATCCACAGAATCCGTCTTGAAATCAAGTACGGTCAACTTGTTGCCGGACAGCATCACGCGGTCGGCAATGCCATTGATGAGATGGCCATCCACCATGCCGGAAACCGGGCACTCGCGCCACAGGCGCACGTCACCAGACTGTGGCATCAGCCATTCTCTAAAGTCAATGGACTCCAGAGCAGATTCCACCAAATTCCTGGCTTCGGGATCAACTCCTTCCGGGAGGGATTCCCCTCTATACCACTCCATCCCTTCGAAGATGGCATGAACCATCGTCCCCAGTTGCCTGGCGCGTTCGTTATCAGATACTGCGGCTTCTTCCGAGCCAAGATCCGAGGGAGCTTGCGACGCCTCCCGGTGCACAGGGGGAGGCAGAAGGACTTCGGGCAATGCCACGCAAGCCGCTTCCTCAGTCCTCAGAACAGCATGTTCATACCACAACCCATTGCCCAAGGAACACCGATTGACCAACGCGGCACCATCGAGGACATCATCGTTGCAACTCTCCACGATGGAGCAGGTGTTGCGGAGGATGGAAACCACGCCACACCCCGCTGTAGAATTCTTCGGGACCGGAGGCAGGAATACATAGAGTGCCTTTTTCGCGCGCGTTAAAGCCACGTAAAGTTTGCAGAACCCTTCGTACTCCTGTTCCTCGCGCCATGCCTGCGCCATCTCAGCCAAAGTATCGTCCTTGTCCACCGTCTCGGCATTCGGGGCAAAAATCATATTCCGCAAATCGCCGGAAGCATCCTCATCGCGGAGGATTTCCAAATGCGTCTTGTCGCCAAATGCCTTCATCGGTCCGGTCGGCAAAATCACCATGTCGAACTCCAACCCCTTGGCTTTGTGCCATGTCATGATCTGGATGCTGCGCGAAGCCGTATGTTCACGCTTTTTCATGGTTTCCGCCGTGCGCAGCCAGTCGTCCAGACTACCGCCACGGGAATCGAACCCGGCTGCCGCCTCTTTCCAAAGTTCCAGCCGATTGCGTTGGAAGGCATTCAGGAGCCCCGGAGATTCGCGATCCATCATTCTTTCCCACTTGATCAGCACGGACGAAACACCGCTGCATTCATACAATCTTCTCCATCTGTTCCACACAATGTGCTCTGCATCGCGGGACAACCAGGAACCCAGGGGAGACTGGAGGATATGGTTCCACGCAAAACGATCTCCCGGATGGTTCAACCAGCGGAAGAAGTCCATCAGCACAAGCCCTACCGATGAGTCGGAACCCACCGCAACGTCGGCTTCGACATCGGCGGCAAATCCCCCTCCGTCTTCGCTGGCAAGCCATTCCCGCATCGAGGAAGCATGGGCGTTGGAACTCACGAGGATGGCACAGCCAAGCCCGCGTTCCAGCGGTCGAACACGCCGGAGCAAGGCCGTAATCGCGCGGTGTTCCGGCTTGCCGGGCAAGGTATCATCCTTGTCGGCTTTGTCCACTTCCCAAACCTGCACACAACCATCCAATTTCGCGGCGGCGCCTTCAGCCCGATGGGGATTGAAGGCCCAACTCGCCACAGCATCCGGGGATGCATCGGGAGCCGTCTGCTTGAAATCGCACACCTTGTTGACGAAGGAGAGCACGATGGGAGACGAACGATAGCTGACATCCATCGACCACTCGCGCAACACGTCACACCAGGGGGACTGATGAGCCAGAGCCTCAAAAATCTTCGGGCTTCCTCCCCGCCACTGGTAAATACTCTGTTTGGCATCGCCAACGACGAACAGGGATCTGCCTCCTCCGACATCCTGCACGACTTCGTCCAGGAAAGGCTCAACAATGCGCCACTGCATCAACGAGGTATCCTGGAATTCATCCAGCATCCAGTGGTCATACCAGCCATCCATTCTGAATTGCAGCCCGGCCATCGTCTCATCCAGCGCACCGTTCATCGCCGTCCCGCCGTATTCCTCCGGCAGAAGCAGACGCGCCACATCACTGAACATGAAGCGTCCGGCGGCACGCACACGCGCACTGTACAAGGCCTCAAAACGGTTCATCAGGGAATACATCCCGCGCATCCGCTCTGCACAAGAGAGCACAGCATCCTTGACGACGCTTCCCGTCACACTTTGGAGGGCTTCCACCCAGACGGGGTCGAGATGGTAGGGCTTGCGATAATAGGTGAAGTCTCCGATGCCGCGTCGCAAATCCTTGACGAATTGCGTGGAAAAAATCGAGGTCTCCCATTTGAAGGCCCCCCCCGTCATGGAGAACTCGACAAACTTGTCCAACTGGGTGAAGAAGCCATCGGGCAAATCCCCACCTTGTTGGTTCATCAAAGGCGATAAAATATCGGTGATAGCCCAGCGATCCGGGGCTGCATTCCACCATGCATCGCGACGGAACCAGCCTTCATTACCCCATTTGTCTCGCTCGGGATTCTGGAGGTAGAGGTCGTGGTATTTCTCGACGAATTCGCGCAGGCTGGTGTCGAGTCTTTCATTCTCGCGCCCAGCCGTCGCCAGTTTGAACCCAGTCAGGAAGGCTTCCCTCTCGTCTTCATCCAGCATGGAATGCGAATACATCTCCTGCAACACGCGGGCGCGGTCGTCCGCCAGACGATCATCCTCGACCACTTCGATGGCCGCCAGCCCCAAATCCAGACTCAAAGCCATGGCCATCCGAGCGAAAAAGCTGTCCAGCGTACTCATATTCAGACGACTCAGGTTCGCCACCATGGAACGCAAAAGATGCAGAAAAACGCGTCTGTCCGGCATGGGACCTTCCCACGCGCCATCTGGCACGAGTCCGGGGTGGTCTTCCGTCCCGCGAATCGTGGCTGCCACTTCTTCAGCCAGCCGGGCGGCTTCTCCATCGTCAGCCGCTCCCTTGGCAAGGCGGAACATGATGCGGTCGGCAAACTCGGCGGCCGCCTTGCGAGTAAAGGTCAGGGCAATCATCCGGGAAGGAGAGGCCCCCAACACGAGCAGGGAGATGAATCTCAGGGAAAGCTGATAGGTCTTCCCGGAGCCAGCGGACGCACTGATGCGTGTACTGATACAAGGGAACGTACTCATGCCCGGCCTCCTTCTACAAGCTGAGTGGCAAACAATTGGTCGATGCCATCCGGGGCAATTTGAGACAAGGGGTCAGTGGGGTATGTCTTCCAGTCCAAGGTTTCAGCGGATGGGAGAAGAGATAAATCGCGCGTCAGAATCATCTCGGCGATCGCCCTGCCCCAGGCCTCGGCGGATTCCAACAGTTCGCGGCTCAGGCTGTTCCACTCCAGAATCCCCGTTTTCTCCGCGAGTATCGGCAGGTTGAAGTAGGAGGCAACGACATCGCTCGCCTCATACATGCCGCGCAGTACTTGTTCGGCAGCCAAAACGTAAAGAGGCAGCTGAAGGTCGCGCCATCGCCGATAGGATTTGATTTTGCCTTCTGGGGGAAGGGGCTCCAACTCGGGGAAGTGTTCAGCCAGGGCATCAGTTGCACGAGCGCTCAACTTGTCCAAATGGGCTTCTTCCGGGCTTTTCCCCTTGCCCGTCTTGAAGTCCACAACGCGGAGCGTCCCGGTGTGTTCGTTCACTTCCAGTCTGTCGATGCGCATATCCAGCTCCACGGGTAAATCCTGCCAAGGCACCCAGAGAATTTTCTTTTCGACGGCGACGACCTTCCAGCCCTCCCGGAGAGATTGGAGGTGCAGATTCGCCATGCGTTCCAGGCGTTGCATCGCGTAATCGCGCTGAACGAGCAAAGGAAGTGTGAGTTCGTCGCCGTAGTTCCGGGCAAATTCCTGCACCAATCCCTCTTTCAGGGCTTTCACCAGGACGTCTTCGCGCCGTTCATCAAACAAATCCCTGCCCGGGCCGAGGCGTTCGACACATTTGTGGACTTCTACTCCAATCTGCATGGCATTGGCCTCTTTTCCCAGTTCCAATCTGTCAAAATGGCAGACTCTCTCCAGCCAAAACCGCTTGGGGCACGACAGGAAGGCGCGGAACAAACTGGGGGAAAACCTGGCTCGCTTTGCCAGAAGATCCATCCCGCCGCTGCTCTTCCACTCTGCCGCCTGATCCGCCCAGCGATTCCGCTGCACCGGAGGCACAAGCCGCCACCCCGTGGCATCGCGGGCAATGCTCTTCGGAGTTTCGCCAGCTTCGCCAAAAAGGGTGAGCACGCGATCAGGCAAGTCCTCCGGTCTGCACTGAAGCAAAAGGGACGAGGGTTTGCAAGGCACACCCGACGGGTTCTCGCGAGCCACAAGCACACGGAGCCCCCCCTTTTCCCGGCGGGATTCGATCATGCCACGGTACATGAAGACATCGCGCTGAAAACGTTGCGTCCGGCTCCGCAAACGGAGTTTGCGCTTCAGGTTTTCCGGCAACAAGGGATCTTCGAAAGAACTGTCGGGGACACAGCCTTCGTGCATGCCCACAAGCACCAGCGTATCGCTAGGGTCGTAGCCCAGCTCCATCCAGTCGAGCATGGACACATCGCACGCGTCGCGGTCGGCATAGACGCGCACGGATTTCATCGCGCGGCACAGCACTACCATCGCGTCGCGCACCCCAAAACCGGGAATCACCGCCTCCAGAGAAGCCACAACGCCAGCCGTCGCCTCCAGCCTGTCGAGCAAAGCCTTTTGGAATTCTCCGCTCCATCCAGCGGCATTCAGCCCTTCGACGAGGGAAAGAGCCGTTGCTCCAACACCCTTCTGCGTCCAGTCATCGAGCCATTGGAGGACTTTCTCGAAGTCTCGCAATTTCCACCCACCGGGATCCTTCCTCTTCATCAGCGTCTGCACGAAGGAAAGGCTTTGAGGGATGTGTTCCTCGGCCAAATTGTCCAGCATAGTCGCCAGACCAAAGGGATCCTGTAATTTCATCGCCACAGCCAACACACCGGAGCGACACAACTGGTTGACGCTTTGCCAGTCTCCCTGAGCATTCAAGGCTTCTCTCACATCCTCCAGCAGGCGCACCAGACCGGTGCGGATGGACTCGTCGCCTCCGGAGCGGTACACGCGCCACCCGGCAGCGGCCAAGCCATCGCGCAGGGAGTTGGCAAATGCCGGGTCGCACAAGCCGATGGAACAGGAGTTGTTGTCCGAGCCGGAATCAACAAAAAATCGCACGCTTTCCTCCACCATGCCATCAGGGCCATTGCGGAGAATCAAGGGCATCTCACCCGCTGGAAGAGGAATCACCAAATCGCTCACCTCACCCGTTTCGGGATTGAGGGCGACAGTTGGACGCCCCCAGGAATCAACCGGGTAATCATCCGGCGCATGCACCCAACATTCGATCTTGCGGGAAACATCCGGCGCATTTGATACATCAGCCCAGGCCTCGAGAGCCATCATCGCCAGCGGCAGAGGGTCTGGCACACAGGCAACCACGACGCGCGTCACGCCCTCGGGCAGCACCGGGCGGCGCGTCCAGGCCAGTTCCTCCTGCAAGGGATCGTGCCCGCCCCAGGAGACGAGTATCTTCGTAGCTTCGTCCTCCCAGGCCTCCAGCACCTGCCAGCGTTCCACTTCCTCTGGCGGGGTGTTCGGGTGGCGGACGACATCGGCAAAGCGCATCATGCTTTCCCCCAATGTCCGCCGAGCCCTCAGGCAAATATCTGCCATGGAAAGCCCCCATGAGAGTGTGCGCTCGCGGGGAGCCGTCCGTATCAGAGCATTGGCTTCTCCGTGCGAGCAGATCACACGGGCCCAGGCCAGCTCCAGCAGGAGGCGGTCACGCTCCGGGGAGGAGTGCGACCGGTTCAACAACATCTCCGCCGTCATCATCAAAGGCGGCATCACGGCATGGTCGGGAGCCAGCCGGATGAGGGCTTCGCGCAGGCGTTTGCCAGACTCTACTGTCGGCACCAGCAGCAACAGGCCCTCCCAGAACGTGCCTTCCTTCAAAAGACGCTCCGCGACAGCCTCAACCAGCCTGCGATTCCACCCAAGATGAACACATTTCATACTCGTTTCAACAACAACACCTTATCTCTTTTCCAACACATCATCGCGCAGGAAGCGGACTTTCTCTTCGGAGGCATAGGCATCGTCCGAGCTCCGGTAGCCGAGGGCAACGCCTAGCACGGTGCGGTACGGAGAGTTGTCCAGGCCGAGGATGGCATCGCATTTCGGGCCGTCCATACTGCCAATCGCGCAGGAATCCACCTTCATCAAGGCTGCCGCGCTCAGAAGAAAGCCGAGAGCCAGATACACCTGGTTTTCAGCCCATGCAGCACGTTCCTCCGCATTGCGGGCGTTCAACACGCCCGTGTAAAATTGGCGGGAGCCTTCCAGCTTCTCTGCGGAGGGATGCCTCACTTCGTCCACACGAGCCAGGTAGCGTTCCACATCATCGATTGAGGGATCGCGCAGGGCACACATAACAGCGTAGCAGGAACAATCCTCAACCTGCGCCTGGTTCATGGAGATGGCGCGCAGGGACTTCTTCAGCTCCGCGTCCTCCACAATCACAAAGTGCCAGGGCTGTAACCCGATGGACGATGGGGCCAGCCGCAAACTCTCCTCCAAGGCATCCATCACGCAGGGCGAAATGGATGCCGAGGGATCAAATTTCTTACAGGCGTAGCGCCATTCAAGTGCCTTCTGGTAGTTTTGCGGGTTCATGGTACCAGTATGGCCTGAAAGCGGCAGGAATCAAGTCGTCACTTCATCGTCGGAACCATCTTCGACATCTTCAGAGTTTTCTCGGGAAATCAGGCAAAGTTCGACGCCCCGGTTTTTGATGTCGAGCACCTTGAATTCGAACCCGGAGTAATGCACGGCATCGCCAACGCGAGGCGGCCGCTCCAACAGGGAGAGAATCAGGCCGCTGACCGTATCGACGGATTCGTATTCCAGCTCGGTCTCGAACAATTTCCCCACTTCGTCAAGGCGCATTGTGCCTTCGGCCTGGCAGGTACCATCGGGAAGCATGACGACCTCGTCCTTGCGGAGGGAGTTGCCGTTCGTCTCGCCGACGACCTCAGAGAAAATATCCTGGATGGTAATCAAGCCCGAGGTGCCGCCGTGTTCGTCCATCACCACAGCCATGCGGGAGTTGACGCAACGCATCGTCTCAGCGACATCGTCGAGCTTCATTGTCATCGGCACAAAGGGCACCGCGTGAACGACGAATTCGTCCAGGGGCTTGTTCCTATTCAGCAAAAGGAAGACGTCGCGGGCATGGATCATGCCAATAATATGGTCGATGTCACCACGGTACACGGGGTAGCGCGTGCGACGCGTCTTGCGGACAATTTCGCTGATTTCTTCCGTACTCGCCCCGAGGCGCAATCCTTCGAGGCGCACGCGCGGCGTCATGACTTCGTGCGCAGTCAGGGCATTGAAATCGAACAAATCCTGCATCAGGCGTCCCGGCTCGTCATTCAACGCGCCGTGGCTGCGGCTTTCATCAACAATGTAGCGTATTTCCTCCGGCGTGTGGTAAAAGCCGTTGTCGAGCGAACGTTTGATGCCAAGGCACTTCAGGAGGAAGTTCCCCGTGGCGTTCAGCCCGATCACGAGCGGGTACATGGCGAACTTGATCCACTGCATCGGCAGGGTAATGATGAGTGACAGGCGCTCTGCGTACATCAATGCCAGCGACTTGGGCACCATTTCCCCCAGCACAATGTGCAGGTAAGTCAGGCAGGAAACTGCCAGGATGCTGGCAATACTGTGGGAGACGAACCAGCTCTCCGTTCCAAACTGCTTGAGGTAATCGTAAATCCAGATGGCGACAGCGTGTTCGCCAAACATACCCAGGCCAAGGCTGGCAAAGGTAATGCCCAGCTGAGCCGTGGCAATGTAGCGGTCCTGAAGCTTCGGGTTTTTCAGGATGCGGACGACGAGGGCAGCGGTTCCGCTCCCCAGCCCCCCCTGAGTGGCACGACGTTCCAAAGCAGCACGAGGTGCTCCTAAAAGAGTAAACTCGGCAGCCACAAAAAGGCCGTTGAGCAAGACAAGAAGGAGGATGATTCCTATTGTTCCCCAGTCCATGGTTTACAGTCCCTCCTTTCCGTTGCTCGTTTCAACTGCATCCGGAAGGATGACAATGGATTCGATCATATTGTTGTTCACGCGCTCAATCAGGACGCGCTTTCCGGCAAAATCGATTGTTTCTCCGTCTTTGGGCATGCGGGAAAGAGCCAGAAGGATACACCCGCCCAGCGTGTTCGCATCATCATCCATCTCATCAATACCCGGCAGCCAGGATTCAACAGCGTGCCTCCGTATCATGCCGGACAGGCGAACGCGACCATCCGGCAACACTTCGACAGTCTTGCGATCCGTGCGGAATTCGTCGCCAAACTCGCCCAGCATCTCGCTCAAAATGCGCTCCATGGTCACCATGCCAACAAAACGTCCGTATTCATCGACGACAAAAGCCTGTTGGGCACGTTTCTCGCGCATCAGAGGCAAGAACCTGTCCATCTTCTGGTACTCGGGCA
The DNA here is from genome assembly GCA_964448375.1 of uncultured Akkermansia sp. Taxonomy (GTDB): domain Bacteria; phylum Verrucomicrobiota; class Verrucomicrobiia; order Verrucomicrobiales; family Akkermansiaceae; genus Akkermansia. The sequence continues at coordinate 120,373 of CAYVAI010000008.1, forward strand.
CAAAAGGCACTTGGGCAATCAACTGCTTCAGCGGCGGCAATTCTCCTCGAGCCGCAAACTGGGCTGCAACTTCCTTGACGTGAAGCATGCCCATGACGTTGTCTCGCTCGCCCTCATACACGGGTATGTGGGTATAGGGGGACTTCTCCATCAGGCGCTCGAGGTCGCCGGGAGGAGCATCGATAGACAACATGCCAAGATGAATCCGCGGGATCATGATGCGCCCCACGGTCAGCACCTCAAGATCGAGAGCCTTTTGCAATCGATCGTGCTCGTCGGGCGGCAGAAGCCCGCCATCGCGGCTTTCCTCAAGCAACATGTCGATTTCCTCGCGGGAATGAATGTGATGGTGACTACCGGGAGGAATACGCAACACCTTCAAAATTAATAATCCACTTCCGTTCAACAAGCTGATGAACCAGCTGAAAATACCCAATGACCACTTCATCGGCAGATAGGTGTACAACGCTGTTTGCACCGGAAACTGCAAAGCAACGGACTTGGGCACCAATTCCCCGGCAATCACCTGCGCGATCGTCAAAAAGACCAGTACCACCAACGCGGACACCGACAAAGCCGCCGCAGTCCCCATCCCCATATGCTCCAAAACGGGGTAGAGATAGGCCGTCAGCGACACCTGGCCGTAAGCACCGAGAATCAGGCTGGAAATCGTAATGCCAAACTGGCACGCCGCAATATAGCGATCCAGTCGGGAGGTCTCGGACATTATGCCGAGCAGCCCTCTCGCCAGTCGGCTCCCCTCATCGGCCATTCCCCGGACTTGACTGGTGCGGACGCTGACAATTGCAAATTCCGCTGCTACATAAAGAGCATTGACTGCAATGAGGAATACGATTACGGCGATAACAAACGCTGGCATAGATAAGAATGTCCCCTCTTGCGGGAACGAATTTTTGAAAGGGCACAATATGAAGAATATGCTGACACTGTCAAGATTCTTCGAATTTTGTTTCCATTTGTATGCCACTTTTTGCAGGTCATTACCCGGTTTCCGCTCGCCTCTCGTTCGATGGGAGATTATGTTCCAAGTCATGGATGATCAATCAATGCTGACAGCAGACTTTGGCACGGGATGCTTCTGGTGTTCGGAAGCGGCTTTTTCCCGGATTCCCGGCGTTATTTCAGCCACCCCGGGCTATATGGGCGGCCATACGCAGAACCCAGGCTACGAGGAAGTCTGTACCGGAGAAACCGGCCATGCGGAAACCATCCACATTGAATACAACCCGGCGGTCGTCACGTATGAGACACTGCTGGAATGGTTTTTCAAACTCCATGACCCCACCCAGCTCAACAGGCAGGGAGAGGACATCGGCACCCAGTATAGAAGCGTAATCTTTTACCACGACGAAGCCCAGAAACTGGCGGCGGAAAAAGCCATCACTGAGGAATCAGGACGATACACCGCCCCCATCGTTACCCAGCTCGTCCCTGTGGAAACCTTCTTCCCGGCGGAACCCTACCACATGGACTACTACCGCAATAATTGGCAGCAGAATGGCTATTGCCGCCTCGTCATCAAACCCAAACTGGAAAAGCTGGGACTGGACAACTAATTTCCTGCACGACCACGTACCCCCTCCGTATGGAACCTTCCATCACTCAGGCCTTCATTCTGGGCGCCGGTTTGGGAACACGCCTGCGCCCCCTGACCGATGTCCGCCCCAAGCCTCTGATCCCCGTCTTCCAGGACCCCCTGGTCGTCCATACAATGCGACGCCTCAGGAATCTTGGCATCAAGCGTTTTATCATCAATACCCACCATCTGCCCCATGTCTGGGAGGAGATTTTCCCCGATGGTACGTGGGAGGATTGCACGCTCCATTTCCAGCACGAACCCGTTTTGCTCGACACGGGCGGAGGCCTGAAGAACATTGCCGACCTTCTGGATATGGACGCCCCGTTGATCATCCACAATGGCGACATCATTTCCGATATTCCGCTGGCAGAACTCATCGAAGCACACGCCCGCTCCGGGGCTTCCGCGACGCTAGGCCTCCGCAGCACGGGAGATACGCGCAATGTGGGCTTCGATCCCGCCAGCGGCCGCGTCACCGACATGCGCCATGCCCTCGGTGTCGATCCCGGTACGTACCAGTTCACCGGGATTTACTGCGTGCGCACGGCGGACATCCTGCCGCTCATCCCGGATGGAGAAATCATTTCGATTGTCCCCACCCTGCTGGGATTGATCCGGCGCGGTCAGGTTCATGGTCTCATCATGGACCAGGGAGACTGGATGGATCTGGGGACTCAGGCGACTTACATTGCCGCTCACCATACCCCCGTCCCTGCCCTTCCCTCTTCGTCGTGTATCCGTATATCTCCCAGTGCCTGTGTGGAGGGAGCCGAACTCAATGACCATTGCGTCGTCGGAGCCCATGCCACAGTTGGAGCAGGTAGCAGGCTGAGTTCCTGCATCGTCTGGCCCGGCGTCCGCGTCCCGGAAAACACCCGAGCTGATTCAACTGTCTTCCTGCCACCCTTCCTTAATTCCGCCCAGGATTCCGCCTACCGTCCATAATGACTCTGCCCCGCTTCATCCTCCTGCTCGCCATCGGCATCTCCGCGCTAGCCCTTGCACCAAATGCCCGGGCGGCGGAACATAAGACATTCACGCGCAAGGAGGGCATCTTCTCCGTCAGCGATCGCATCAACGCCTTCTTCTTCAACTCCAAAACCCACCGCCTCGTCGTCCTCGACGAAGGTGATTTGCAAAAGCCCCAATTTGGTTCACTCGACAAAGCCATGCGCAGTTCACCTTGCGTGGCAGGCGTCAACGGAGGATTCTTCGGGGCCGACCCGGAAGGCAGCCCGCTCGGTATTCTCGTCCAGGGAGGCAAGCGTAAATCCCCTCTGGCGACGGGTTCCTTCACCGTCTCCGGCATCATTTGGGACTCCGGCAAAGGGATCTTCCTTCAACGCTCCAAATCCTTTGAATCTCAAAAAGGCACCTCACCGCGAGAAGCCCTTCAGGGAGGCCCCTTTCTCATTGAAAACGGCAAGGCCATCTCCGGCCTCAACAATACCAAAACTACCTACCGCACCTTCATTGCCACGGATCGCCAGGGCAACTGGTGCATCGCGATGACATCGCCTCTGACGCTTGCCGAACTCGCCTCGTGGCTGGCAACACCCGGTAGCCTCGGCTCGTTCTCCGTCAAAGCGGCATTGAACCTGGACGGAGGCAGTTCCTCCGCCTTCTGGTGCCACGCATCGGGCGTTTACTACCCCTCGATGAAAAGCGTGCGCAACTACCTCGGCGTCGCCCCCAGGTAAGCATTTGGATTTCAATTCCCGGTAGCATCGCCAACAACCCCTTCCGCCAGCGAGGCGCAGAAGGCTACACAACGCTCACAGGGGCGGGCAGCATAATAGGCTTCCGTCCTGGCGGAAGGCCGGGCACTTTCCTGCTCCGTACCATCCAAATGTAAAAGATCGCGGCAATACAAGGAGCCGAATTCCTTGCGAAACACCTCGGCAAAATCCCTCACCTGCGCAAAAATAATCTCCTTCTCTCCGGGGGACGTCCCAGTGTTGCCCTTCATCGCGCCCCCCACCATCGAGGCCCCGCAAAGAGCCCCGCACACCTCGCGCATCCGGCCAATACCTGCCCCAAAGGGAGATGACAGGCGCAAGGCAACCTCCGAACTCAAGCCGCAACAATCGGCAAAGGCCGCAAACACAGATTGGGAACAATTATAGCCCTCGTGGAAATAGTCGAGAGCTGCCTGCACGCGGGGAGTCAGGTAAATCCCCGCCAGTTTTGATGCTGCATCCATGGCATTCCTAATGGATTCCGAACCAAACTGATGAAATTATTATTGATCGTCGGAAGTATCAGCAACAGTCGAAGCTTTGGCTCCTTCGGGCGTGTTCTTGCGCGTCAATCTCAGCATGCCGAAATACAACAAGGCCAACACCACCACGCCAATAATAATCATGTGGCTCTCTGCCTTAACGGCTGCAATCAAAGCCTCCGGGCTGTCCATCACTCCGGGGTTTTTCTCCTTCACCCACTGGCCGCACCAGGCAAGCACCGTACACCAGACCAGCGAACCAAGGACCGTCACCAGCGAAAACATCCAGAAGTTCATCCGAATCAAACCCGCCGGAATGGAAATCAAATGGCGGATCACAGGCAAAAGACGAGCAAAGAAGATCCCGCTCACTTCATACTTCTGCATAAACACCTCCGCCTTCTCCACCTTCGCCGGAGGCATGAAGAAAAACTTGCCCCACTTCATCACAAGCGGCCTCCCCAGCCAGCGTGCCACACCGTAGGTGATAGAGGAACCCAACCACGAGCCAAAGGTTCCTGCTACAATCACACCGCCCAGACTCATGTTGTCATGCATCACTGCTGGAGGAATCACCAGCTCGCTCGGAACCGGGAAAATCGAACTTTCCATGGCCATCAATATGACCACGCCAAAATACCCCCAGTCTTCGACCCAACTCATCCACAATACCAATAAATCATGAAACATACGCGACTAGTCTGCACAATAAGCCCTCCTTGAAAAGTCTTTTATTGCCCCACCACAGCCATTCCATTATCATTCGTTCGAAAACGAGACTTGGATTAGCTGCTACCATGAAATTCTATATTATCGCCGGGGAAATGAGCGGAGACAAACACGGCGCCCTCCTGATGCAGGAACTGGCAAAATTGCACCCCAATATCGAATTTGAAGGACTCGGCGGCGACAATATGCACACGTTCTGCCCTGCGATCGAAAACTGGGCCGATGAAGCTGCCGTCGTCGGCGTCATCGAAGTCCTGAAGCGTTACGGCTGGTTCAAGCAGCACCTCCTCGGCACCCTGGAACGTATCCGTACCGAAAAACCGGAATGCCTCATCCTCATCGACTACCCAGGCTTCAATCTTCGCCTCGCTGAACGCGTCCACAAACTTTGCCCGGATACAAAAATCGTCTATTTCATCTCTCCGCAGGTTTGGGCCTGGCACAAGGGGCGCGTCCCGAAAATGGTCGAAATGCTCGATCTGATGATGTGCATCTTCCCCTTCGAAAAACAACTCTTTGAAAACGCCGGACTCAAGACGGAATTCGTCGGACACCCTCTCGTCGATGACATTCTCGCGGCCAGGCGCACCGATGTCCGAGAACCGGATCTCATCGGATTCTTCCCCGGAAGCCGGACACGCGAAGTCGAACACCACTTCCCCGTTTTCATCAAAACGGCCATCATGCTCCGAAAAACGCACCCGGGATGGAAGTTTGAAACGGCCGCTTCCAACGAAAGGCTCGCATCCATCATGCGCGCCATGGTCGAAAAGGCAGGGCTCAGCCCGGAAGCACTCAACATCCGCGTCGGCAACTACCACGACCTCATGGACCGCGCCTCAGCCGCCGCTGTCGCCTCCGGCACGGCCACCCTCGAAGCCGCTCTTCATCAGCTTCCCTACGTTCTCGTCTATAAAGTCGCCTACCTTACCTATCTCGCCGCCAGAACCGTCATCAAAATCCCCTTCCTCGGCATGGTCAACATCCTCGCCCAGCGATCAATTGTCCGTGAATTGCTCCAAACCGAATTCACGCCCATTGCCGTCGCCTCGGAAATCGAACGCCTCATGGATCCCAATGTCCGCCGCGATGTCCTTACCAGCATGAAGGAAGCCACCGACAAACTCGGCAACGGAGGTTCCGCCTCCAAAGCAGCCGAAGTCGTCATGGAACTCTTCCCTCCATCCGAAGACTAGACAGCACACCTTCCCGCGAAGGGAAAAAACTCACTCGCCCGTCGCTCCACGCTAACGGGCTTTTTTGTGTCTCAGCTCCCCGGGTAACTTCCACATTCACCCCACCACTTGTTGTCATAAGTGCACGAATAATTTTTAGCAAAAATATCGGCGTCATTTTTACATTATCTATCTCCGGAATCTCCTCAAAAGAAAGTTAAAAAACGTTACAAAACACTTTCAATACATTATATACAAGCAATATACACAACATTCATATATCACGTTGGAACATTTTATGTAAAAATCAACCTTCGCAAAAAATGTCAATTTTCATCTTGCCAAGGTACTCTTGATACGATATCAGAGAGGGGTTAATTATCCTTTCTCTTTCTTATGAAACTGCGCTTACCCTCGCTTTTGCGTGCGGCCGTCGTCGCGTGCATGCACACTACCACTCTATTCTCTACCGTTGCTACAGGAACGGTTATCACGGGAGCCTGTATTATCTCCAGCTTCGTTGCCGAACAGGCCATTGCGGCAGATGAAATCGCTTATGAGACCATCGCGCTGACGTCCAACCCATCGGCTGCTTTAACCGCCGACAAAAACACGGACTGGTTCCTCAATTACAACGCAACATCACAACAAGCCCTTCCAGGAATCAGCGCGAGTGGATACGATATCAAACTGAGGGGCAATGCGACCAATTCATCCTTCAAACTGAATGCCAACATTACCTCTAAATCGTTGTCTCTGGAAAAGGGGCGCTTCTACGTCACCAATTACGACATAATCAAGAATGCTGGTACGATCATTCTTGATGGAGGTCACCTCTGGCTCAGCGGTAACTATACGGTTACCAACAATTTCATTCTGGGACAGGGAACATGGTCGGGAGACGCCGAAGCCAGTTATGCTGGCTACTACCATAGTGCCTTCCGAACCGATGCTGGGGCCACCTTCAGCGGGAACTGGGAGATCATGGACAAAGGCACCCGCGTTGGCGTCCACTCCAACACGATCACTATGACCGGTACAGTCACCGGTTCCGGGGAGATTCTGAAGGAAGGGGCTGGTAATCTGTATTTCGGTATCGACAAGACCGACAACAATAATGTGTTCAAAAACTTCACGGGATACTTGAACGTTCAGAGAGGGCTGGTCCTCCTCCGTGCTGGCCTTACTGAAAAAATCGGGGCGAAAAATACCGTTCTTTCCGGGGGGACTTTGGCAATCGGTTATACTGGAAATGACACTCTGAATACATACGATGCTGGGGTCATCAACATGAAGTCCAACTCAACCCTCAACTTCCGTGGCGGAGCCATCATTGATCTCGCTGGCCTGGGAACTGTCGATGGTATTGAAAACAATGGTGCAGGGCTCACCTTGAACATCACTCGCGATAATTCCGATGAAACGAGAAAATCACAACTGAATTTTGGGGTCAATAGCACCTTCACTGGAACTCTGAATATCCAGAATAACAACGATAAAGCGGCCGAACTCATCCTGCGTCCCACGGCAGTAAATGCTCTTGCCGGAATGACGGTTAATTTGACAGGCAAGGCAGCCGACAAAGGACAATCCATTCTGGAACTCGCCAATGATGCTACTATTGGTGCGTTGAAAAACAGCAATGCCTTCGTCACAGTTCGCAATGCGGATAGTACCATTCGAACCTTGACATTCAATAATGCTGAAAACAACACAACGGAATACTCCGGTTCCATCGGCGCCAACATTGCTCTGGCCAAAACTGGTAAGGGAACTCAAACCCTGAGCGGCGATCTATCCGCCCTTAATCAGGCAATTTCCATCCAGGAGGGAACTCTGTTTTTGAGTGAATCAGCAGGATTCACTCAAGCCATCAATATCGGAGCTCAGGGAACACTCAAGATTACAGGTAACTTCGCATTCGTTGCGTCGTCCCAATTGAACGGCAAGTTGATTCTGTCGGGTAATACCAATATCAGTGGATTGCTCGGCCAAACAATTGCAAACACTTCTGTAGAAGGTGTTTCCGTCATCAACATGGAACTCGGGAGTAGCAACAATACTCTGAATCTGGGTTCGCTAACTCATACAGATATCGCTTCACTTACCTTCAAACTGACCAATGCTGCTATTGAGAATGGTCAAATTTCAAATTTCAATCTGACTGCTTCATTCGCAGCCGGAGATGCATCGTGGATTGGCAAATCGGTTCTGGCTGATATCGACGGGACATTGTATGGAAGTTCCATCTCCGGCAACAAAATAAGCTTCGTCCAAATCAATGAATTGATCGACGGCTCCCCTTCCGGCAATGATATCATCTATAGTCGTCCAGGGGGTATCACAACATTGAATGCCAAATCTTCCGGTGCTGATACCAGCTATACCATGAAGAATTTGATCATCACTGTCGACAATGATGCTATAACTGAAGATGCACTGACTCTTAATGGAGTTACTCTGGATATCAAAGGAACGATGTCCTTCAACGAAACAGAGGGAACATTTACAATTCAGGATGGAAATACTGCCGGAATTCTGAACATTACTGATCTCAATATGAGTGGAGGCACCTTGGTTTTTGCTACTTCTGGAAATACCAACATCGGTTCTGTCGCAGGATCTGGTAAATTAACCTTCCAAAAGAACGCAACTATTTCCGGCAACGTTGAAGGCAATTTAGTTTTGCGTTCCGATTCTGGTGCTGTTGTAACGCTGGATGGCGGAATTAAGAAATTCAATAATGGAATTTCAATGGTCAATAACGCTACCTACCAGTTAGTCAATGGAACAAAAGTTTACGCCAAAGAGTACAACGATGGTGGCAGTGCCTATCTCACCAGCAAATTCTATTTTCAGCAGGGAAGTACGCTGGAACTGGATAAGATCGGGATGGCCTATGGGCAGATTGACTTCGGCCAAAGTGATGGCAACAACAGCGGTGTTGTCATCATCAATAAAACCATCATTTTATCACCTTATTCAAGATCTACGACCAACAAGATCAATATCTATAAAGGTATAATTTTCTCTGCGCTCGGAACAAGTACCAGCACAAGTAACTCGGGAGATGGAGCTTTGTTCCTTGGAATGTATGACAATACGGATATTAATATTTTCGGTGAGTTCAATTTAGTCAATGCACCAATGGTAATGCAAAGCACTGATGGTAAAACAGGAACGATAAATATTAAGGACGGCGGTATTGCCAACTTCAACAAAGGTGTCGACGTCAAGGCAGGAGGCACAGTTAAAGTTAATGCCGACAGCGGAAGTACACTGAACATCGCAGGTGAAAATGGCATTGGCAATCTGGACAAGCTGACAGTGACTCTATCATCCGGTTCGACGCTTGGTTTGATTGCAGATGCGACGGTGGCGAAGGCATTGACACTTCCGGATGGGACGGTTACATTCCATACGGACAAGTATGTTC
>CAYVAI010000009.1:0-121199 GCA_964448375.1 uncultured Akkermansia sp.
TCCAGAGCCATTCCAACGGGCCAAAGAGGTAGAATCGGAACCACAGGTGGAAGAAAACGCATTGGACTGCGAAGACGGCAGCTCCTGCCAGCATGGATTCGAGACCGTTCCATCGGGAGGCTAGCCCGAGCCCCCACCCGAACATGAAGAAGGTCAGGATGAGTGTCTGGCTGACGTAGCAGGTGAGAGTGGCTTTGCCGATGGGAGACAGCAGACGAATCCCCGGGGAGACACGACCGCGGCCAGTTAGCCATGCCAGGGTGCAGACGAAGCCTGCGGAGTAAAACAGGTTGCCCCAACCTGTGGTTAGATCTGCCATACTTTCTGTCCAGGTGCTACCTGTCATGCTGAAAAGGAAGGGCAGGGAGGCACAGATGAGCCAGCAGGGCAGAAAAATACACGCAGCATGGCGAAACATGCATGCCCGGGAAGCCAGGTCCTCAAAGAACCGCATTTTGCCACACCATAGTCCCAGAATGAACATGGCAATGGTCTGGAGACCACGTGGGCTGTTGATGAGGAAGGCCCATTTGCCCTCCTGCCCGTAAATGAAGTTCCATTCCATGGTGGCGGCCAGGGAAGCTCCGGCATAGACGCTTTCCCTCGATGGAGCGGCGGCATGGTTGTGGAAGAGGAAAAGGCCATTGTACAAATGCTCGGGAGTCCAACCTTCGCTGAAGGTTTCGCGAATGACATCCGCTATCAGTGGCAATCGCGCGGCAAGGACGATGGAAAGCGTGATGAGTATCCACGGCTTCAGGGAATACAGTGGGATGAGCAAAAGCCCCAGGATGGCAAAGACCGTCAGGATGTCTCCATCGTAAAACAGGCAGTGTACCAGGCCGATGGCAAAGAGAAGGGCCAGTCGCCAGACAAACTTCTTACGGAAGTCCACCCCGGCTTTTCCTGCGCGATCGAGTTGCAGGAAGAAGCTCATCCCGAAGAGGAAGGCAAAGAGGAGGAAGGCCTTGCTGACGAGGAAGGTCGAGTAGATGAACTCCGCTATGCGGTTGGCTTCTCCCATCCATCCGCTTGATTCTGGCGGATAAACATACAGGTTGAAGTGATCGTGCGCATGGACGAGTACGATGCCCAACAGGGCGAGCCCCCTGAGTGCATCCAAAAAGTCGATTCGGGGCAGACGGCTTGAGGGCTGGTTCATAGGGAACAGGAGCTGGCTTAGACGCTGGGTGGTGCGAGGCTGGCGCAGATTTCGGTCGCGGCGTTTCGGGCCCATGCATCGGCTTCCAGGATTGGCTCCAGGCGTCCCATTGGGTTGACGGCGGTGTGTGCATCCATGACTTGCGCGACGACTTCCCAGATTTGCGAGAATCCGAGGCGGTGTTCCATGAAGGCCGCGACGGCTACTTCGTTGGCTGCGTTCATGACGGCGGGCATGGTGCCGCTGATTTCTCCGGCACGGCGTGCCAGGGTGAGTGCCGGGAAGGCATCTTCGCGCGGAGCTTCAAAAATGAGACTGCCCAGTTGGCGGAAGTCCAGCGGTTTGAGGGTGTTGACAACGCGATCAGGCCAGGTGACGGCGTACTGGATCGGGAAGCACATGTCCGAACTGCTCATTTGTGCGATGACGGAGCCATCGACGTATTCAACCATGGAGTGGACGATGCTCTGCGGGTGGACGATGACGTCAACCCTCTCCATCGGGATGTCGAAGAGCCAGCGTGCCTCGATCATCTCAAGACCCTTGTTGAACATGGTGGCGGAGTCGATGGTGATCTTGCGGCCCATGCTCCAAGTGGGGTGGCACAGAGCCTGCTCCAGCGTGACGGCAGCCAGGGCGTCTTTGTCCCAGGTGCGGAAGGGCCCTCCGGAAGCAGTCAGGATGAGGCGCGAAACCTGGTCGGGCCCCCGGTGATCTACTTGCAGGCACTGGTAGATGGCGTTGTGTTCGCTGTCCACGGGCAGGACGTTGATGCCGGCCTTGCGGGCGGCGTCCATGACAACTTCTCCAGCCATGACCAGGATTTCCTTGCTGGCGATGGCGAGATCTTTTCCTGACTCAATGGCTGTGAGGGCGGGTTGAAGTCCTGCTGTGCCGATAATGGAGATAAGCACCATGTCGGCCTCTTCCGTGCGGGCTAGCTCGCAAAGGCCTTCCAGCCCGGTGAGAATGGTGACGTCTGCCGCGACAAGTGCCGCCAGTTCATCCTTTTTGTTTGAATCGAAGAGGGCAACCCTCTTGACGCCGGTTTCGTGGACTTGTTTGGCCAGCGCCTGGACGCTTGAATGGGCGGCAAGCCCGACGACTTCCATGCGGTCGGGTATGTCGCGGGCGACTTTGAGGGCACTGGTTCCTATGGATCCGGTCGATCCTAAAATGACAACTCGTCGTTTGCGCATGACTGGATGCATCCTGCCCGAAGCTTCTCTATTTGACAAGCGGACTTGCCTAATTTCTGCCTTTCTTGTCACGATCTCGTCACAAAAGCCCATCTGGTCAAGCCTCCCACCACCGGGGTGTCTCCGTGATGCCGGGGCGGACTTTTTCTCCCATCACGGGGGTGAGTGTCGGAATCTGTGCCTGATCGAAGAGGTTGATGATGGTGCGGATGGATTCATCCCATGGGTGCATGGCTAGGTCGAAGACGCCCCAGTGGATGGGCATGAACAGGCGACTATTCAATTCCTGCGTGGCACGGAGGGCCTCGTGTGGAAACATGTGGTGGTCGGGCCAGAGTTCGTTCCAGGCATCAATTTCAAGCAGGACGAGATCGAAACCGCCATGGAGTTCGCCAATATCCCGGAAGTGAGTGCCGTAGGAACTGTCGCCTCCAAAGAAAACTTTGTGGAGACCATCGTCCAGGATGTATGAATTCCAATGCGATTGGTGGCGATCTCTCAGCCCCCGACCGGAATAATGACGGGCAGGCGTGGCGGTGATTGTGATGGCGCCGATGGAGATGGATTCATCCCAGGCGAGCTCGTGGATGCGCTCGCGGGAGATACCCCAGAATTCCAGTGTGGCCCCCAGCCCCTTGGGGACGATTAAGGGGGTATTGTCCTTCCGTAAGGCTCGGATGGTCGAGGCCTCCAGATGGTCGTAGTGGTTGTGCGAGATGAGGATGCAATCGATGGGCGGTAGCTCTTCTCGTCGGATGGGTGAGGATTGGAAACGCTTCATCAGCCCCGGAAAGGGGGATGCATTGCCGAATATCGGGTCTGTGAGTATGCGCGTTTCGCTCAGTTCCAGAATGAGCGTGGAGTGCCCAAACCAGCGTAATGCAAAATTTTCAGCATTTTCCCGGAGCTCATCCGGGGTTGGACGATAGAGGGGCAGGGGGAGGCGAGGCGTATTCTTCGAGGTGAATAGAAACAGGAAAATCCAGGGCTTGCGTATCAGGTGGAGAATCGTTGTCTCTCTCATCGGTTCCTGGTTGGAAAAATACTGCCCCTTGTATTTCCATGGCCACTTTCCGCTTTGCCTGATGAAACGTATTGAAATCAATACCGTCAGGAGGATGAGAATGAAAATGGGTATGATCATTTGTAATGTAGTCAGTATCTTCGAGATGGATTGTTATGAAACCATGAATGTGAGATGAAAAGGTATTGGTGGCGAGTTGTGAACGCTACGTTACAATCCCATAAAAAAATGATTTTTTCCTGAAAGGGCATTCAAAATCCAACCGTAATACAAATATTATGAATCTCAAATATGTTGCTATGGCTGTTATGTCAGCCATGTGTTTGGGGAGTGCCTCCATGGCGGCTCCAACGCCTGTGCTTCTGATCGGTATTGATGGATTTAGCGCAGAAATGTTTAACAAAAACAAGAAGAATCTGCCCAACTTGACGGCTTTGGAGAAGTCTGGCTCCTATACGACAGAAATGCGGAGTGTGTTGCCTTCATCAAGCGCGATCAACTGGAAAACGATGTTGTCCGGTTCTCCTTCAGAACTTCATGGCTTTACTCAGTGGGGTAGTAAATCCCCCGAATTGCCCTCCCGCGAGATTGGTAATTACGGACAATACCCCGGCATTTTCGGACTTATTCGAGACCAGAGACCGACGGCTCTCACCGCGTGTTTCTACGATTGGGGCGGCATTCAGTATTTGATCGAAGAAAAGGCGATTTCAGAATCGAAGAATGCCAAGCCCGATGAAATCATCAAGCTGACGGAATCCTTCCTGAAGCGTAATCCATTGTTTATCTTCCTTCATTTCGACATTACCGATGGAGCTGGGCACAAGTACGGTTGGGAGAGCAAGGAATACGAAGAAGCCACCGAAACTGCTGACAAGGTTGTCGGGGAGTTGGTGCAAGCTGTTAAAAAGAGTCCGATGAACGGCAAGATGGTCATCATCTTTGCTTCCGATCACGGCGGCAAGGGTAAGAACCATGGAGGTCCTACCCTGAACGAAGTGAGAACCCCCTTCATTATTTCCGGTCCCGGCATCAAAAAGGATCATGAGATCAAGGATAGTGCTGTGCTGTACGATATTACGGCGACGATTGCCAAACTTCTTGAAATCAAACAACCTCAGGTGTGGACTGGTCGCCCGATCGACCAGGCTCTCCTGAAGAAATAATGATGATTTCCCATTCTCTGCCTCGGATTGTCCGCTAATCGGCTTGTCCGGGGCAGGGAGGGCATGATAGGCTTCTTTCTGGATGGATTTGTTCAGTTTGAATGATGAGCCGGGAATGAATGATGAAAAGCCCGGCGATGATTTGCCCCCGATGCCTCTTGCCGCGAGGATGCGCCCTCGTACACTGGAAGAAGTGGCAGGGCAAAAGCACGTGTTGGCTCCGGGGAAACTGCTCCGCCGTGCGATTGAGACGGACAGATTTACCTCTCTGATCCTCTACGGTCCCCCCGGCGTGGGGAAAACGACGCTAGCCTCCGTCATTGCTCGGACGACGGATTCGTTCTTCGTCATGCTCAACGGTGTGGAGTCCAATGTGGCTGAGGTTCGGGAACGCGTGGCACAAGCGCAGATGCGCATGAGTGTCCAAAAGAAGAAGACGATTCTGTTTGTCGATGAACTCCACCGTTTCAACAAGGCTCAGCAGGATGTTCTCCTCCCCTATTTGGAAAAGGGGACGGTGCGTTTCATTGGAGCCACGACGGAAAACCCTTTTTTTGCGATCAATTCGCCCCTCCTATCCCGCTCACAGGTATTCCCTCTGGAATCCGTTCCTCTCGACGAACTGGAATCCTTGCTCGTCCGTGCTCTTAATGACAGGGCGCGTGGTTTGGCTGCATTCCATCCCGTCGTAGATGCCGATGCCATTAGCCATCTGGCTGCCATGGCAGATGGAGATGTGCGCAAGGCGTTGACTGCGCTGGAAGTGGCTGTCCTATCCACATCACCTGGTGAAGATGGATGTGTCCATGTCGATTTGGCTGCAGCTGAAGAATCCATCCAGAGGAAGGCCATCAAGTACGATCGCGCCGGGGATGGGCACTATGATACAATTTCTGCCTTCATCAAATCCATGCGTGGCTCGGATCCCGATGCCGCCCTGTATTGGCTGGCTACCATGTTGGAGGCAGGGGAAGATCCTCGCTTCATTGCGCGTCGTCTCATCATCGCCGCCTCGGAAGATGTAGGCCTTGCTGATTCCAATGCCTTGCGCGTAGCTATTGATGCAGCGCGTGCGGCGGAAGTTCTCGGTATGCCCGAGGCTCGCATTCCTCTGGCTCATGCAACGGTTTATCTGGCGACGGCTCCGAAGAGTAACTCGGCCTACCTCGGGATTGCTGCCGCACTGGAAGACGTCCGTCACGGAGCTACCCTTGCTGTGCCGGAACATTTGCGGACGCCAACGCGCAAAAAGCTGGCCGCCGCCGGGGGTGCCGATGAAGCCGGGATGAAATACCTCTATGCTCATGATTTTGCGGAAGGCTATGTGCCACAGGCCTATCTGCCCGAAGGCCGCCACTATTACACACCGACGACCAATGGGCTTGAATCGCGTATTGCCGAACGCATGGAACATCGTCGCAAGATCGCGGAAGAGGCCTTGAAAAAGATGAATCCCTCCGACAATGATTAAGCCCCGATGCCACGCAGCGCACAGGACAGGAGGAAACCGGGTATTGCCATTGCCTCGGAAATAAGGTAATGACATCAACTTCACCGCCTATGCCCTTTACTCTTCTAGCCCGGGATCCATCCAGCTCCGCCAGACGTGGTCGTCTGGTTCTGCCTCATGGCGTTGTGGAAACGCCAATTTTCATGCCCGTGGGAACCCAGGGTTCTGTCAAGACCCTGCACCCGGACGATCTGGATGCCCTGGGGGCACAGATCATCCTCGGTAACACCTACCACCTGTGTCTGAGACCAGGGGATTCCCTCGTGCGCGACATGGGGGGGCTACACAATTTTATTGACTGGCACAAGCCCATCCTGACGGATTCCGGAGGATTCCAGGTGTGGTCACTGGCCAAGCTGCGCAAGATTTCAGAAGAAGGCGTTCGCTTTTCCAACCATTTGGATGGTGCTTACATGATGCTCAGCCCGGAGAAATCCATGGAGATTCAGGCCAATCTGGGCAGTGACATCGCCATGCTCTTTGACGAATGTCCGCCTTACCCCTGCGACCGCAAGTATGCGGAGAAATCGCTGGGCTATACACTACGCTGGGCGAAGCGCTGCAAGGCTTGGGTGGAGGAGTACCAGCCGCGTTCCGGCGAAGGTCGCCAGCACCACTTCGGTATTGTGCAGGGCTCCGTCTATGCCGACTTGCGCCGTCAATGCGCCGAAGAGCTTGCTGCCATGAACTTTGACGGCTACGCCATCGGCGGGGTTTCCGTTGGTGAACCGGAGGAAGAAATGCTCCGTGCCATCGAACATGCCGCGCCATGGCTGCCGGAGGCCAAGCCACGCTATGCGATGGGGCTGGGAACACCTCCTCAGATTCTGGAGATGATTTCCCGCGGTGTGGATATGTTTGACTGTGTGATGCCGACTCGTCTGGCCCGTCATGGCGTTGCTCTGACGCCCGATGGCCCCATGCACATCAAGAACCAGCGCTGGGCGACGGATACCCGTCCGATCGACCCCGAAGGGCACCCTGCAGTGAGCCGTTTTTCCCGCGCTTATGTCAGACATCTCTTCAAAGCAGGCGAAATACTCGCTTTAAGATTGCTTTCTTTCCAGAATCTTGAATTCTATCTCCGGATGATGGCGCAGGCGCGAGCCGCCATAGAGTCCGGAACCTTCGGCTCCTACAAGGATGCCTTCATCGCGCGCTACAAAAAGAACGAAATCTCATGAACTATATCTTAGCTCAATTCACGACCCTGGCCGAGGCTGCAGCTCCGGCTGGCGAATCCGGCGGTATGAACCCGATTATCCTCATCGTCGTCATGGCCTTGTTGTTCTGGGTGCTTCTGATCCGTCCCCAGCGTAAAGCCCAGAAGGAACAGCAGGCTCGACAGAGCGCGCTGAAGAAGGGTGACAAGGTGATCACCACCGCCGGCATCCATGGTTCCGTGATTTATGTGGATACCAATACGGTGACCGTTCAGGTAGCCGAAGGCGTGAACATGAAGTTCGAAAAGAGCGCTATTGTCCACGTGGTGAAGAAGGACGAAGAACTCAGACAGGACGATAAGAAGTAATCCTCACCTTAAATTATATCTTTATGTTGAGGCCGGTTTGCTCAAGGGCAGCCGGCCTTTTCCGTCTTATGACTCACACCTCCGGCTATCAGCGAATGTGAGATAGTGAGACTCATGAATTTTGCTTTTTATGCAACCCTCATTCATTTACGGTGTTTATGAAACCAAGAGCATGAGGAACCTATCTATAAAAAATTGCATCTCACTATGGCTGATCTGGGTCATGTTGGCATGTTGCGGCCTTTTACCAGTCCGCGCCGAGGAAGAACTGGCTCCTGTCCCTCCGCCTCCTTCTCGTGCCGATCGCCTGGCACAGTTGTTCATGGTCAGAGACATTATTCTGAAAAAGTATGATACCAATGACGATGGTGTGATTGATGGAGATGAAAAGAAGGTTTTACTTCAGGATGCCGAAACCGTCCGCAAGGAGGCTCGTAAGAAGTTCATGGAGAAGTACGATCTGGACAAGGACGGCAAGCTCTCTTCTGAAGAGCATCGGAAACTGCACGAGCAATTCAAGAATGTAAGGTCTGCCCCCCAGGATAAGGAGAAAGCGGCTCATGCAAATGGAAAAGACAAGAAGGGAAACCCCAATGAGATATTGCCCCCTCCTCCCATTCCCCGCATTGCCGTGGAGAATTCCCGTAAGAAACGCTTCCTTGTCAGGCCTTCGCTTTTTTTACTGGCTCAGTCACTGATTCTGAAGAAATACGATGCGGATGGCAATGGTGCCCTGTCTCGGAGCGAGGTGGATGTCATCGTCAGGGATTCCCGCAAATTGTATGCCGACAAGGCGAAAAAGCTTCTTGCTACCTACGATAAGGATGGCGATGGCGTCTTGAACGAAGGTGAACGAAAGACGGCTCTCGAAGCCATTCGGCAATCCCGTGAAAACCAGGGCGACGGCAACGAAGGTATGGATGATATTGACCTGTTTATCCAGGAAACCTACGATACGGAGCTGATGGAAAGCCTGGAGGAAGGATACAACCTGCTCCAGACGGTGGAAGAGGAGGACGAAGAGTCTGAAGACGGCTCTGAATAAAATTTCCCTTTGCCTATCTGGAGCAGAGGGGGCATAGTAGATCCCATGCTCCTTGAAGAGGAAGAGTTTCTGCGCTATCTGCTGGTGGAAAAGCAGGTAAGCCCGCATACGCACGAGACGTATGCCAGGGCCTTGCGCCTGTTCCGCGAATGGATGGGAGAGCGTTTCTCTGCCTGGCAGGTCTGTTGCGCTGATGACTTCCGTGGCTGGTTGATGGTTGGCCTGATGAAAAACAAATCCTCGGCGACCTTGCGATTGCGCTTTTCCGCCCTGCGTTCCCTGTTTCGATTTTTACTCAAGAGGGGCTATGTGACGGCCAACCCGATGGTTGAGGTATCTCTGCCGAAAAAGCGAGCCCATTTACCAGTCTTCCTTTCTATTGAGCAGATGCTGGAGTTGCTGGATCTGCCCTACCGTCTGCCCGTTCCGTCATCGTCGCCGGATTGGCTTCCTTACCGCGATGCGGCAGTGATGGAGTTGTTTTATTCCTGCGGCCTGCGATTGAGTGAGCTGGTTTCTCTCGATGTCAAAAGTATCAGCCACATCAGGAAAATCCTGCGCGTCACCGGCAAGGGGAATAAACAACGCATCTTGCCCATTGGAGATCCGGCTCTTGCCGTTCTGGATGAATATGTGCGCCGCGCGATGTTGCCGGAAACATCTCCTCTGTTTATTTCACGACTGGGGAAGAGGCTCAGTGGGAGATCCGTGGAGCTCCTCCTGGATAAATACGTCAAGGCTTCGTCAATACCTTTTGAGATTTCGCCTCACAAGCTGAGGCACACTTTTGCCACGCACATGCTTGATGCCGGGGCGGATTTACGCTCCGTTCAGGAACTACTGGGGCATGCTTCTCTTTCAACAACGCAAATCTATACCCACGTGACGCGATCCCGACTGGCGGAAGCGTATCGCATGGCGCATCCTCGTGCCTCGTTATGAATTTGGATTCAATTCCCGAATTGTCTTTTGTTGCCTTTCTCCTCCTTTCTCAGGCAAGCCCAGGGCCGGATCAGACTCTGGTGACCCGCACGAGTTTGGCTCACGGTATGAAAGCCGGGGTAGCTGTTTCTTTGGGTATCGCCACCGGAGCCATGTTCCAGGCCGCACTGGTGTGTACGGTTGGCTCAGCGTTGCTGACGAGTGCATGGGGGAGCCTCTTTTATTATCTGGCTGGTTGCTGGCTCTTGTACCTCGCATGGAAGATTTGGCCGAAGAAGGGCACTGTGGCTGCCGGGGAGATGGAAGTGGAAGAAGCTCCGGCTCTCCATTTGTGGAGCATGTATAAGGACGCCATGATCTGCAACGTGACCAACCCCAAATGCACATTGTTCTTCCTGGCTCTGACCACTCCCTTGCTGGAGGTCCCTCATTCCGTAGAATATACTGTCTTTGTCGGGAGCCTGATCGTTGTCACGTGCGCCGTCGGATGGATTTTGTGGGCCTGGGCTTTCCAATGGCGTCCTGTACGGCAATTGTATGCCCGTTACACGGTGGCAATCGACCGGGTATTCTCGTTAGCGCTGCTTGTTTTCGGTCTTTTGTTGTTTGTTGCAAAGTTGTTCAATGTCAATGTGTAATGATTTATTGGATCGTTTGTATGGGAAAAAACAAAAACTCAGCTATTGACAAAGAGACGATAATAGACGATACATTCGCACCCGCTCAGGTACTGAAACCTTGTGTTGCATTACTGTAACATGGGGAGCGGACAACATCTTTCACAATAATTGATATGGCAGTAGCAATCAGACTCACCCGTCAGGGCTCCAAGGACCGCCCGTACTACAAGATCGTCGTCACGGATAGCCGCGCTCGCCGCGATGGTCGTTTCATCGAACAAGTCGGAACGTATGATCCGATGAAGGAAGGCGTTAACTACGCTATTGACCTCGCTAAGGTTGACTCCTGGATCTCCAAGGGTGCCCAGCCGTCTGAAACGGTTGCATCCATCATTGACAAGACCCGCAAGCAGGGCTAAGTCAATCATTGGTTATTTATTGTTTTGATTTTTTGTGTAAACAAACCTGACCGCTTTGTCGGTTTAGGTTTGTTTGCATTTTAACGATCAGGAAAAAATCAACTTGTTTGCCTGTTACTCAACGACTGTGTACAGGCTGAACAGAACCAAAAGGAGATAGGGGAAGCTTCTTCCTCCCCTTGTATCACAGGCAGTAGAATTCCAGAAAGAAGGCTTTGATTCCATCCGTATCAGGCTGTTCCGGCAGGGAACTTTGTTCAAAGGCTTCGATCATTTCTGCGTTTTTGTCATCGATCATCTTTAGCAAGTCACCGTATTGGTACTGGCCGTTTCTGATGGATAGGAGGAAGTCTCTATCTCTGGTTCTGTTGACGATGATTGTACCTTCGCGTGCAATTTCGATAGCTGTTTCCATGATGCGGAAGGTGTGCATCATGTTCTTGGTATCGTAGAAGGTTCCAGACTCGATGGTGTTGCAGTTGGTGATGAAGCGCTTTTCATTCCTTTTCGCCAGCCATTCCTGATATTCTCGATATTCCCGACAGTGCCGGGCGAATTCCTGAAAGTTGATGGAGATGTAGGCAACAACAGTACTTCCCTTCGGGACGGAACTCAGGATGACGTTGTCTCCCGTGCTGGAAAAGATCCCTTTGGAGGGATATTCGTAGATGCTGTACATGTTTTCCGCATGTCCCAGTTTACACAGAGAGAAGGAGTCTTGGGTGATGCCGGGGTGCATCTGCTTGTAGGTTTCCAGCCATTTCAGATAGGGAACAGTGTCTTGCTGGACGAGGACGTAGGCAAATTCTTCGAGTTTCTTGTGCCGCTCAATCGGGTGAGAGGCTTTTTTGTTGATGCTGTTGGCCTTCTTGACCTGCATGTATGCATATTGTCCGTAGGTGTAACGGCATTTTTTAGACAGGACCGAGACCTCGTCCATCATGGTATCGAACAAGGGGTGTCTGTAGCGTGTGCTTTCTCTGCCGGTATAGATGAGTTCCAGGGCAGAAGGGGTGTTGTCGCAGAGTTGCCCCAGATATTTGCTCAGCTCAGTGAATAAGATGTCGCTGGTGGCGTCCTGAATGATCTCCTCGTATTTCTTGATGAGGTAGCTCGGAAGTGGCGCCAGATAGACTCCCCTCAGGTCGAGGTCGGAATCCCGGGTGTTGAGCCCGTAGGCATGGCTTCCGCCAATGCAATCCAATACGGTATAGGTGCCGATGTTCTCGAGCGTGATTTTTGGGAAGGAATGATTCATCACATGGAGGAGGGGAAGGGAAGTCATGCTTCGCGATGTGAACCGCTGCTGAAGGCAAGCAGAGTCAGGACGCCCCAGAAGCCGCAGAGAATGTAAGTCCAAGTTTTGATGTCGGAGAGTTTATCTTGTTTTTCGTCGAGCTCCTTCTTCAGTTTGACATTGGCTTCGCGATTGAGATTGTCGTATTTGCGTTGAAGTTCCTTGTGGCGCCTATCGAGTTCCATGCGTTTTCTCTGGAGTGGAGAAACGGCAATTGGCGGAGCGACGGCTTGCTTGGAAGGCCCGGTTTCCATGACTTCTTTGGCTTCTTCCTGGAGGGCATTGAGCTTGTCGAGTTCTTTGGAGAGTGCCTGCTGGCTTTTTGTGTTTTTGCTGAGAAAGGTTTTATAGTTTTTTTCAGCTTGCTCGATCTGCTCGATGAGTTTTTCCTCGGCCTTTTCCTGATTTTTCCTGAGCCGATCGTGTTTGGTATTCATGTTGGAGACGAGCTTGGCTTTTTGGGCCGGCCATGCGGGATCTACTTTGCTGGAGTGGGATACATTGCTTTTCCGGCGTTCCATCTCGAAGATTCTTTCGCGGTCTTTGGCAATGGCTGTATCTACTTCTCCCCGGAGGGAGCGTATTTTTTCATTCAGGCTTTCCAGAAGCTGTTTGAACTTTTGGTCAATGGCGAGGCGTTGTTCATCCAGAATTTTTTGTTGTTGGACGAGTTTGACTCGTTGACTGTTGGAATTTGTTTCCCGGATATTATTCTGAACGATGATTTCTTCCTTCTTTTTGGACAGCTCCTCATCGAGTTTCTGGAGACTGCCATGGATGCTTTTCATCTCGTTATCAATGCGTTCCATTTCAGATCCCGTTTCGTGGATCTTGTTTTGCAGTTCTGTGACTCCCGCTTCGTTTTTGTAGGAATCATAGTACCAGTAGCCAAGCCCTCCGGAAGCGAGCAGGAGAAGGAGGAAGAAGAATCTCATATCGTTCCCACTATGGGACTATGATGCCCTCCGGTTCAAGCTGAAATCCCGCAGAAGGCGGCATTAGGCCTGGACGAAGGCGGCGACTTTGTGGCGATCTGTTTCGACGGTTTCAAATTCCGACGATACAGCGCAACTGCCCATAGGGACATTCTCATTGCGGAATACCATTTTGCTGAAGACTGTGCCTCGGGCAGATGTATGGAATTCCTTGGCGCCGGTTTCGGCTTCAATTTGGGCGATGTTGGTTTCCCGGACGCCACATCCGGGCATGACAATGATGCGGTCTTTTGCCTGACGCACGAGTTGGGCGATCATGGGGATGCCTTGGACGGCATCGGCTTTTTGCCCCGATGTCAACACGCGATCGCAACCGAGTTCGATCAGTTGCTCCAAGGCACGAGAGGGATCGCGGCAAACGTCGAAGGCGCGATGGCAGGTGACGGAGAGTGATCCAGCTGCTTCCTTGAGGCGTTTCATCAGGGCAAGATCGAGTTCTCCATCAGGGGTGAGGCAACCGAAGACGACTCCATGGACGCCAAGTTGGCGACAAAGATCGATATCGTGGAGCATGGATCGGATTTCTGCCTCCGTGTACAAGAAGTCTCCACCGCGGGGGCGGATGATGATGTTGAGGGAGATGTGGCTTGCGAGTTCTCGTGCCGTCAGGATTTCGCCATAGCTGGGTGTAGTGCCTCCTTCAGGGATACCGGCACAGAGTTCAACACGAGCGGCGCCTCCCAGTTCGGCTTCCAGACAACTTTGGGCGGAATTGGCGCAAATTTCAATGATTCTCGGCATGGCTTGGATAAGAGGGAAGGTGCTTATTGATCGCGGAGAGCGCCGTAGTAATCGAGGATATCAGCCAGTTCAATAACGGGATGTCGGGAGGGATCTTTGTCGTAGGTGGCATTGTCCCACGGGGTACCAGGGCGCATGGAGGCTCGCGTTAGCTGGCGGGCCGTGTATTTGTAGTATTTGTCCCAGATGGAGTTGAGGAAGGCTTCGAGCTGTTCGTTTGGCTCGGGAGGAGACTGGCGTCGGCTGGGGTGCTCAATGATGGAGAAAAAGCCGTGATCCTTATATTCGTGGTAGAGTGTAGGTAGAACGGGGCCATTTTCCCAGGCTTCCGTCGATTCATTCATCAGTGGTTCGTCGAAATCTCGCAGGCATTCGTGGCAGGCCAGGACGGCTAGATGCATCAGTTTGGCTGGAGTCAAGGGGCTGTTGCATGATTCCGCCTTGGTAATGAACCAATAAGCCAATTTTTGAGAAGTGATATTCATACGGAAGAAGAAACTTGGGAAATATGTGCTCCGCCCATCATGGGGCAGGAAAGTAAAATCTACAGAATGATCTATCATGAATAACCCGATGATGATTGCCATTTTTCAGACATAATCGACCAGGGGTATTCATGCCGCTCTGTTTCTCTTTGCTCGTTTGCCTATTCCATCTGTCTGTTGGCGGACTGATCCGGCCATGGAACTGGTGTACCTTCGGGGAGTCCAAAGTTGTTGCCTGCCTTGTAAGTGGGCATTTGGGCATCGCGTTCCTTGAGAAGCCTGGTCATGGTGATCGCCATTTTTTTGACGCGCGCAGGCTGTTTTTCGGCGAGATTGTTGGCTTCGCTGATATCATCGGCAAGATTGAAAAGCTCGAATTTTTGCGTTGGATGCCAGTAAATCAGTTTCCAATCTCCCTCTCGGATGGCAGAGAAGGGTGAATAACAACTGCCGAAGGCGGCTCCTTCTCCCCAGATGTTGGGGTTATGGAAAAGAAGAGGGCGTTCCTTGGCGGGCTTTTGTCCTTTCAAAAGGGGGACGAAGCTGATGCCGTCCACTTTCTGCTCTGTCTTTGGGTTCTTGAGACCAGCCATTTCGAGGATACTCGGGAAGAAGTCTTCCACGATGACGGGGGTGTTGTTACGGGTACCGGCGCGGGTAACTCCCGGCCATGAGACGATCATCGGTTCTCGGATGCCGCCTTCGCGTCCGGAGCCCTTGCCGAATGAAAGCGGGTAGTTGGCGAGCTGATTGCCGAGTCTGCCGCTGATAGCGAGGCCTCCATTGTCGCCCATGAAGATGATGATGGTATTTTTATCGAGCTTATTGGCACGGAGGTATTCCATAATGTCGCCCAAGCCCTTGTCCATGCCTTCAATCAGACCGGCATAGCGTTTTTCATTATCGGACCACGGCTTGCCATCTTTGGGATCCTTGTAGTTGTCGGCAAAACGTTTGTCGTATCCTCGTTGGTCGAATGGGGCGTGGATAGCGTAGTGCGACATGTAGAGGTAGAAGGGTTTATTGGCGGTTTCCGGTGTTTTGCGGATCGCATCGAGCCGCTTGAGTGCTTCCTGTGTGAGAGCTTCAGTGAGGAATGTATCGTTCTCGTAGTAGTTGTTTTCATCAAGCCCGCAGACGTGAAAGGGGCCTGTGCCATACTTTTGAGAACCTCGGTAGTCTGCTGGGCCTCCAATTTCCGTGCCTGCAATGTTGAAATCGAAACCAAAGTTGAGAGGATCGGCTCCGGGGGTATCGCGCGTGCCCCAGTGTGCCTTGCCGCAGTGGATGGTGGTGTAGCCTTGTTGTTTGAGGAGGAGGGGCAGACCGGTGGCTACTGCGTAGGGTTTCTTCATCTCGTAGGAGATGGCTTGCCCCGTCAGGGGGCGCTTAGTCTTTCCGGAGGGCTGTGTGCCGGCGGGCTGGATGCCATTGACATTCCAGTCCTTGGGCGGTTGGATGACGGGGCTGCTTGCATCGGTGCTGACGTCGCGCTGAAGCGTCCAGTTAGTGACGCGATGTCGTGCGGCATTCATGCCGGACATGAGGCTGACGCGGGTGGGGGAACAGACGGGTTGTGCGTAGGCATTGGTGAAAACAGTGCCCTGCTGGGCGAGCTTCTCCATGTTGGGCGTTTTGTATCGTTTGTTGAGGAAAGTCTTTTTTGCCTTTCCCTGTTTGTCCGTCCAGAAGGGGAGGGATGTATCTTGCCACCCCATATCGTCCACGAGGAAGAAGATGATGTTGGGCTTTGATGTTGACGTTCCCCGATCTTGAGCCAGAGAGGACGGGATGTTGACGATGAAGGACAGAGTTAGAAGGATGATCGGTATGTTCATGGCGTCCAGGGAATAATTTGCAAAGATTATAAGCCTTGAAAATGAGAAGAGAAGGATTTTTTGCAATAATAATACGGGTAAAACATTTGTTCCTGCAGGCACGGAATGGGCTTGGTTGAGTTGATGTTGCTTGTATAGGATGATGTGGCATGCTCCTTCCGCGTTTATCACTTGTTGCCTTCCTGGCTTTGATGTTTGTACCTGTTTGTGCGCAGACCGGGCCACAAATTGCAACATCTTCGAGGCCAAGCTCAGGAATGAATAGGACTGTGCCTCGTGTGAACCTGAACGCACTCGTGTTGAAAGCTGTAGCGGCAATGCCGACAGGCGGTGGGTATTCGACATCAAGGGAGGCTTTGGAGCGTATGTGTACGGATGCCATTTCGTGGAATGCACGTGCGGAAAACCTCTTGTTGCGTCCCCGGAAGGCGACTCCATCATTCTGTTCCGAGGCCTGTTATTTCGTTTTTTTGTTGACCTTGCAAGAATGGGAAAAGTCCATTGGCATGCGCCTGCCCGGTGATGTATGGCTGCACTTGGCTCCACGCATTCCTCAGCCAGATGGAACCGGAGCCTGGGGGAGAATGAATGCCAATGGTCCGGGGATGGCCAAATGGGCAAAGGATCTGGGCTTTGGCGTGAACTTTACGAATATTTCAAAGGCGGCTCCGGGGGATTTCCTCAAGATATTCTGGACGGATGAGATAGGAGCCCGAGAGTTTGGGCACTTCGTCGTTTTCCTTGGCATGGACAAGGATGACTCCGGGAAACAAATGGTCCGCTTTTGGTCATCCAATCAGGGGATGGGTTATGGGGTGAAGAGCGTTGCTCTCGATTCCTGCAAACGGCTTCTGTTCACGCGCCTGACCAATCCGGCGGCGCTGGTGAAGTACAAACGACTTCCCGAGGTGGATGAATGGCTTGCCTCCCTGCTTCGGCAGCGTGTGAGTGCCAGTGAAATGCATCGGCAATGTGGCGTGAAATAAGCAGGCTCGGGAAAGCTCTCTGATGAATAAAAAATTCCCTTCGGATTGTGACTCCGAAGGGAATACTGTTAAAGGCGGTGTCAGTCGCGTTACTTGGAGATCAGTTCCTTGTATGGGAATTTCAAGAAGTAAATGAAGCCATTGGAACCTTCATACAGCACACCGATGTGTTGAGCGTCCACCGGGCAGAGGGCGGAATAGCCGGCGCCGGTGCGTTCATCGTAAAGGTGGCTGAATTTTTCCGGCCAAGTGTCGCCTTCATTCATGGATGCCTTGATGGTCATAAGTTTGCGTCCACTGTGGCTGGCGGGGTTGGAGAAGAAGAAGGCATCCTTGGCCAAGCCATCGTCGAAGACGCGTTCAATGCTGCCCTGGCAGGCGCCTGGTTCAATGAGGCCGTGTCCATTCTTGTTCTGTGAAGTCGAATGCTCTTTCCATGTCTGGCCAAGATCCTTGGTGACATACACGACGCGGTGCCCGCTACGGGATTCATCGCGCGCGTTGATCATGATGGAGCCATCCTTGAGTTCGACAACCTGGCATTCGGAGGTATTCGGGCGGATTCCTGTCCCACAGTGCCAGGATTTACCATTGTCCTTGGAGTAGATGAGTGTGGAGTGGCCGCGTCGGGCCGTTTTGCCTTCGCTTACTTTATCTACAGCCCAGTACTGGGCAGGAAATACAAGAGTACCATCCTTCAGGCAAATGCCATTGCCGGGTCCTTGGAACAGAGCCCCCCAGTCGGAATCCGTGCCTGTCTCAATGTTTTTGACCTGCTCGGTGATATTGATCGGGGCAGACCACGTTTTGCCGTCGTCATCGCTGTAGGCCAGCATGAATTGTCCGCAATCTTCGGGTGCTGTCGAGCCCGGCTTGCTGTTCCAGATGGGGTGGAAGCCTCGGCTCCAGACTCCGGCCACCCAGATGCGTCCGGTTTTACGATCAACGAGAATGGCGGGGTCGCCGCATCCTTCGCTCGTTTTTTTCCCGGTGATGGTTTTGCAGGACAGAGCAACCTGAAGGGGAGACCAGCTCTGTCCACCGTCTTCCGAGCGCCGCACACCGACGTCGATGTCAGCGGGAAGGTCGCCATGGTGGTTGTAGCGGATGTCATAGACGGCAATCAGCGTTCCCTTGTTTGAGCGGACGAGCCCCGGAATGCGGAAAGATTTAGAAGCCCTGTTTCCTGGCACGACCTTATCCCCTGGTTGGGCAATCGTGTAGCCAATTCTTTGGCTGACAAGCACCGGATTGGCTATTTTGGCGGGTTTGCGTCCGATGATTGCACCTGTGGCCTTAACGCCGATGCGATTGTCGAGATTGGCATTGTCCTTGAGACGGACGTTGACCCAGAAACGATTTTGACCGGATTCCAAAGGCATGTTCCCGGTTAGGCGCAAATCCTTGGAGGCTCCTTTGGGAGCAACAGGGGTACCGAAAGGCTCGCCCGGCTGATCTCCTGCCTGTTCATTGCCACGAACGAGCTGGACAGATGCGATATCCTTCATGTCGGTGGTACCATCGAACTTGAGATAAACATCCGTTAGTTCCTGAGGCTTCAAGCCTCCTTCAGTCGTTATATCGATGCGGAGCACCGGGTTGTAATCCCTTCCAATCATCACAGGGACGACGACCTGGGTGCTGCTGGATATCTCTTTGAACACCATCGGGGTGGAGGGGACAATATAGAGGTCGTCCAGAATCATGCCTCCATTGTCGGCGGAGTCCAGATTGAAACGCAGTGATTTGGTGCCAGCAGGGATTTTAGCTTCGATCTTGGAGTTGATGCCGCCCGTCTTGATGGCATCGCTGTTTTGATAGATGGTTTTTTCACCGGAAGGCGTTTCTGCCGTAATGGTGAACTGGAAGGGGGCGCGTCCTGTCCAGCGTTCTGCCCAGGCATTCAGGTCAACATCGACTTTGGGCGTATCCTTTAGGGCGAGGGTAAAGCTTTTTCCCGTGCCTCCGATAATGTGGAGACTGTTGCTACCCGATTTTGCCTTATCGATAATGGAAACATTGTCAGCGGAGCTGGTTAGAGAACCGTATTGCGATTGAAAACTGGTCAGTGGGCCTCTGGGCGCAGTTTCGAAGCTTTCCACGGAATGGGCAACCTGGGATAATCCCAGAAATGCCGCCATTCCGGTAAAGGATAGAAGGAGTTTGATTGAGGGAGTCATATCAGTGCAGTGTATTAACGTTGCTCATGTATGATGAAGGGGTGCGCGCAGGTGGTCAATCAGGAAACGCCGATAAAGCGTCTCTTTGGTGTCAGTTGGCTTGACGCAGAGTACTTCATGATGCATGGATATGCGTATGGAAACCCGGATTTATGAGGTAGATTCCCTGGAGGACAATCGCAAGCTTTATACTCTTGCTGCAGAAACCCTGGGAAAAGGCGAACTCGTCGCGATCCCGACGGAAACTGTGTATGGTCTTGGTGCCGATGCCCTGAATGCCGATGCAGTAGCTAAAGTGTTTGAAACGAAGGAACGCCCGAAGTTTGACCCATTGATTATCCACCTTGCCCATGCCCGCGACTTGTCCCGCGTGGCCAACGTGCCTTATGAACTCAAGGAAGTTGTCGAAAAACTCTCCCGCGAATTCTGGCCTGGTCCATTCACGATGGTACTGCCCAAGGCTGATATCATCCCGGACATCGTCACTGGAGGTCTGGATACGGTAGCCGTTCGCGTATCGGCTCACCCCGTCATGCGCGGGGTTATCAAAGTTCTTGGCAATCCCATTGCTGCTCCGAGTGCCAACAGATTTGGGCGCATTAGCCCGACGAGTGCCGCTGCCGTCATGAAGGAACTGGGCGGCAGAATCGAAATGATCCTTGATGCTGGAGCCTGCTCCGAGGGACTGGAAAGTACGATCGTTCGACCTGCGTTCGACGAAAAAGGGAAGCCGGGTATAGAAATCCTGCGCGAAGGCCCCATCACGCGCGAACAATTCAGGAATCTTGTTAAAGTCATCCGCAAAAAACCAGCCAGAAAGGGAGAAGTTGCCGATGAACAGCCTGCTGTTATTGCTGCCCCCGGCCAATTGCCCAGCCACTATGCTCCCGGCAAGAAGCTGATCCTCGCCCCGAAGGAGGAAGCGTTTCAACCGGAAGAAGGCGTTCGCTATGGGCTCTTGACCTTTGAAGGAGAATCCACCCTGGCCGAGTCGTTCGCATGGGACAAGGAATACGTTCTCAGCCCCGGTAACGGTCGCTTGTCAGAAGCAGCCGTGCGCCTTTTTGCCCTGCTGCGCCAGATGGATGAAGATGATTCCATCGACGTCATCGTGGCAGAAACACTTCCGGAGGCTGGCATCGGCGCCGCGATGATGGATCGCCTGAGGCGTGCGTCTGCCGAACGCAATTAAACCCTTTCAATTGCTACCACGATATGAACGAGAAAACATTATTTCAGAAAATATACGATGGGGAAATTCCCGCCGCCATCGTCTATCAGGATGATGTGTGCTGTTGCTTCAGGGACATTGATCCAAAGGCTCCGACACACCTCCTGCTGGTTCCTCGCAAACCGATTGCCCGCATCGAGAAAGCAGAGGCTGATGATGCCGTGCTCCTTGGACACATGCTGCTCAAGGTAGGGGAAATTGCCCGTAAGGAGGGACTTGCTGAAAGCGGCTTCCGCGTGGTGATCAACAACGGTCCCGATGCCGGAGAGGCCGTCCCTCACCTCCACATGCATATCCTTGGCGGGCGCTCTCTCCAATGGCCTCCGGGCTAGGGTGTCAAGAAAGTAGCTTGATAGATATCATGGCCGCGGATTCCTGGAGGAGTTCGAGGCCATGTTTCATTTACAGAGCCAGGCGTGTCAGGGCTGCGCCCGCCAGTGTCGCGCACAACCCGATGCCGATATTGCCGAACATATTCAGCCCGGCCTTGAGCATCTGCCCACTCTGGAACAGATACAGCGTCTCGTAGCTGAAGGAGCCAAATGTCGTCAAGCCACCCAAAAAACCAACGCCCACAATCAGCTTCGCATACGGACTCGTCATCAATCGCTCAGTACAAAGCACCATGAATACCCCCATGATAAAACATCCGACAATGTTGACAATCAAAGTTCCATATGGAAACCCTGTGCCAATTTTCGATACCGCCCAGATGGATATCAAATAACGCGCCAACACGCCGATGGCGCCACTGATCATGACGCACACTATTTCAGGAAAGGAAAGCATAGCTCGGGGAGGGCAGGGGAGATGGCTTATCCTATGCGATCGCCCCCCGCTCGCGTCAAGACCAATCGCCTGCCCGGCGCAAGCATACTGACGAAATTATCTCCATAGTGGCAAATTTGATGCAGGATAGCGTCTTGCCAAGAACTTCATCTTGGTGTACCCAACAGGTATGAAAAGACTTCGTATTGATTTGGAAACCCTTCCTGAAGAAGGCAAGGTATTTTCCGGTGAACTGGATGGCGAGCTCTTCGGCATTGATGACGATGAAGTCCATTCCATTGGTGATCTGAGCTTTGATCTGACGGTGCGCCGATTCGAAGGAGAACTCTTCCTGCAGGGGAAAATTTCGGCTCCTTTTGAATTCCGTTGTGTTCGCTGTCTGGAATACTTCCCGATGACGATGGAATTAAATGACTTTGCAGTAAGTTTGGAAATTGAAGGACAGAGTGTTATGGATGCTACAGACGCCCTGCGTGAAGAGATCCTTCTTGAGTTTCCTGCTTACCCCCGTTGTGAAGATTCCGGCACATTAAAAGCATGTATCATGAAAAATGAGCATTTTGGAGTGGACAAACAGGGTGAAACAGGTGTAAACACTTCTGCCCCGAACGGTGAAAGCGGCGTATGGGACGCCCTTGATGCCCTCGGTGACCAGTAAATTCACCAACTAACGATTTAAAGTCATGGCAGCACCAAAACGCAGAACGTCCAAGATGAAGCAGAGATCCCGCCTCGCCGCTCAGGCATGGCGCGCTCCCAAGCTCCGCCAGTGCCCCAAGTGTGGCAGCAGCGTCCCCGGTCACACCGCATGCCCTGTTTGCGGCACCTACACGACCCGTGGAGGCAAGGAAATCACGGTCAAGGCAGAAGCCTAAACCGTCCTGTCAATTTATCCATTCGGCGGAATCTGAGAGATTCCGCCGTTTCTTTTTTTCCCCGTTGGCCGTTTTGCTTTGCATCGCGGCTTGTCTT
Organism: uncultured Akkermansia sp.; assembly: GCA_964448375.1. Taxonomy (GTDB): domain Bacteria; phylum Verrucomicrobiota; class Verrucomicrobiia; order Verrucomicrobiales; family Akkermansiaceae; genus Akkermansia. Next base: position 22,133 of record CAYVAI010000009.1, read on the forward strand.
TTTGTATACATCCGCGACAAAGAGGTTTATTGGCTGAATGAAAATCGCACTCGACGTGATGGGGGGGGACAACGCCCCTGGTATTAATATTGAAGGCGCCAAACGCGCTTTGGACACATTTTCCAAAATCGACAAAATCTACATGGTTGGCCGTGAAGAGATTGTACGTGCAGCCTGCGATGCTGCCGGCCTAAGCGGGCCGCGCATCGAGATTGTGCCTGCTTCGGAAGTGGTAGAGATGAATGAATCTGGCCTTTTGGCCGTTCGTCAGAAAAAAAACTCGTCCATGTCGGTTGCAGTCGATTTGGTCAAATCCGGTGCTGCCGAGGCCGTTGTGAGTGCAGGTAACACTGGTGCCGCCGTTGCTGCCTCAACGATCAAACTGCGTTTGCTCAAGGGCGTTGAACGCGCCGGGATCGTCTCCCAGCTGCCCAATGACTATGGCGTCTGTAACGTAACTGACACGGGTGCCAACCCTGACGCCAAACCGCGCCACGTCGTCGGCTATGCGATTATGGGCAGTGTCCTCGCCAACAGGATTTACAAAAAGCCCCGTCCCAAAGTCGGCATCATGAGCAATGGCTCGGAAGACGAAAAGGGCAATGAGTTCTCCAAGGCGACATTCCACCTTCTTAAACACATGGAAGCGCAGGGCAGGTTGCCCTTCGAATTCCTGGGCAATGTAGAAGGGCACGATCTGTTTGAACACGAAGTAGATGTCGTCCTTACCGATGGATTCACTGGCAACGTCCTCCTCAAAACCTGCGAAGCCACCGCCAAGGCCTTCTCCAACTGGCTGAAGCGCGAAATCAAAAAGTCCCCCATCCGCCTCGCTGGTGCCGCCATCTGCTCCGGAGCCTTCAAGGCGATGAAAGACCGCCTCTCCTACGAAAGCGTCGGAGGTAGTCCCCTGCTTGGTGTCAACGGCGTCTCCATCATCGCTCACGGCAGCTCATCCGGCCTGGCCGTCAGCAACGCCTTGCGCGTTGCCAAGGAAATGCTCGAATGCGGCGTTAACCCCATGATTGAAGAAGAGATGGAGAAGCTGGGCAAAATCTCCGACCTCAGCGAAGACTCCCATTGACTAGATTTCCGAAAGGAATGGCCGTGCGAGCGAGGCTCTGGATGCGGAGCTTGGTGAGTTCTCCGTTCTAGAACACATAAAACCATGTTTCATAAAAGTCCAATTGTAGGTGGAAGTGATCCCGTCGAGGCCAGATCAGCCTCTTCTGCCCGCACTGTTGTTCCGTATGGTAACGGATGGGCGGAGAAACTCAACCAGAGCAAAATCCTGTTGGTTGGGCAAATCGTCCTGGTGATGACTCTGCTCCTCATCATGTTTATTGGCAACCCCGCCAATCAGGAAATGAGCACCTGGGGTGTCGTGCGCTCCAATTTGTGGCTTTTCAGCATGTCGCTGGCCCTGCTGCCCGTTTACTGGATTGCCTCCGGTTCCCGCTTCTGGAGCAATAAAGTCTTCACTGTTACCTGGGGGAGTATCCTCATCCACCTCAGCCTCATGGTACTCATCCACAACCTGACGAACAAGGACGAGAGTGCCTTGGCAATCTCGCGGATGATCCTGCCCTACATCCTTGCTCCCATGGTGGCAACCGTTCTGGTCGGTCCGGCCATGGGATCATTCGCGACCTTCGCTGTATCCTTGCTGGGCTTCGCCTTTGTCTCCGACGAATACAGGATGAACTACATGGTCGTCAGCATGCTCAGCGGGATGCTCACCGTCATTTTCTCCCGTAACCTGCGGAGCCGTGCCCAGTTGTTGAGATCTGGCCTGGTCTGTGGCGTCGTCGTCTTCCTGATGGGCTCCATGCTGAACACCATCAACTTCAATGTTGCCATGTCCGAATTGGATATTCTGGCCTACGAAATTGGAGCTTCCTTTGGCGTTAGCATCATCCTGGCCATCCTGATCAGCGGCGTTTTGCCCGTCATGGAGGCCGTCTTCAAGATAACCACTCCGATCTCGTGGCTGGAGCTTTCCGACATGAATCACAAACTCCTCAAGGAGATGCAGTTGACAGCCCCGGGAACCTTCCACCACAGCCTCATGGTTGCCCAGCTGGCCGAAGCCGCTGCCGAGGCCATTGGAGCCAACGCCAATTACTGCCGGGTTGCCTCCTACTACCACGACATTGGCAAATTAAAATATCCCCAGTATTTCATCGAAAACATATCCGACGGCGAACCCAGCCCCCATGATGAGCTGACCCCCAACATGAGTGCCAGAATCATCATGGGACACGTCCCTGAAGGCGTATCCCTGGCTCAGGAAAACAAACTCAACAGTCAGATCGTTGACGTCATCCAGCAACACCATGGCACAACCATTGCCTACTTCTTCTACCGAAAGGCCATGGATTACCGGAAGGAAATGCTCGAAAAAGTTGAAAAAGGACAGGCGAACGCCGATGATGTCCCCGAAGTGCTCGAAGAAAATTTTCGCTACTCCGGACCCAGTCCGCAGACGCGGGAAATCGGCATCGTCAGCCTTGCCGACGTTGTGGAAAGTGCTACGCGTTCCCTGCACGAGCCAACGGTAGAATCGCTCCGCGATATGATCGACAAAGTCATCAAGGCTCGCGTCGTCGATGGTCATTTGGATGCTAGCGGCCTATCCTTTGGCGATTTGAAAACCGTGCGAGACGTCTTCCTCTCCACCATCAAAAACATGCGCCATAGTCGTATCGCGTATCCGCAGGAAGAACAATCCGGCAAAAAGCATCAGGAAACTTTGGCGGCTGCCGATGGAAACTCATCACCGAATTCGAATAAGGATCTGGATGAGGCTTCAGAAAAATCCGTTCAGCTTACTGCTCAACAGAATATTTCTGGCGGCGAAGCTCTGGAGGCAAACTCATCAGAAGCTCCGGCGGAAAGCAGGAAGGATAAAAGTCCGGTTGATCCAATGGAAAATCCACCTGCGGAATCTCAATCAGTCTCGGACGAAATGGAAAAGGGAACGCTCGGTGCAGAAATCCCTGCCACCTCCAACAAAGATGTAACAGACGAAGCGGACAAACAGCCTGAAAAAGCCGCAGAAAAATCTTCTGAAGAATCCTCTTTTTCCTCGGTAAAACCTCCACTTGAATCATCCGTTCCTCCCGGCAAGAGTGACCCGTCCATCCTTGCCAAGTACCCGGTACCCGGGAAAAAGACAGAGTCATGAGACCATCATTGGAACTATACTCTCACGTCGATGACGAGCGCTTACCGGGCGATCTGCTTGCAGAATTGGAGAAAGCCCTGGCCTCCTGTCTCGACGACGTTCTGGCTACCCCCAGAGGGCCAGACCATGTTTTGGGTGACTTGGAGACCGTAGAGCTCTCCATCGTGGACGACGAGACCATTGCCGACATCCATGCAAGATTCCTGAACGACCCGACTGTAACCGACGTCATCACCTTTCCTCATGGTGACGGTCTAGGAGAAATCATCATCAGTCTCGACACCGCTCACCGCCAGGCTAACGCCTTTGGAGAACCTTGGAAACGTGAACTTTTCCGTTACATGGTTCACGGTCTCCTTCACCTCCAGGGTTATCTTGATGCTACTTCCGAAGACCGGGAACTCATGTTTTCCTACCAGGAACCCATCGTCCTACGTAACTCCCTCTGGCATCAGGATTGATTTCACTTCGCCCTCAGGCTTCCTGACAACGATGCAAAGTGTAATACCTGACTGTAACATCTGCTTCAAGATTCGGAAAAGGAAAAGCCCGTAAGTTGTTGTACTTACGGGCTTTATGATGGCATCTCCTGCTGGATTCGAACCAGCGACCCACTGCTTAGAAGGCCTCAAAAACATTAATTTTATTGTGTTCTAGCATTATTTTCAAAGGTTTTTTCACATCCTCGGATCACTGTAATGCCACGAAAAAAAGCCTTCGCCAGACCGAATCGAACCACCAATCGAACCACCTGCATCACAGCGTTCCGAAGCTGCCCCCGCTGATCTTTTCCAACTCTCTCACAGCCTGCTCCAGAAGTACAGTCTGTTTGCGCGTCTCCGAAGTCAACGCCACCGCCGATCCTCCCCCGCCAATCGCCCTCATCGACGACGCCACCGTTACCGGCCCTCCCGCCCAATTCTTGGACAACTCCCCAAACGCCTGCTTCCGTGCAGCGGAATCCCCCATACCATACTCATTCTTGAGCTGATCCATCCTCCGCACCAGCTCCAGCGCCTGCCCCCCATACGGATTCTGCATCTCATCCGCCGCCTTTGCCCGCGCACGATCCTTGAAATCCTCATCCATCCGTTCATTCCTTGCTGAATCTTCTGCCAGCATTCTCTCTGTGCTAGCCTTGGCTTCCTGATCCTCCCGAAGGCTAGCTGCCCTCAGCACCATTTCCTCCGCCTTCGCCCGCGCTTCAGTCGTAGACAACCCGACACGTTCAAGCTCAGCCGCTTGCTTCAAAATCTGCACCTTCCTTCTCAATGCCTCAGCCTCCGCCCTCTTTCCTCTCACCTCCAATTCTGCTACTTCCATGTTTTCAAGCATATCCAAATTCATTTTTTTGAGCGTCTCTTCCCGTCTCCTCTCGATCTCTTCAATTTTTTGCTCCACCGCTGCCACCTGAGAAGCCGTCTTGAACAAATCATTTGCCGACGCCTTCTTCTCCTCTCCGGATCCATACGATAAATTTGTTGCTTCCATCACCATCTCGCCCCGGCTTCCATAGCTTCCCAGCAATTCCGCTCTCTTCGTCTTCAAAAAACCCAAAGCTGCTACACCATTCCCCCCCATAGCCTCCGATTCCTTCAGCCTCGTTTCTGCATCAGTGTATTCCTTGATAGCATCCTTTAGCCCCTTGGCTTTTTCGGCATTGACAAGTTCAGCCTCTTTCTCTGCCGCCGTCCATTCCCTAGATACCCTCACGGCTTCCATTTCTGCATTCGTAACCCCTTTGATTCGTTCCTTAGCTATCTTCAATTGTCCAATTAAACTCTCATAACTCGCAATCGCTCCATTCGCAATACCCTTCGACGTCCCCCTATACCCCACATCCAGCTTCTCTGCCTCATTCAATCCCTCATACGCCGCCCGGATCTTCTCATCAATATCCGCCAGTGCCGCCTCCTGTTCGCTGCTGTCTCCAAACAAACTTCCTGCCTTCGTATACTTTCCAAGCCCTCGTAACTCCGCCGTTACATCCTCCATCATCTTGCTTGCTTTGTCCGACTCGCTTGCCTGGTCGTTAAACACATCAGCCGCCAGACTCCCCACAACACTAGCCCCAAGCATACCAATCCCCCCCATTGCTTTACCCAAACGCCCACCCCGTTGCTTCGTCATAAAATTCATAGCCCTTGCTGCCTTCGACATCCCCACCTCAATCTGCACCCCAGCCTTTGCTCCAGTCATACCCAACTCCGCAAAAATCCTGTCAGCCATCTTCGTCTCAACATTTAGCACCTTCACCGCGCTACTCGCCACATTCACCTTGCCACCCATCATTCCAATCATCCCAACTACCCCCTTGATTTGCCCCACCAGCTTTCCGGCACCCCAGATAGCCACAAACGGAGCTAGTATAGGAGCCAACCTCGCTAGCCCCTTACCCAACACCTCCGTAATACTCACCACCGTTTTCATATTATCCGCCAACAATTTCATCATCGGCTTCACAGCCTCCAAAATCGGCGTAAACAACTCCTTATTCGCCTGCTCCATCCCCCCTCCAATCGTCGACATCAGCCCCTCCGTCGTCTGACTCTTCTTCTCGGCATACCCATAAAACTGCCCTCCCTCCTGCGTCATCGTCTGCAAACCGCTCATCACCTGGTTAAACGTCAACCCCTTCGTAATCAACTTCCCAAGCTCATCCTCCGCCACACCCATCGACTGCGCCAGCGCCGGATACAAATTGATCCCCCTCTCCACAAACTGATTCACCTGCTCCGTCTGGAACTTCCCCTTCGCAAAACCCTTCCCCAAAATCGCCGTTAGCTCCTGCAACTGCTGCCCATCCTTCGCCATATTCGTCAGGCTCTCCACTGTTGAGAACGCCTTCTCCCACTCCATTCCTGCCGACAGCAGCGAATTCGCCGCCCCCATCACCTCACCCCCCGTAAACGGCGTTCGCACACTCAGCTCATTCAGCATCTTCGTCAGCTCCACGGCATTCTCTATACTCCCCGTAAATTGCTCAAACGCCACCTGGAAATTCTCCTGCTCAATCGCCGTTTGCAACCCCGCCTTAATCGTCCCCGCCACCTTTCCCAGCCCCTTCATCGCCATATCCGCCACCTGCACACCCACACCCACCGTAATCCCCTGCGCCATACTCTTCCGCACCCCATCATACTTCTCCCGCACCTTGTCCAACTCCGACGTCCCATCTGCCCTCACCTTAAAAGATAAATCTGCCATGATTTTCACGCCCCCGTCAAAAAAAAATGGCATCAGGAAAAAAAACCTTGATTTACTGGCCTTATACCAGTAAATTCATCTTGTTGACGGCAGGAAGAAAACTCCGCAACACACAACAACAAATCGACTAAACCAACATGAACAACAATATCGAATACCAAGTCATCGAAGACAACGCAGGCAACATCAACATGTACGTCTTCCACAATGGAAACATTATCTTTGCTTCCGTCATCAATCCCCAAGACGTCCTGACCTGCATCGCTGACGTTCAAAACGCCAGCAGTTGGGACTATAACCGCTACGACCTCACCGAATGGGCTCTTTACAACGGAATCGAAACCGACGACATCCACGAAATCATGCAGGCATCCTACAACCACATAGTATCCTCCGAATACGGATTCGCCGTCATCGCAGACGAAAACGGCACATACCCCGAACTCTGCGGCTATGCCGGAGCAGAAGCCCTTGGCATCAAAGAATAACACGCACAGCAAGCACCGCCATGATCAACTACATCATACGCGCCGCCTTGCATATCTCGGAAACAGTCCAGACCTTGTCGCAATCGGCAAGGTCTGTGACCTTCCAAGAAGCCACTGACGACATCATTCGATACAAGCGGGAAATCCGACAGGCAAAAGAAGTTACAATCCGTATCTCCCAATACTATTACCGTAACATAATCAAAAAATTCCCCCATCTCGCAAACAAAAAAATATGCGACATTACAAAAAATGACCTTATCGACACCATAGGAGACCCCACCACATCACCCGCCGCCGAACGGTTCGGGCAACTGCGTACACTCTTCAACCACTCTATAAAAATGGGCTGGATAACCTCCAATCCCATCCACGAAATACCTATTCCCCACCCCGCTGAACGAGAAAAATTCGCACTCACACCCACTCAAATTTCCGCTCTCTTCCTGGCATGCCGACCGCCAACCGCAGTAGAAAAATCAAACAAAAAAAAGTACACCCGTAAACGCGCAGAAATAGGTAATGCCATGGACCTCTCCTACTGCATCGCCCCTCTTGCCCTCATGACATTCGGAGGAATCCGTCCAGAAGAAATCCGTCGTCTCACATGGGATGACATCAACTTTGACGACGGCGTTGTCGAAGTCTCCGCCCGCAACTCAAAAACCGGAGGAACCAGACACGTCTCCATCTCCCCGGTAATGCGCGAATGGCTGGAAGTATCACCTCTAAAAACAGGGCCACTTTGCCATCCAACACAATGGGTATATCACTGGGCAACCATACGATCCCGCGCCGGATGGAACAAGACGCACCCATGGAAGGAAGACACCCTCCGCCATACATTCGCCACCTATCACGCAAAAACATACAAAAATTTTTCCCTCCTCCAAATGGAAATGGGGCACGCTGGTACCACCCTCCTCCGCACTCGCTACATTAACATGCGTGGCATCACATCAGCCATGGCAGAAGAATTCTGGCAACTCACCCCCGAATCAGTTAAACAACACCCATGACACCGTCCGAATTTATTGACTACATCTCCACGCGGCACAAAATAAACAAAACGGAAGCCGTCCAATGGGCTGCCACCGCAATCGGAATCAGTGAATGGTCCATCTGGAAATGGCTCAACACCAAAAAAAACGCATCGAAACAGTCTCTGCGATCCATGGAACTCATCGTTGAAAACAACACCCTCCGCGACGAACTCGAAAAATATAAAACCCCCCAGGCGTCAAAGACACCCAGAGGGCACAACAACGGCGACTAAACCGTCACCGCTCATATCTCAAATCAACCCCGTCCAGTCAACCAAAAATCCGCCGTTCAGCTCGAACGGCGGATTTTAAATTTCCCACATCCTCACCTCAAACCGCCGCCACAAAGCTGAACTCCACCTCCAGCACCCGCCCCTTACCATCCACCACAGCCTCCTGATCCTCCACCACCACATCACTCAGCCCAACATCCCACTCCGCCGCCGCCTCACCCAGACCATCCCGGATACCATCCACATACCCGCTCAACTCCGCCGCCTCCACCGGTGCCCCCTTCGCCGCCGCCACCTGCACCATCAGCCGCACTTCCCACGCATCCGATCCGGCTCCCATCGACCGGAATTCAGGCACATGCACACAGCACCACGGCCTCACCAACTCGCTCTCACCGTCCCACGGCACCACGGCCACACCGCGCCCCGTCCGCTCCGCTACACCGCGCAAAATCACCACCGCCAGCTCCACCAGCTTCTCCCTCACATCAATTCCATTCATCATTTTTCACCCTTTCCAGATTCATCTTAAACTCCCGGTCCCGGTAAGACTCCCCACCAGGCACCAGCCCATTCCGCTCCGCACTCATCGCCAGGCACAGCCACCCCCGGCTCAACGGCGCCTCCATCGCCTCATCCAGCGTAAAATTCCATTCCCGAATAAGGCAATCCAGCAGGACGGCCGCCCATCCTGCCCCAAGCGTTTTCCCACTCCGCCGCCACCACCGCCCGGCGCCTCCATACTCACAGCCGTCTCCATCCCCGCCGTAATCGCCGCCTGCAGCACCCCGCCAAACGCCATCCACGCCGCCGCAGGAATCGCATCCGCCATCCCCAACGCCTCCGCATCCAGCCGCCCCTTGTCCAGCACATCGCGCACCTCTGCACAACTGCGCGTCACCACCCACATACAGCGCACATCATCCATCACAACATCAGACTGCGTCCGCACATCCCCCACATCCTGCCCCATCAGCGCAGGAATAAGCGGACTCCCAATCGACGCCAGGCACAAAATATGCCCCACCGTCAGCCTCACCCGGTACGGCGTCCCCACCAGCGGAAAACTCCGCGCCAACACACCCTCCGCAACGCAAAGAGGAGCAACGCCCGCGCGTTGCTCCGTCAATACCGTTGCCTGTTCAATTTGCTCAAGCATATACGGTTAGCCTATACAGTTTCAGGTGAAATATTCGGGTAAAACGTCGCCTGGAAGCTCAACTGCTTCGCCCCATTATTCGTCCAATCCTCCTTCACTCCCTCATCGACAATCAGCGTTCCCTTCGTCAGGTCGATCCCAAAATCCGTCAGACTCCCCGTCAGCGTATTCCCCGCCTCCGGTGCCTTCGTCGTCGTCTCACAAATCACCGAAATATCAAGACTCTTCGTCTTATTCCCGACAACGACGGTGCAAGTTTCACCCTCTTCATCCTGGAATTCCTCCTTCTCCGCATTATTCGTCACCGAACAACTCTGCACGATGCCCGACGTCGTCACCGAATGCACAGCGGCCTTAATGCCAGCCGTACCCCATACCACCTTGCGGCCCAATTGTGTTTTCTTACTTGTTGGTTCTACCATACCCATTCCACACCCCGTCAAAAACATCATTTCGACCGATTAAATTCCCGCGCCAGCGCATCCATCTTCTTCCTCACCCCTGCGCTCCACTTCGTGTAATCATTCCCATTCATCGCCCCTTTCAGCCCGCGAGCAAACCCACTCCGCCGCACCAGCGCGCTCACCCACGGCACAGGATTCTTCGCCTCCTCGACATACCCCTTTCCCGTCCCTGCTCCGCGCCGCACAACGCCCACCCGCAACTCATGCCTCTTAATCCACTTCGGCGGCTTAAAACGAATCGCTTTAAGCCGTCCTACCCACCCAGCCTTCGCCAACCCCGCCAATGCCTTCTTCCGCCTGATAAACGTCTCGGCCGCACGCGCACTCACCACCATCTTCTCCTGCCGTGCACGCCATGGTACCCGCCCGCGATTATTCCGTTGCTTCTTGTGCCAGGCCTGAATTTCCTCTTGCCCCGCATCCAAAGCCAGCCGATCAATCCGCCATTCCTTCAATCTTCCATCCTTCGCATTCCAGCCCACCGTTTCGTCCATCGCCCTCCGCGCTCCCACACCATGCGGACCACTCAAAAACTCCGCAAACCCATCATTCACACCCACCACCACGCGCTTAACCTGCGTCTCAATAGCCTCCTCAAACTGATCCAGCACCTTCTTCCCAGTCCCAAACGGCTCCGTCTTGCGCATCATCTCCACACACGCATGATCCGTCGCCTCCTTCGTCGCCTCCTCAGTCATATCCTTCACACCTGCAATCAACGTATCAAACGCCCCCATCTCACACCCCCTCCCTGTCCAGCGTCATCTTCGTGAACCCATGTGGCCCGCTCACCATCCGCGTCACAATCCACCTCTCACCACCAAACACCACCGCCTCACGCTGCGTCACCCCCTGAATCTCCGCCGTCCGCACCTGCAACGCCGCTTCCCGGGCCACATGATACCCCCCTTGCATCAAAACCTCCTCCCTGCCGCGCTCCAGCACCACACACGGTATCTTCCGCCCCCGGCACTCCAAAACGCCATCCAGCCCCATTTTTTGCCCAAACTCAAACGCCCGCCCAGCGGCCCTCCTGATCTGATCCTTTAAACCCATATCCACCACATCCACCGTCAAAAGGGCAGGGCACCACACCCCAAAAAAAACCGTGCCCACCCCTTCAGGGCAGACACGGCCAACTATTCACCTTGCACCAAAAAACCTACAACCGTGCAAACTGGAAGTGCATCCAGTCATACCCCCGCGCCCTCCCCAGACTCACCGCCCCAGCCTCCTCCACAAACCGCCAGAACGCCTCATACTCCGCCCCGGAAAGCCGCGCCTTCGGAGCATGCATATTCAAATCATTTCGCTCCGGATCCACATCCACAGCAATCCCCCACGCGTGCATAGACTTCGCCGTCCCCACAGACACCTTCCGGTCCGCAAAACACCCTCCATAAAGGTCCAGCCCCAACTCCCTGATCCGCTCCAGCCCATAATGCGCCAGCACCTTCCGGAAAATCCCCAGCAACTCCGCCGCCACCAGCCCATGGCACGTCACCCGCGTCACAACCGTCTCCGGATTCCACGCCAAGCGCAACGGAAACGGCACATCCACCGTCACCAGCCCCTCCCCAGGCGCACCAAATTCCGACCTCCCGCTGCGCACCTCCGCCTGCGTCGGCCACACCCGCGGCAAACTCACACCCAGCTCCCGCGCCACCGCCCGCACCGTCTCAGGCCCTGGCGACCCATCAGCCGCCACACCCACGCGAGTTTGCACCGCCGTCCACAGATTCCAGCACCCCAGCGCAAGGCTCAGCTTCTCCAGCGTCGCCGGCCCCGGCCACCCATCCACCGCCACCCCCAGGTGCCTCTGCACAGGCTCCCACAACACATTTTGTTTTATAGTCATAAGTCTTTAATTATTATTTATGTTCCAAGGTCATCAGCCGCCCGTCAATCGTCCTCAATATCTCCGTCTGTGCCGCCTGGTGCGCCGTCTGCTCCCGCAAAAAATCACGGAAATCACGGTACACCATCGCCATCCCCACAGGGCAAGCCACCAGCACAATAATCAGAATACTCAGCACGCCATTCTTCCCATCCAATACCGCCTTCACAGTATTCACCACACGCAGCACGGCATCAATCGGTTGGCACATCGTTTCACTTCCCCTTCTGGATGAAAACAGGCTGATTTCCCGTCACCGTCACAGTCCCAAAATCCGGGTGCGACCAGGTAATTTCACCACCCGTTCCGCACCCCGTCAGGCACCAGGCAAGCGCACCAGCCACAGCCGCGCCAATCGCCGCCTGCCACCACGTCCAGCCCTTCTTCTTCCCGGCTTCATACGCCTTCCTGCACGCATCAGCCGCCGCCTTCACTTGTTCATCACTTGCTTTCTTCATAATCATATCACCACTTAATGGCTTCCAGTTCATCCCTTGTCCCTGCCGTCAAAATCGCATCCTCCAGCCTCTGCTGCTTGCCGATAATCTCCGCCCCTGGCACCACCGCACGCCCCACAGCCGCCAAAATCTTAGCCACCATCACCCCCAGCTCCACCCCTCGCGCCTCCGCCAGGCTCCGCACAAACGCCGCATCCGGCCCACTCGCCTCCATATCCTCCGCCAGAGCCAGCGCCCCAGCCTCCTGCCGCCCCCACGTCTCAAACTCCGCCTGGCTATAAGCCGCCTTCAGCCCCGCCGCCGCACCATCCGCACATCCGCGAACCTCCGCAATCTTACGCCTCCTCAGCACCTCCAGCGGCAACACCCAGCCCCCCAGCTCACCATCCCACTCCGTCTCCGTATCCACCCTCTCCAACGTCGTCCACCCCTCCCCCGGTGCCTGCCCAATCTCCTTAATCTCGCGCTTCTCCCCCGTCACCGTATCCCACCAAACACCCCCACGCCAATCCGGCTCCAGCACCCATCCATCCGCCCCACGCCACACAGCGCAAACATGCTCCCTCACCTCCGGCGGAGCCTCCATCGTCGCATGCGCAGGCACCAAAAAACGCCCTGCCTCCAAAGGATCCTCACAAGCTATCCCCTTACCCAGATACTCCCCATTTCCCGAATCATAATGATAAATCGTTAAAGACATACCATCAACACCCACCGTCAAAATCACCATCAAACACTAATACTTGATGCAGGCAATCAGAGTTATGTTTTTAGGCCGCACCTCATCCGACAAATTATTCGTCCACGCAGCAAGATTCTTCAAATCAAACTCACTCGACACAAAAAAATCATAATTTTGCCCCGAACTATAATGCGCCTTCCCCCTCTCCGACCACTTACCCTTAAACACCCCCGTTATCCTGCCATCCGGTGCACTTCCATCGCCAGAATAACAATAGCCAGACCCTATCACCGTTCCCGTAATATTTCTGATTGCATCGCCCTGCACCACCCCCACGTCCCGCCCCGTGGTGCGGGAGCGGATGAACAATCCGCTATTCTGCGTCAAATCAGGCAACTTAAACGTCGTAGAACCATTTCCTGCTCCGTACGTTACACCAATCACATCAAACAAATTTTTATACAACGTCCTGCTGACAGTCGCCCCATTGCACTCCAGCCACCCCACAGGCACCGTACTCCCCGCAAACCAACTCACCTGCCCGGCAAACACCCCCTCACCCTGCGGCCCCTGAAAAGCCCCAATATTAACCCACACCCCCGCATCATTCCACACATACCCCACGCCCTCAACAACCCACAAATCGCCAATCTTGTTCCCCGCCGTCGGCAAGCTCCCCACACTCGGCTTGCTCCCCTTCGTCACAAACGTCGTCCCAGGCTCACCCTCATCCCCCTTATCACCTTTCTCTCCCTGTACACCTTGCAAGCCCTGCGGCCCCTGCACCCCTCGCGGCCCCGTCGGAATCGTAACCTTATCATCCGTGTACTTGATAATCGCCGTCAGCGCCCTGTTATTCGGCCGCACCTCCGTATCATACTGCAGCCCACTCTGCATCATCCCGAAATTAACCAAACCAGGATACCCCTGCGTCGATGCCACAAACGCCACCCCCGGCACAATCGCAGGCGTAGAACTCGTCTGCGTCACACTCACACCGCCAAAACCCAGCGTCCCAGCATTCACACCAGACCCCAGCAACGCCTGCAACGTCCCGCTCCTTACCTCCTGCCGTTGCGAATACCCCTGCCAGCTCCCAAGCCCGCGCCCAGCCCCCTTGCCACGGATAAACACATCCCGCAAATCCGGAAGATTAAACGTCGAAGACCCATCCCCATTGCCATACGTCCCCCCAATCGCATTCCAAAGCGCCGCATAACTCGTCCGTGACAACGCCCGCCCATCACACTCCATCCACCCCGCCGGAATCGTTGGCCCAGACCAATACGCCACCGTCCCCGCCGCAATCCCCACACTCACCTGACTTGTCCCGCCTCCGCCGCCAATAATATCATTCGCGTGATCCAGCAATTCCTTCTTCGTCAAAGCCTCATCCCCCGGCTTCGCATCCCACGCCGTCGCCCCCACCTTCAGCGGCTTATTAACCACCAACACACCGGCACTCAGCGACAACTCACACCCCGCATACCTCACCACAAACGCACCTCCGCTCCTCCCCATCACCGCATCCGCCACCGTCACATCCCCATCCACCGTAATCGACCCACCAAAATCAACATCCTCCTCAAACCCGCTAATCTTCAGCACATCATTCACCGCCGTCATCCCGAATCCCAGCTTGATCCCGCCCTTCGTCACCGTCCCAGCCGTAGGCAACGTGTACGCCGTCGTATTCACAGAAATTCGCCCATCTCCATCAATATCAATGCCATTCCCAATCATCACCACACCGGCCTTGAACTTCGTCGCCACACCCACATTCGCCACATCCCCAGGATCACCCTTCGGCCCCTGTAAACCCTGTGCCCCAGTGTCACCCTTCGGCCCCTGCAACCCCTGTGCTCCAGTATCACCCTTCGGTCCCTGCAAACCCTGCACGCCAGGCTCCCCCTTCGGCCCTTGCGCTCCCGCGTCACCATTATCTCCCTTCAGCCCCTGCAACCCCTGTGCTCCAGTGTCACCCTTCGGCCCCTGTAAACCCTGCACTCCAGGATCCCCCTTCGGCCCTTGCGCTCCCGCGTCACCCTTATCTCCCTTCAGCCCCTGCAAACCCTGCACTCCAGGCTCCCCCTTCGGACCTTGCGCCCCAGTCGCCCCAGGATCACCCTTATCCCCCTTCACACCTTGCGGCCCCGTCGCTCCCGGCAAACCCTGTTCACCCCTCACTCCCTGCTGTCCCGGCGTTCCTTGCACCCCCTGTGCCCCAGCGTCACCTTTCTCCCCTTTATCGCCCTTTGATCCCTTCAGCGACGCCAAAAACACAGCCTCCGCCCCTACATTCCCCGCGTCAAGCCACGCTTGATACGCACTCTTCCCAGCCACCCCGGCTACACCCTGCGCCCCAGTGTCACCCTTCGGACCCTGCGGACCAGTTGCCCCTGCGTCACCCTTATCCCCCTTCACACCTTGCGATCCCTGCGGACCCATCGCCCCAGGCAAGCCCTGCTCACCCTTCGCCCCAGTATCGCCTTTCAACCCCTGCGGCCCTTGCGCCCCTGTGTCACCTTGATCACCCTTCGGACCCTGAATCTGCCCAATATTATCCCAGCCCGTTCCGCTCCACACATACCCCACACCAGCCACAAGCCACAAATCACCCACAGCATTCCCCACCGTCGGCAAACTCCCCACACTCGGCTTGCTGCCCTTCGGCACAAACGACTTGCCATCTTCACCCTTATCACCCTTATCTCCCTTCGCGCCAGCCACACCTTGCGCACCAGCATCACCCTTATCTCCCTTCGGCCCCTGCGGACCCGTCGCCCCCGTGTCACCCTTCGCCCCCTGCAAACCCTGCGCTCCAGTATCACCCTTCATGCCCTGCGGACCTTGCAACCCCTGTGCCCCAACGTCACCTTTATCGCCCTTCGCACCCTTCAGCGACGCCAAAAACACAGCCTCCGTCCCCACATTCCCCGCGTCAAGCCACGCTTGATACGCACTCTTCCCGGCCACTCCGGGCAAACCCTGCTCACCCTTCGCCCCTTGCAAACCCTGCGCTCCAGTATCGCCCTTCGGTCCCTGCGCTCCCGTTGCACCAGCATCACCCTTATCCCCCTTCGGCCCCTGAATCTGCCCAATATTATCCCAGCCCGTGCCGCTCCACACATACCCCACACCAGCCACAAGCCACAAATCACCCACAGCATTCCCCACCGTCGGCAAACTCCCCACACCCGGCTTGCTACCCTTAGGCACAAACGACTTGCCATCCTCCCCCTTATCACCCTTCTCGCCCTTATCACCCTTCGCTCCATCCACACCCGGCGCACCAGCATCACCCTTATCTCCCTTCGGCCCTTGCGGTCCCATCGCACCATCTGCCCCCTTCGCACCAGCCACGCCCTGCGGCCCCATCGCACCTTGCGGGCCAGCTTCGCCTCGCTCCCCCTTATCTCCCTTCGCCCCATCCACACCCGGTGCACCCGGTGCGCCTGCAGCTCCATCCACCCCACGCTCACCACGCGGCCCAGGCACACCCTGCGGCCCACGTGGACCCTCAGGCCCGCGCGCACCCACATAAATCTCCACAGGCAGTCCAGCCAGCGCGGGCACCTCAATCACAGCACCCGCCCCCGCAAACTCCACCTCACCCACACGGCCGCACACACGGTACTCTACCTGCACCCCTCCGCGCACCACACACGCCATCCTGTCCACCAGCGGCAACACAAGCTCCCACTCACCCACACCACAGGGCAGGGCAGGGAACACCAGCACAATCTGCCCAGCCTCCGTCCCCTCCTCAATCCCCACATCAAAATGCCGTCGCCCCACAGCCACCTTGCCGCTCGCCCCGCCCGCAATCTCCAGAGCCCCCTTCACCTCCGCATCCAACACAGACAAATTCATGCGGCTCACCTCACCGGCCAGCAGCACAAGATTCAACTCAACAGCAACATACGATTCCCAAATCTTTTCACTCATGCCCCTCCATCA
The DNA here is from genome assembly GCA_964448375.1 of uncultured Akkermansia sp. Classification (GTDB taxonomy): domain Bacteria; phylum Verrucomicrobiota; class Verrucomicrobiia; order Verrucomicrobiales; family Akkermansiaceae; genus Akkermansia. The sequence continues at coordinate 38,911 of CAYVAI010000009.1, forward strand.
GCCGTCAAAACACCCCTCACGCCATACCCGACACTACAAACCACCACCACACACACCCCAGCTTCACACAGTCCCCATAGTGGTCATTCTTCACCTTCGCCCACTCAACACCCTCATGCCGCCCGCGCCTCACCTTCACCTTCTTCTGCCCGCTCAGCCCCCGCTTAAACTCAGGCAACACATCGCACGGAAGAAACAGCCTCGGCTCCCCATGCCTCTCAATCCGCGACTCATACAAATCATTCTTCGCATCATAATCCCGGTACCGGTACAGCGGCATCCCCTCATGCGTCTTCAGCTCGCTCCGCGCAAACGGCGCCCCATCCGCCTTATCCACACCCTTGCTCGGCCGGATCAACCCGCCACTCGCATAACACGCATCATACACCTTCTTCGTAAAATCGCCGCTATCCATCAGCCCTCCCGTCGCCCGCACCCGGCCGCCGCCAGCCACCGGCCACCTCCGCTCCCTCGCAATCCGGATCACATCATCAAACGTCATCACCGTCCCATAATCAATCACCCGTATCGCACCGCCACGGTAAAACGCCATCGCCACCCAATGCGTCCTATCCTGCCCAGGGTCACTAAACACACCCACAAACAACGGCACCTCAGGCACCTCACCCACACGGTAATTATCCATCAGCAAATCAACCTGATTCGCCCTCACCTCCATCACACGCTCCTCAAACGGCTTACCCAAATCACCATTCCAGTAATCCCGCAAAGACGACGTCTGCAAACACAACAAATACCTCGACGCCATATACCCAAAAGGCACAGACGGTGAATAAAAACTCGGCAACCAGAAACTCCGGTGCCCACTCCGCGACGCCGCACGCGTCGGCCTCCAAAAACACCTCTCCATCCCCCGCGTCCGGTCCCTGTCCCAAATCTCCCCCTTACACTCCGGACACACAAAATGCGCCGTCCTCTTCACCCTCTCCACATCCCACGTCCCATCACTCAACTTCCCGCTCCACACAAAATTCTCATCGTGATCCATCACAAACGGCACCCCGCAATGCGGACACGGGAACCAACACTCCTCACACGTCCCCGTCAGATAATGCTCCCACCCGTCCGATGTCTCCACCGTCGGTGTCGAACCCGCTGCTCGGAACCCCCTCACCCCATAATCCTTCGTCCTCAACTCCGCCAGCCGCACCGCCGAAGCCTCATTCTTCGACTCCGCAGAAAACTTCTCCAGCTCATCCGCAATCACCAACCCCACCGTCCTGCTCGACAAATTCGCCGGACTGTTCGACCCCACCCAATTCGCCCTCCACCCAGGCCCCACCTGCAACAACTTCGCCCACTCATCCCTCCGCGCCGGAATCAACCTCCGCAACCCCTCCGACGCCTCAATCATCGGCATCCACCGCGTCGCACTCACCTCCTTCGCCAGCGCCTCATTCGGGTACACAAACATCACCGGCCGCGGACTATGCGCCATCATCCACGCAGCCCCCACCAAAAACACCGTCGTCTTCAGCACCTGCCCCCCAGCCATCAACGTCATATCCGTCACCCCCGGATCCGCAAAACACTCCAGCGGCTCCCGCATATACTCCCGCCCCGTCACCCGGAACGGCCCGTAATGATTCGGACTCATCGACGGAGGAATCACCAGATTCCTCTCCGCCCACTCCCACACCGGCTCCCTCCGGCGCACCATCATCCCCGCCACAGCCTCCCTAACGTCCATGGCTCAAACCCTCCAAAATCTTCGTCAGCACCGGATTCACCTTATCAATCAACGCCTCCTCCACAGCCCCATACACCTCCGCACGCCGCTCCGGCTCCACACATCCACCCACCGCCTCAGGCAAATCGCGCAACACACCCCCCAGCGCCGCAAGCCCACCCGCCAGCTCCTCCAGCTCCGCCCACGCCACCAACTCGCCACTACTCCTCGCCGCCGCCTCCAGCTCCAGCCGCGCCCGCGTCACATTCTCCTGCGCCCGTGTCACCGCAAGCTGGCACTCCTTCAGAGACTTCACCACAAACTTGTTCTTCACACTCGCCGCCAGCATATCATCCGCCAGCCCCAGCGCCATCTCATACTGCCCCACACAAACCCTCCAATTCCTCCGCGCCACCGCCGCCGCATCCGCTGGCCTGTACTCACCACCGTCACCGCCACCACAACCTCCCCCTTCACCCACGCCACCAGCCCCACCTTCCTTCAAAAACCTCCGCCACTGCTCCGATCCTCGCCTGCACGCAATTTGCGCCGCCCGCACACTCACCCCATACCGCGCCGCATACCCGCGCACAGCCTCCTTCTCTTCCTGCGTATATTTCCCCATACCATTGCCCCCTGCCGTCAAAAAAGCGGGGCCCCCGTCTCCGGGAACCCCGCTCCAACTAACATATCATCGCCAATAAACCTGCCTACTCCTCCTGCTCCCCACCCTCAGCGGCCCCATCCTCAGCGGACCCATCCTCAGCATCCGGCGCCCCCGCAGGCTCCTGCACCAACACAGCCTCCTGCGGTTCTAGCACCTCCTGAGGCCCTTCTGCCTCCCCAGGCTTCCTGCTGCGCTTCCTGCGCGGCACACGGGCTTCTGCCCCCGCCTCCGCACCCCAGCGGCCCACAAGGTGCCCGCTACGGTATCGGCAGGCCTGCAACGCGCCACACAAATGACGCTCCGCCCACACCTGCTCCGCCTGGTCCCCATCATCGCCCAGATACAGAGACAGCCACCCGTGCTTCTCCCCATACCACCCGGCGACATGATGCTTCGGTTCCATAATCTTCGCGTTCCTTTCCTGCTTGTTAATAAACCACTCAGGCCGTCACAAGACGCACCCCATGAGTCTTCTCCTTATCATTCACACCCACGCCGCTCAGGAACCCGATGCGCACCGTATAGCCATTATCCGGATCATCCCACTCATCCAACATGAGTTGGAAATCAGACTCGGAATCCTTAATAACTCCGCGCTGCACGTGGCTCTTAATAGCACCGCCCAGGCTCATATCAGGCACAGCCGTCGCAATCGCTACAGCCTCCGCCCCGGCCGCAAGCCCCATCAGCTTCGCGCTCTCGTCCCAGTAGGCATCTTCATAAATGTCAAATCCCGCCACCTTCTCCACGCGTGCCGTGCCAATCGTATTGATATTGTCCAGGTTCGTCTGCTTGTTCGTGATCACCGGGTCCTTCACCAGCGCGGCAAACAGACTCGGCCCAAGAATCACGTATCTGTCCAGCGAAGTCTTGCTCACATTCAGCGTCTTGCGTATTTCCAACAAACGGTCATATCCGAAATTCGCCACCACCTCCGTACTCGCCGTTGTCACATTCGCCGCCGTAATAGCCGTTCGGATGCTCGTCATCGCATCCGCCATTAGCGCACGCACATGGTGCACGGCAAGCTTGTCAACAATACTGTCGCGCCCTTCGTGCAAACTGGCGATTTCACGCGGCGTCAGCGTAAAACGCGTCACACGCCACTTGTCCAGCTTCACCGGAATACTCACCATCCCGACATCCTTGCTCGTCCCCGGGAAATCCTGCACCGCTCCGCCAGTCGGATAACTCACCGTCACCGTATCCCCCAGCTTCGCAGGCATATCCTTGTGGATTGCATTCGCACGGAATAAAAACGGATACCCCGCACGGAGAAAATCAAACATCTTCATCACCACGCGAGCCGTCACCATTTGTCCTAAATCATTAGCCATATATTTTTATAAGTATCGTTGTTTGTATGTCTTCGAAACACTATTTGCTCTGCCGTCAAAAACGGCTCATTTCACCTCCGACTTCATCGCCCGAAGCCTCTTCTCCGCCTTCCAGCGGTCCTCATGCGACGTCTCCGGATTATTCACCAACGCTAGCAATTCCCCCCGGCTCATCGCAGGTTCCGACGTATCAGCTGCCGGCAAATCACCTTCCTTGACACCCAATTCAGACACCACATCCACCACTCCAGCCGCAACACGCTTATCCACTTCCACCAAGCCCTCCGTCAGCTTTTTCCCAAGCTCCGCTACTTCGACCTTTTCCTTCGCAAGTGCTTTCCTTGCCTTTCCAAGCTCCACACGTTCAGCAGCCAATTCCGCCTTTGTTTTCTCAACTTCGGCCTTGAATGCTTCCAATTCCAAACGTTCCTTGTTGGACATTCCTGACGAATTCGACACCTTCGCGCCAAGCTTTTCGAGCAGCGATTGTGACCATGACTTTTCAGGTTCCTTCCCCGCCACAGCCTTCACAGACTCTGATACCTTGCCATAACCGGACAACTCGCTTGCACAGGCCGCAGCCTCCATTTTATCCGTCACCACATCCACAAAACCGTGTTCCTTCGCTTCCTCAGCTGTCCACCACTCAGCCTCCCGCATCCAGCCCTCAATCTCCTCGACTGGCTTTTTACTTTTGCTTTCATACATGCTCATAATTCCCCCCTCAATCTTGTCGAGAGTATCCGCCATATCGCGCAACTCATCCGCATTCCCAGCCGCGTATGACCACGGTTTGTGAATCAGGAAAAACGCATTCGCCGGCATCTCCACTTTGTCCGCAATACACGTAAAAAACGTAGCCGCCGATGCGCAATACCCCAGAATCCGCGCCGCAATGGGCTTGCCCTGAGACTTGAGCAAATTGCACATACCAACCGCCGCGAACACGTCACCACCAGGAGAATGAATATTGAGCAGATAACTGTCAACTTCACCCAGCCCGCGCAAACGGTGCCGGAAATCTTCAAAACAGATCCCCCATCCACCAATTTCGTCCGTAATGTCAATTACTCCTACTTTCCCACCGTCACCAGCAGAATTTTTGACCTTCATTTCAAACCATTTTTTGTTAGGCATACTCTCCTTGCTCCCGTCAAAAGCTCACTCATTCCTTCCACCAGACGCCGCGAAAAACGCCGGAAACGCAACCGCAGGATCAATTCCCGCCGCCTCGCACTCGCTCCGCATCATATCAACCTCCCGCACACGCTGCCGGATCACATCCTGCCACGCCGCACCATCAGACTCCATCGTCCACGCCGCCAACGTCGTCATCCCCATCCGCATCTGGTTAATCTTCAACTGACCATCCCGCCCGGAATCAATCGACAACTTCGCCGGACACGTCCATTCCACCTTCCACCACTCCGCATCACCCTTAGGCATCGGCAGATTCCCCACCTTCATCTCCTTCGCCACAAAGTACACATACATCACATGCAGCACCGCCCGAATCAACTTCCTGTGGTACCCACACCACCCCTCCACCTCATTCAAACTATACCTCACCGCTGGCCCCGTCAGCGCGGAAATATCCCACAGCACAGCCGGAGAAAGCCCGATACCCCACGAAATATCCCGGATAATTTCATTCCAAAAATCCTTCTGATTCGGACCCGGCCTGTCATCGTGCAGCACGCCAATATCACCCCCATTAGGCACCTTCGCCACATAGCCAGCCCCCATCACACGTTCCACATTCTCCTTCGTCCCAGGCCCCGGCACCTTGTCCGTACCCACATCGCAGGCATCCCCCGCTTCATCAGCCTCAAAACCACCGCCAAGGGCAGGACCCCACGCAGTCTTCTGCACTCCCTCTTTTTCGTAAATGCCAAAGAGAGAAGCAATCTTGATAGCCGTCTTAATATCCGACTGCGTCTCCACCTTGTCCAAAATATTATTCACCGCGTGCTGCAAGGCGCTAATCCCCCGCACCTGGCCGCGCCGCTCATAATCCGTAAACAGGATGCAATTTCGCGCATCCAAAACCCTCACATCGGCAGAACCATACTCCGCCACACCATAGGCAACATGCCGTCCAAGCCTGTCCGTCTTCACCCCATCACTCCAGCGGCCATCGCCGCGTTGTTCCCCCTCGGCTGGGCTCTTGATCTGCCCCCCCTCGTAAAACGCAAAACGCGCCTGTCCCGTAGACGTCTCGGACAACACCACAAGAATATCCCCATCCCGTAAACGCGCCGTATTCAGCCCCACCTGCGCTGTGAGCCAGTTCCATTTTCCTGCTACGTCAAACGCCTTCGGCGACATCATCCGCCGCGCAAACAAGCCCATCACCGCAGAATTCCACGCCTCATCCCCCGTATTCGGCCGCGGTATCTGGCAACCAATAATCCCCGCCACGCCCGACGTACAACGCCGCCCGATCCCCGTATTCCCGAAACACCACAGAGCCTTCCGCATCAATTCGTTCCGCGCATACCCACTCGCCAGTTTGCTCGTATCCGTCGTCGGCATATCAACATACCCCCGGCGCGTCGAAAAATCCGCGCCACTCCACCCCGTCCACGCCTGGAAACCTCCTCCAGAACCTCCACCGCCACCATAAAACTGCACCCTCATCACGCCTCAATCCTCCTCCCCGAAAAATCCACACTCGGCCACCGCCCCGCAACAGCACCGCCATTCAAAACATTCAGAGCCGTCTGCAACAACCGCACCAAATCCACCGGATCCATCATCCGCTGAAACGTCGTATTCTGTCCCTCAAACGAATACGACGTCACCGACACACCGCCGGCCACATCAGCCAGCGCACTCTTCAAATCAGCCTCCAACTCCGCGCGGCTCCTATACCGCGTCAACGCCTGTAAAAATGGGTCCATGCACAATCATGAACCCGTCAAAATCAATCAATCACCTGCAAGGAGTTGATTCTTTCTTTCATAAGCATAATCACTTCCTTAAGCATCTGCCTTAAATTATCAATATATTCTTTTCTAATTTCTGCATTTTTAATGTCAATTTTTTCATAATAACAATCATAATAACTAGTATTAAATAAATCATCAACAATTTGATGAATTACCTTTAAATGGAATCGCGTAATCTCTTGATGTATATCAAGATCAATTACGAATGTATAACTATTCAAAATTCTAGTATGTTCAATAAGATGATCTGTCAAGGAGTGTTTTCTTTCCATAATAATTTTTTGATCAATATTTGGTGTTTCATAACATGTAAACAAACGGCTAACTAAATATATTATTTTAGTTAATGATTCGTTCAATGTTAAGTAAATTTCAAATTCCTTCTCAAACTGAACGCGAAATACAGCCTTAGAGTTATCCAATTTCGCGTTGATAGCTGATTTTTCTTTTTCAAACGCTCTCTGAATCTCGGCCTGCCCCTCTTGAAACGTTTGCTTGACTTGTTCTACAGCTAAAAGAACTTCCTTATTGTTCTTATGGTTCAATTTATTGGCAATAAGTGTTCCAACCCATACGAGAACGCCACCGACAACTGTCGGAACACCATACTCAACCAGCTTATTAAAAAAATCGAATAGAATGTTCATGATGATATTAAACGTATTCTGATCCATACAAAAGCACCATTACTACACCTCTCCAATCCGCACAAGCACTTCCATCAACCTCAACGCCATCTTCGACGGCTTCCGCGTTCCGGCAAGCCATTGCCACACCGTCACCTCCGCCACGCACAACACACTGCTCGCACGTTTCACACCCGCCGTCTTGTCCAGCTGATGCACCTCCATAATTCGCTTGATAAACTCTTCCGTCGTCATCGTCTTGTTGTCTCCAGAAATATGAAAGCCCCTATGAGGCGCAACTCACAGGGGCTTATAGAAAGGAATAATGCTAAAATTATATTCCAGAACCAGATTCAGAATACACAATCTGCGTATCTTGTCAACCCCATCCGTTCTCCTGCCCCGTTGCGCCGGGACAGGAGAGGCCGGATTAGATGAACATCAAGAACATGGTAATCACGTAGTCAATATTCATCAGGGTTCTGTATATCATCTTGGCATTGTCTATCCTTTCTATGAGAGGGCACCATGCCCTCAACACTGATACTATGCAATGAATAGTTGAGAAAAACAAGAACTATTTCACAAAAAACTCACTTTTCTTCACCCTGCGGCTTATTGTCATTTTCCCTTATTCCTTCTTTCAGCTGCCAGCCGAAAACTTTCGCGTATCCACTGCCAAACCTCCCATCGCTACCCATCCGCTTCACCCACGCCCCATTCGACACCACATAGGAATTCTCCTTCTCATCGCGCGACATCACCCACGCCGTCTCCCCCAGCCGCGCCCCGGACTCATCCTCCTTCACATCCCCAGCCGCAAGCACCACCACCTGCTTCACCTCAAACCACACCCCCGCATCCTTCCACCCCTTGATCCTCGCATCAAGCTGACGCCGTTCCCAGGCCTCCAGGCCCTCAATCCGCCACTTCTGCACCCCGTTAATCATCTTCCCCTTCGTCACACGCCCCTGCTTCCCGCGCGCCAGCTTGCCCAGATAAACCCCGCTCGCACGATTCCAACTAAACAGGCGCTGCCCCTCACGCGCAAAATTCCCCCCCTCAATCATAATCAACCTCTCCCACTCCTTCGCCGTACGCTCAGTCTCATAATAAGACCCCCGCGCCACAGCCAGCGGATCCATCTTCTCAAAAATCTCATCCACCAACGCCAGCATCTCATTCTCAGGCGCAAGCGTCCCCATACTCTCCAGCAGGGCAGGGTGGTGGAAAAACACCACGCCACACCTGTCCTCCCTCTCATCCTCCGGAATCTCAAACGCCAGCACCTTGTGCAGGAAGCAAGGCAACTCCGCATCAAACCTCCGGTCCACCTCCTTCCGCTCATCATACGTAAAATTCGGCAACGGGCACTCCCACCTCCCACACTGCAAAAACGCAATCTTATCCTCCATATCCTCAGACAAAATAGGCAACACCAGCAACGACTCCGGATCATCATTCACACAAAACACCATCCGCCAAAACGGCTCAAACTGAAACGGCTCCCGCCCCTTCGACTCCACAGAAATCGACCGCGAAAACAACATACTCTTAATCTTCGCAGCAATCATCTTCCGCACCCGCGTATCCGTCGACCCCGCCTCATCATCCACCACCAGGCACTCCGCCGCCGCCAACTCAGAATTAAACCGCGACAACCCCGTCATATACGCCCACGGCCCCGACACCCTCCCCCCCAGCAACAGCACAATCAGCCGCTTCAGCAACGTCTTCCCACCTCCCCGGCACCCAGCCAGCACCAGACACTGCCCCGCACGCCAAGCCTCATTCACCAGCGACAAATAAGCCATCTGCAGCCACCCATACAAAAACCTCTTCTGCCGCGCCCCCGCCTCCGTACCATCCAGCAGCAACGCATCAATCAACCCCTCAATCAGCGGGCACTCCCCCTCCTCAGGCTCAATAATCTCCGGCCCAAACGTCGCCAGCAACATCTTCCCCCCATAGCGGTACACCCCGCGCCGCTTACCCGCCAACGCGCCGGAATACGACACATAACGCTTATCCTGGATATACTCCACCGCATCCGCCAACTGAGACGTCAGCTCCCACTCCTCCAACGTCCTCCTCAGCCGCCGCTTCACCAGCTTATGCTTCACATCAGACGTATTCTTCAGAATAAACTGCGTCCCCTCATCCCAGTAAAACCGGTTCGGCCCATCATAATAAAAATCCGCCGTCTTCTCCTCAATCTCACGCGCCTTAATCCGCTCCAGCTTCGCCACACCCTCCCGCGTGTACGGCGTAGCCTCCACACCATCATCATCACCCCCATCCACCTTATCGGACACATCCTCCCTCTCAGCCTTCTTCCTCCCCGCGGCCTTCTTCTCCCCCTTCCTCGCTGGCTTACCGCCAGGCTTACTGCCAGCCCTCTTCACCTCCGCGCCATTCGCCACACACACACTATACAGCATCGCATGCGCAGACGCACACGGCTGCGGCCGCTTACACTTCGCGTAATACTCCCCAGCCTTCTCCTCTGGCCACCGCGCCCCCATCTCCGCCGCCGCACGCTCCGCCCCCCACATCGCCACACAGGCAGAAATCACATTCACCCAATCCGCATACTCCAGCCGGTTCGTCACACCAGCCAGCGCATCCAGATACCTCAAAAACCGCTTCTCATCATCCTCCCGCCCCACAGACTCCACATCAGAACCAACCTCAGCCCCAGCCTCATCCTCATACGGCACCAGCTTATACGCCCTGCCAGCCTTCCTCTCACCACCCACCGGCTCCAACTCACCCACCCCCGACAACTCAGCCGCCACCCCCTCAAACACACGCACCACCTTATCCTCATCCGCCACATAACACCCCGGATCATACGACACAAAACACGCCCGCGCCGCATCCTTCCCACTCGGGTCCACCACCAGCCCCCGCACCTTCAAAATCTCCTGCACCTCACCCATCACCGCCAGCGGAAGCGCACCCTCCGCCACCAGCACAAACACCTTCAGCCCACGCCCAGACGGAGACAAAAACGCCCCATACACCCAATCCTCCAGCCCCAACTCATCCCTCAACCCCTCCCAGTCCGACACCTCCGGATTATCAGGCCCATCCAAATCAATCACCATCACCCCGGACGGTACCACCAACCCATCATTCCGACGTGTCTCAAACACACCCCACGGCGTCACACAGGGCAGGGAAGCCTTCGCATCCTTAAATGCCCTCTCACCCTTCGTCTCCAGCACCTCACGGCACCGCTCCACATCACGCCGCCAATGCCCCGCCCGGATGCCATTCAAAAACTTGTCAACACCCACCGACTTCGCAGGCTCTACAATCCGAACACTGCGGTAAAAACTAAACTTGCCCTTCATAACTCAACTCATCAAAAAAAACTTTTCAAAACGGCAGATTCAACTGCCCATCCTTCTTCTTCTTCCTCCCTGCCTTCACACCCTCGGCCCTTCCGGCCTTCCCAGCCTTCCCGGAGTCCTCCGCCTTCATCGTCGCAGACCGCTTCTTCTTCGCCCACGGCTTCCGCAACCGCGCCCCATTCCGCGCCGCCTCCTCCACCCGCGCAGACCGCTCGCACTGCGCCCGCCACGTAGAAACCTTACGCCCCCGCCCGCTATCCAGCTTCCGCTGGATCATCTTCACCCGCGCAGACAACGCCGCACGCGTCTCAGACAACAACACCTCACTCACCTCCCACGGCTTCAGCCCCGCCAACACCTCAGGGAACAGCACCAGAACATACGTGTACAAATTCCGCACCACACGCCCAGGATTCCGCCCCTGCGCAAAAATCTCCTCAATAAACTTCCGCAACACCTCCACCCGCGCCAGCCGCAGACGCCGCTGCACCTCCAGCTCCATCTCCGCATCCTCCCTCTCCATCAACAACTCCGCAGGACTCTTCGGTGCCCGCGTCCACACACACGGATCCTCCCCGCATCGGTGATGCAGAATCAAATCAATAGCTTCAGATTCATTGCGTTCCATAAACAACTATACCTTTCCGTTCCTTGTCTTCGTCTTTGTCTTCATCCGGGCACGCCCCGTATTCAGGTGCTTCTCGCCCGACACCACTGCCTCCACGTCATCCGAAAAAATCCGGATCCCGCGTTCACCCGTCCGCCGCCCCTCCAGCAGACCAGCGTTGAACAACTCCCTCACCCGCGACTCACAGATATTCAACCGCGCCGCCGCCTCCCTCACCGTCAGCAAGCCTCGCTTCGGTTGTGCCGCCGCCCCGATCTCCTCCGCCACAGCCTTCGCAATCGCCTTCAATTGCTCATCTGTCAGCTCAATTGCTAAGGACAACGCCATAACCTCCACCCTCCTTTCCGCGCCTGACATTCCGCTTGCACAGGGCAAGCATCACAGAATTTTCACCCCTCGCCACACCCACACACCAGTATTCCCGCTCATGCCCCACCCGGAAACCCGGCACAGGAAGCACCCCTGCCTCAGGGAAAAACAAATAATACCGGCCATCCACAACAGCCCCAAAAGAGCCATCCTCCACCATCTTGATCTGCGCAGAATCAGGTGCCAAAAACACCAACACACGCGTCCCATTCAATACACCATCCCAGAAATTCATAGTCTTAAAAAAGTTTTTGTTCGAGTTCAAAATTCAACCACAGGCATTCCTCCCGTGGTGCGTTCTGGCTTGCCCTTGTCGCACAGGAGACTAGCGACCAGTCCTTAAGAACTTTCGCATACTCAGCCGTCCTATAACCGGAAAGCATCACCTTACCTTTCAACTGACTCAGGAACCACAACAGCTTGCCATGATCCGATGCCGTGTACTCATGATCATACCTCCCGTCCTTCGTTCGAGCCTCCAGCATGTAAGGCGGATCAACATAATGCACAGTCTCCGGACTATCGAATTTCCCCATCACCTCCAAAGCATCTATATTTTCAATATAGACACCCTGCAACCTGTCCGCGACAGCGTGCAGACGATCCGGAAAAAGCCTCCAATCCCAGGCATGGGAAGGCACCCTCTTCAACCCGCCCCAGCGGAACCCACCCTTCGCCCGGAACACTCCATTAGACGCAATGCACATAAACGATCGCACCAGAAAACGCCGTGCAGCTTCAAGCCCACCATCATCCGGCAAAGCCTCAGCAGCCTGTTGGTATTCCTCACGCGAAAACGCTGTCAACTCCAACAAACGAACAAGCTCATTAACATCCCCATCCCTCAGAACACGGAAATAATTCACTACATCCCTGTAAATGTCATTGTAAACCTCAATTTCACTCCTCGGCTTATTCAACAGCACAGCCGCCGATCCCCCGAACGGTTCCACATAAACGCGATGATCCGGAATAAACGAATTCACCCAGCCAGCAAGCCGGTTCTTCGCACCAAAATAACGCAACGCCGCCTTCATTGTCCAAACTCCTTTCCCATCTGCTCCACAACATCCCGCATCGTCACACCAGCCACCTTGCACCGGGCACCAGTCCAACGCTCCACCTCCGTAATCTTCCGTTCGCACTTCCCACGGCTCTTGAACATCATCGCCTGCCGCAGACGATCCGAAAACACGCAATGCACCGTGCCTCCACCGTCCCCGCAAAACGCACCCCCGAAAATCCCCCGAAAAGGATCCTCCACAACAACACGGGAAACATAAAACTTCCCGTCCTCATTCATCACCACATAAAACAGTGGCTCTCTTGTACTATACGTCATAATTCAACTTCCTTTCCTTCTAATGATTGCAAAATATGATCCCGACGCCTCCGTGCCTTCCGCGCATCCCGCGTCTTCAAATACACACACCGCGTCACCACATCCCCGCCATTCCCAAACCTCATCTTCAGCCAATACTGCCCACCATCCGTAAACAAATGATGATCCGCCGACATGTCCGAATTAAACAAAAGCCTGTACTTCATCGCACACTCCCTCCCTTCACATCGTTCGCTCCCACCACAGGCAGCACGCACCCCATCGGATGCTTCACACCCGCCTCCACCTGCCGCTCCTCCTCATCCAGCGCCCACACAATGCACCACGCGCCAGCAACGCCAATCGCCCCACCAATCGCCAGCTTCCCGGCACAGGCACACACGCTACACACAAAACCCCACATCACGCCTCTCCCCCTTTCTTCCACGCATCCACCACAACCACATCACCCGCCTGAAGCCACCCCTCACGCTTTCCATCAGATACCTTCACAGGGTAATCCCCCATATTCGAATCAAACCCGATAATATGCGCGACATCACCCGCTTTCCACACCGCAGCACCATAATTGCAATACGCCTTGCAATCACGCACCACACGCACCTTCCGGAAAAGCGCCGTCTTGTAATACTCCTGAAACGTCATGACAACACTCCTTATTTAGATTCCCCGCGCACCAGCCCGCAAAACTCCATCTGCCCCTTCGCCGTCACACGCGGCACCTCCGTTGTCACAATAGACGCATTCGCATCCACCCGACGGAACCTCTCCACCGTCATCAACCCTCGTTGCTCTGCCTCCAACGTCGGCAACCCCGCACGTTCCCCCACGCGCTCCAGCATCCCTTCACGCTTCAACACCTTCACCAGCCGCTTCAGCCCGCAATCCGTCCCCACATCCCTGATCCGCCCCGCCAGTTCCCCCAGCGTGCAAGACTCATCCACCTGCACCCACCCCCTCAACCCCAGCACCGCCACCCCAGGCATCTGATACCCACCCGTCCTCCGTATCTCCGGCAACACCTCCTCCAACACCCAATCTTGAAACTCAATCGCACGCGGCATCTTCGACTTCATCACCAACGCAAACACCCCCGCTTCATTGATGATGGAAACCTGCTGATCACCTCCAAGGGTGTCGCGATTCGCGACACCCTTCCACTTATCCCGTACATGCTTGGAAAGAGCATCCCGGCTATTGCCATACCCCAGCGCATCGCAAATACTCTTCGCCACAAACCACGGGCTCCCGTCGCGGTCAACAACCTCAACCGTAAACCCCAACTCACTATTCGTAAATGGAATGATATTATTCATCTCCCTTCCTTTCCTTCAAAGTTTTGATCAATAGAGGCAGTCCATATTGAACCGCCAGGCGGAGAAGGGCAGAGAAGGGAACCGCCGTCTTAACAGCCAAGTCCCTCAACCCAGCCTCCGCTTCTCTAGTCAATCTCACCGGTATCGGCTTTGTTAGCTCAGTCATGCTTTTCATGGTATATCTGAATTAGACGTAGTCAATATGTTTTTGTAGAACTCAAAACCACAAAAAACAATAATCTTGTATAACGTGGTTACACTTAATAAGATGTTTCCTTATGAAAAAAATGAAAGAAACCAGACCAAGCACCACTCCTATCCCCGTCCGCTTCACAGAAAGCCAGCTTGCCGAAATCGAAGCCGTTGCGGAAGAATTCGGAATGAGCCGCGCTGAAATCATCCGTCTATCCTGTGCCGCAGGCCTTGTAGCCCTCAAAGAACTTGGAGAAGAAGGCCTCATCAAAGCCGTCTCCCAAATCCTCACCAACACCGCCACCAACTGAACAGACATCACGCCCTCCCTCCTTTCTCCCCGCGCACCAGCCCGCAAAACTCCATCTGCCCCTTCGCCGTCACACGCGGCACCTCCGTTGTCACAATAGACGCATTCGCATCCACCCGACGGAACCTCTCCACCGTCATCAACCCTCGTTGCTCTGCCTCCAACGTCGGCAACCCCGCACGTTCCCCCACGCGCTCCAGCATCCCTTCACGCTTCAACACCTTCACCAGCCGCTTCAGCCCGCAATCCGTCCCCACATCCCTGATCCGCCCCGCCAGTTCCCCCAGCGTGCAAGACTCATCCACCTGCACCCACCCCCTCAACCCCAGCACCGCCACCCCAGGCATCTGATACCCACCCGTCCTCCGTATCTCCGGCAACACCTCACCCGTCACCCACCTCCGAAACGCCACCGCCTCAGACTTCCGCGATTTGAAAATCAAATGATACAACCCAGCCTCCGTCACAACAGACGTCAATTGCTCACGTCCGATGGCGTCGGTTAAGCCGACGTCATCCCTCTCATCATCGCCTAAAGATTTGAGAGCATCCCGATGGTTGGAAATCCCCAATACGGAACACACATCAGCCGCCACAAACAGCGGACGCTCCAAATCCCCAACGATCCGGACCGGTATCCCCTGAAAATCACGATTCAAAGCAAGATCATTCATGACCGTGAAAAGTTAAAACCTCCCCTCCGCTTCCAAACGCTTCGCCTCAGCCTTCCATTCCTCAAACTCCATACATCCTTCCTCACACGCGAACGGATCCCTATAATAGAGAATCCTTAAATTCTCATCAGAATCATCTCCGTTCTTGTAATTCCTCCACGTTTCAATAATTCGTGGAGTCAATATCGTACAGCACCTGAACATGATTCTGTAGCTCTTCCGCTCACCAATTAAGACCCGCCTTAGGTGAGAAGCATCACACATAACCAATTCGGCTGCTGTGTACACACTGCACCCAATAGAGCGTAACCACTCCAAATCCGGCTTAAATACTTGTTTTACAGTTTTCATAATCGTATTGTCCTTGATAGGCACGCCGCTAAAGGCGTGCCGTATGCAATTTCATATATACAATTTGTGAATTAATTTCAACAATAAAATATCACAACTATGAATTTTTCTCACCGCCTCATGGAAGCGATGGTAAGGAAAGGCCTTAACCAGAAGGAACTTGCAAATATTTGTTCTATTCCGCAAGGGGCTATCTCGAATTACTGCAATGACAAAACTGCCCCATCCTCCGAGGCTCTTTACAAGCTCTCAAAGGCTCTTGACGTCTCAATGGAATGGCTCATTTCTGGAGATTCCAATTCCCCCAAAGACATTCAATCGTCATCTGATACACATTGGCGAGATCGTGCCCTCAAAGCAGAAGACAAACTCTCCATGCTCAAATCCGCCATGACCGGCTGGCTCAAAAAACTCTAATCATTCTCATCACAAAATGAGCCAAGCACAGCACAATTCAAAAGACTGGTTCAAGAGCACATCATACAAACCAATTCTAGAACTCCTGGCAATCTGCAACGCCGCATCCCAATTGGAAATACCGCGCTCTACTCGTTTACTTCTTGAAAAACTAATCCAGTCTACCGATTGGAAAAATATATATACCTGCAAAGATATTTTTGCAGAACTTGACACTTTCCTGACCAACAACGCATTAACATTTGATTCCATGGAAACTCTGGAATCATTATGCTATGATATGATTGATGCTCGCTTTGGCTTTGATAATGAATCAACAAACACCTATGTCAATGTTGCGACGATTCGCCATTTGTGCATCATGGCTCGTCTCGACCTTTACAACACCAATCTGGAACTCCTCGCAAATTGGGTGCGCCAGCATATAAGAGATACTGAAAAATCTCCCTATGCAGAATTATTATATATCCTGAAAGGCAAAGAAGAAAAACAAAGGATATCCTCCGTTCTCGACATGATTGCAAGCGGACGTTGCTTCCCATCAAACCTCACAACACCCGACAAGGAAGACCCCAGCAAATCCTTCGAACACGAATACGGCGTCATCCAAATGGAATACCAGGACTGGGTTGAATCCGACACCGAAGAAATACAATGCTCCTCATGCAACACACTTTTCCAATTCAGGAAAAGCCTTCAGAAATCAAAAATATTTGTCAATTGCCCCAAATGCGGAACACAAAACGCTACTGACTATGGCAACTACCATATCGCGAATCAACAATCGCAAACACAAACACTCAACACACCCTACTCAAAAAGATACAATAAAAAAAGCAGCAATAAATCGACATTCATAATCGCTGGTGTATCTGTTTTTCTAATACTCGTTTTTGCATTATTTAATCTCCCTGGAAAAGATAAACAAAACATAAAAATAATAGAAACAACAGAAAGAGTATTTGGCACAAAATCAAAAGATGACGCCAAAACTATTTACAGAAAAGGGAACAATGATTTTGACTCAGATTCAATGGAAGAACACTTCAAAGGGAAGTATTACGAATTCCTTCCATTCGAAAAAATTGAAATCATACATAAAACTCCGGAATACTATCTTGTCCGCCCCATGCAAGAAAAAGAATCCTACTGGGTTCCCGCCACATCCATAAGAGAACGATACAAGCAATAACACAAATACAGTATCACAATAATTACCCAACAAAAGGCCGGATGGAATTACCCACCCGGCCTTCTTATTAACATGATTCGCCTAATAGAGATATATATTCCAATTCTATATTAAATAATTTCATTATTCTTTTGTTTTTATTATCTGATATTCAGGAGTCTCTATTTTTATAACCTCTAATATATCATACTTGCCTTTTTCTCCATTATATTCTCCTGTCTTAAGAGCAGTTACTTTATATGTTTCTCCCATTTCTAATTTACTTGGGTCTGCAATTCCTTTCAATATATATTTAACATACGTATTGAGTTTATATGTAAGCTGTGTTATTTTTCTGTACTTACCATTATATATACCTCCTGTAGTATACTCAATTTCAGGAACCGCCAAGTATGCAATCATACCCTCAGAACGCAACACACCAAGCTTAATATAATATACCTTCTTGTTCTTTTGTATATAAGCAATTTCTTTGTTTAATTTATTCTCATCTTTTATCTGATTTTTTATCTTATCTCTTAGGATGATTGCTTTTTCTGGATCATATCCAATTTCTTTTTTTAATTCATCTGGCAGTGATTCAATAGCTATCCTCTTTATACCGCTATCGTGAGTTATAAGAACCTCACATTCATTGATTTTTTTAATGGTTGCATGTAGATATACCTTGCCCCCAGGCATATCTAATCTATCCCTTTTTGCTTCCTGTGCCATAGTAATCGATGAAAACAACAATATGAAGCTACACAAAATTCGCGTAAAAAAAGACATAATACGTGAAAACTACAAAAAACAGCTACAAAGTCAATATCAAAAAAATTCCAGCCCATCCACCACACTCCACAGCTCCGTGTTCTCCTTCACCGCCCTCACTGGCCACCCTGCAAAATCAGGATACACACTCGCCGCGCATAAGTCATAGAGATTCAATTCAAATGCGATGCCTCCCATCTTCAACTGGCGGCACTTCGTGAACATCGTTCCCTTCAACCCCGGCTGAGGATGCGCCACCCCCAGGCTCAAAGGACGCCCCAACAGTGCATCCTCCGTCACCTCCTGCCCGCCCGGTGCCCCCAGGTGAACCTTGTATTTCTCATACACATTCAGCCAGAGATTCAAGCCAAGATACACATAACCCGTTCTCTTTCCGCTGCTTGTCTCATACCATGCCTTCCCGCTGAATAGCCCGCTCCCCACATTCCCCGGATTCCGGAAAGAACGCCACTTCCCGCCCAGCCCGTTCGCACTCGCCATGCAACTCTGCACAGCCTGCAACCTGCTTGTCGCCAAACAGTAATACGCCCCATGGTATTCCTTCGACAAATGGAGCGACCCAGCCGCCCCAACCGTCCACCCCTTCAGGCCATAAAAGAAATTCACCGCATTCTGCAATCCCTGAATCCTGATAGCCGGTTTCCACGTACTCCCCTCATCCAGCTCCGCCATCGGAAATGGAAACGGCCCTGAATGCACGGGCCCCTTCGCCCCAAGCCATTCCTCACGCTGCCAGTCCTCCAACCCACTGCCGCCGCCAGCCGTAACCTTCTGCGCCCGCAACATCGGCAACCAATAATTCTCCAGACTATTCTTCCCCCAGTCCTCAGGCTTCACAACAAACTCAGCCACAACATTATACAGTTTTTGGCTCCACCACAGGTTCAATACTTGGCAACCCGACATCAGGCCCCGCCTTCTGGTACACGCGCCCCTCGCCGCCCGCCTGATCCACCCGGTAACACCAATACGCCCGCAGCGACGTATAAACGCACTGATCCAGAGTCACCATCGTTCCCTTGCGTTCCCCAATTGCCAGCACCACGCGCCCCTTCCCGGAACTGTCCTCATCGGCCATCGCCTTCACATCCGGCTTCATATCATCATCCTTCGTAACCAACTTCACCTCAACAGCCAGATTCGCCACCACAGCCGGATCATCTTCTTCCTCAATCTTGAAATCCCACACCAAGCTCACCGCAAACTTCTTCCCATCCGCCACCGCAAACGCCGTTTCCACCACCCCCTTTGCATTCTCGCCCGCAATCCCCAGCCGCTTTCCATCCACCGTCCTGAACACACCGCCATTCCTGAAAATCCGCACACAAGACGCCCCCCCATCAATCGCCCCCCACTGCACCTCAAAAGGCAAATCCATGGCATCCCGGATCAAAGCCTTCTTGATCCCAATGGCAACCCCACCTTGTCCCGTCTTCATCACCAGGGGAGACCCCACCGAAATCACCTGCCCGGCACGGATGGCCGCAAGAATCAAATTCAAATCATCAATCGTGAACCGATCCCCCTTGTTCTTGCGAATACTCGCTAACAATGAATTAACTACGCTCATTTATTTATAGATTCTCGTATTCCATCCACTACGCCCGGAAGCCCGATAAACCTTCTTTGTCTCCCACACCGTACCCCGCCGCGTCTGCTGAACATCCACCAACATCCAATCACGCCCGCCTCCCAACGACGGCGCCCCCGGAGGTGTCGCCCTGGAAGGAAGATTCGCCACCACCGCAGACGCCGACTTCCCAATCTGCGTCACCGTCACCGTACACGCACAATCCAGATACCGCTCCACCCCCAACAAATCACCAGCCTTCTCCCCGAACCACCCAAGGAACCGCCCGTCCTTATCGAACTTTGCCCCGTTCTTTGGTTCCGCTACCGTCCCCGCCAGCTTCGTAAAATCCGGATGCAACTGAATATCCTCCTCTGCCGTCCCACCCACAATCTCCGTCACTGGCTGGTAAAACTCCCATTCCGGATCCTCAATCGGAATCCCCTCATACGTATAAGTCACCCGCCACATCCCCCTCTCCTTCCTGTAACTCCGCTTCGTCACCACAATCCCCGGAAACACCGGGTGAGGCGAACCCACAGCCCGCAATCCACCAGGCACCAGCACCTCTGGCACCAACTCCACCCGCGTCCCAGTCATCAATCCAGTCTTCTCCTCACAAAACTCCTCCCCCGCCTGCACAATCGCCATGCGTTTTCCCTTGCCAATTACAACATTCATACCCCCACCCCCCACCGTCAAAACCCGCCCACACTGCGCGGGAAGAACGGCACAGGACACAATCAAGTGCCTAAGTGGATTAAGTTTCCTACTCCAGCCGTATATCTCTTTTCTTACCTCTCCAATAAATAAATTTTAAAATTAAACGGCTGGAATGGGAAATCGAATCCACTTCCACTTGATGTAAATATTCATAATTCACATAGTTCAAATCAATTACAAACATTTTATACAAGTGTGTTGACTTTTCGCACCCCCCATCGAGCGCGCACACGCTCGCGTACGCGCGAGCGCACTACGCTAGCGCGACGCGCCAGCGCACGCGCTCGATCCCCTTTCCCCCTACTTTTGAGAGGCAATCCACTTCCTTTCACATTCAACACACTTCTCAACACACTTCCCCAGCGTCCTTCCTCCCTCCCGCCACAAAACGAACCAAGCCGGCCATTATCCGAAACCGAAATTCCAAAAAACGAAACGCGCCCGCCAATCCCGCCAGCCGCCGAAACCCAAGGCAACAAAGTCCGAAAAAAGATTCCTTGCCCCTCCGCGGTCAGTGCCTTGACCGCTTCTCTTAAAGGTGGGGGCGCGGGGGCGGGAAACTCTCTCCCAAGCCCCATGGAACCGCAAGCGCCTCCATGGGGCTTTTGATTCGTCCTGCGGACGAATGAGAAGAGCAAGCCTTCCGCGCCCTCAAAGGCCATACAGAGGTCTTTAGTACGTTCTCTGGTATCAAGCACCACAAACGCGCCAAAACGCACGACTGACGGACGCACGGCTTGAACAACTTCCGATTTCGGCATGGATCACCAGTCCATTCTTTCCGCCATGATCCTGCTGTGGTCGTCGCGAATGTGGCTATACGTTCGCGATAGCAATGCTCCTCCGTCCTTATGTCCCACCCACTTGGCAATGGTTCCATCCGGAACTCCCTTTTCCCGCGCCGTCGTGATGAACAGATGTCGCATATCATGATTCGTCATGTGTGGAAGCCCCAAACGTTGGCAGGCACGCTTCAACACCACGCGCGGATCATCCAGAAGGAAGACGCGGTCGGATGGAAGATACTGCCCCCACTCCTCACGCTTGCTCTTGATGATCCGAGCCAATGGAGGAAAGATAGGAAGAACTCGCCACCCCGTACCCTTCACCCCATTCACCAGGATTTGATCTTCCGTGATGTCTTCCCACTTCATCAGACGGACTTCCCCAATCCGCATTCCGGAATAAGCCATCCACTCCAGGACATCCGCAGATTCAGAATCGTTTTTCACACGCCTGATCTCGGTGATGATCCGCTTGAAATCCTCCACGGACGGCATCACCGGGCGTCGAGAATCAGACGGAATCTTCCTTATGTGTTCAGCAGGGTTGAAGCGCATCAGCCCGCGTGCCAACTGATACTTGAAAACGCTACTCATTGCAGCAAGCGCAAGATTTCGCGTTCTGGCCGATAAATCGCCGCCCACCCTTGACCGTTCCTTCTGGCCACCATAGGCCATTTTTCGGAGACGCGACAAATCTTCCCACCACCTGTCCACATCTTCCATCGTGATCAAATTGACAGGCTTGTCTCCGAAAGCCCCTTTAACCAGTGAGCACTGGAAGCGTTTTGCTTCAACCGTCCTCGGTCTCAACTCTGGCCGTTTTACCTCATGATTCAGCCATTCGTCCACGGCATCATCAAATGGCGTAGAGATTTCGACCTCCTTCCGCATTTTTTCAATCTTCCGCACCGCCTCCAATGCGGCAACCTTCAGCGATGTGGCATCCAGCCTTTTTTTGAAAAGTTTTCCGGACAGCCAGCAACGGACATAAAAAATTCCTGTCTCTGACTTGTAGATGTTCGGGAACCTTGTCGCTTTGAGGTTAACTGCCATGCCTCCTATTCTACAGTTTCGTGTTCGAAAACAACAATTTTTCTATCATTCAACAACAAGAATCGAACCACCTTACCGAACCACCTATCCAATGTTGCTGAAAAGGAAAAGCCCGTAAGTTGTTGTACTTACGGGCTTTATGATGGCATCTCCTGCTGGATTCGAACCAGCGACCCACTGCTTAGAAGGCAGTTGCTCTATCCAACTGAGCTAAGGAGACGTTGAACGCGGGAAATATACAGAAGTGAGTTCTGGATTGCAAGCCCGAAGCCGGAAGACGATAATTACTGTCATTTCATGGATGCTTCAGAAAGAGATTCTGGAGACAATCTCGCATTCAAATGAACAACAGAATCTTATGCTATATGGTTCATCTTGTTTCCATGAAAAGTACCTTCAGGAAATTGTGGTATTACTTTTTTGTTGTTTGTTTGAATTATTACAATCAAGTCTGTTGACAAATTCTGGGAAATGTGTAAGTTGATCTTGTTTGGGGATATTTGTCATACTTATTCCCTTCTATAGGTTAGCCCCTATGAGTCGGAACTCATAGGGGCTAAATAGTTTTTCGGGTTGGCGTGGCAGATGGATGGGCTGGAGTATGTTGGGGTAGTGATACAACTGGTCGATGAATGCGAAAAACCACTTCTCCCAAGACAGGAAGAAGCGGTTCTCTGTTTGATACGGGGGCTTGATGCCGAGTAGCTTTTAGTTTTTAGCCGCAGCTTTCGGTGCCTCGGGAATGACGATTTTTGTTTCGCCATTAACGGTGAGTTTGACGGAGCGGCGCAAGGGTGATGTGAGTTTGTAGGTGGTCACCTTACCATCTTTCCAATCAAAATCGATGGTAACATTGCCCCGGGCTTTGATGCCTTTGACTGAGCCTTCGGGCCAGGATTTGGCTGGAGCTGGCAGAAGGGAGATTTCAGGGGTTTTGGTGAAGTCTCCCGTGTGTGACTGGACGAGCATTTCGCACATGGCACCGGTGATGCCGTAGGTACCATCCATTTGCATGGGGGCATGTGTGGCGATCATGTTGGGGAGGGTGTTGTGATGGAGGAGGCCAGCAACCATGTCGTGGGCACGGTCTCCTTCTTTGAATCGTGACCAGAGGGCTGTTCTCCACGGCCATGTCCAAGAGCGGCGGGAGTCGCCGGTGGTGCCGCGCCATTTGAGGGAGTTGCGGGCGGCCTTGGCAAGCTCAGGCGTTTTCTCCATGCTGATTTCATTGCCGGGATAAACGGCATAGAGGTGGGAGGTGTGGCGGTGGTCGGTCTTGGCGATGCGGTCGATCATCCATTCCTGGAGGTTGCCTTCCTTGCCGATTTTGGGCTTGGCAAGTCGGTCGCGTTTGTCAGCGAGTTCTTTGGAGAATCCCTGGTTGGTACCGAGGATGTTACCCGCAGTGATGGTGTTGGTGAAGACGTCCCAGATGAGTTGCTGGTCGTGGGAGACTCCGTCTTCGCGCGGCCCATGTTCCGGAGACCATGCGTTTGGAGCGACAAGGGTGCCTTTCTTGATGTCGGCGAGTTCTTCGCGGTTGATGTTGCCATCGGCGCTGAAGAAGCCTTCTCCCTTGTCACCGAGTTCCTTGAGGTTGTCTTCCCAGAATTCGGAGACTTCCTTCATGATGGGGTAGGCGACGTTTTTGAGGTAGTTTTTGTCGCAGGTGAAGGCGAAGTGATCCCAGATGTGGCGTGCGTACCAGGCATTGCCGGGGATGTTCCACTGCCAGCCGCTGCCGCCGAAGATGTTCTGCGATGTTCGGACAGTCCAGCCGCGAGTGTCCTTGCCGTTTTCAGGCTTGAATTGCTTTTTGGTGGCATCGCGTAATGTTGCCTGCATCGCGTTAATGTAGTTGATGAGCGGCGTGTGGCATTCTGAGAGGTTGGCGGGCTCAGCTCCCCAATAGCACATCTGGATGTTGATGTTGTTGTGATAGTCGCTTGCCCAAGGGGGGGAGACCATGTCATTCCAGATGCCCTGAAGGTTGGCAGGGAGGTTGCCGGGGCGGGAGCCGGAGATGAGCATGTAACGGCCGTATTGGAAGAGAGTCTCTTCGAGTTCGGGATCGTTGGTTTCGACGGTGTAGAGGCGTTCGCTTTCTGCATCGTTGATCATGTTGTCTCCCATGCGCTTTTTGTAGGCCTCAAGGCGTTTGTCGGTGGGCAGGGCAGCGAGTTCGGCATCAGTCTTGCCGAGGTTGAGATTGAGGCGGTCGAAGAGCGACTTGTAGTTTTTGATGTGTGCGTTCTTTAGATCGGCAATGGGGGTGGCCAATGCGTTGTTCATGTAAGCATTGTTTCTCTTCTGGGGAGATTCGCCCTTCCAGTTTTTGGTGTGATCCATGACGTAATCGGTAGCCATGGAGAGGATGACGGTGCATTCAGTCCCCCCCTTGAGGATGAGTTTGGGGATGGTGTCGAGATCGCACTCGGCATAGCGATCCTGGTAGGTGACGGGAACGTCCTTGCTGCCACCGGTGGCGGTGACGGTGCCTCCCTTGGGGATGATGCTGACGATACCTTCGAATGCCTGACCATTGGCGAGGGTGCCGGAGATGGAGAGTTTGTTGTTCTTGCCGGAGGAGATGGCGGTGACTTTGGCGTCGTGGGCTGGCTTGAGGATGAAGTCCGCATTGAGCTGGCCCGCTTTGTCGGCCTTGCAGGTCATGACGATGACTTGGTTGGGATGGCTGGCGAAGACTTCACGAGTGTAGTTGACTCCATTGCTGGTGTAGCTCGTTTTGGCGATGCCCGTGGTGAGGTCGAGGCTGCGTTCGTAGTTTTCGGTGGGCTGGTCGCTCTGGAAGTTGATGATCAGGTCGCCGAAGGGCTGGTAGGCCCCGAAGTCATTCTTGCCGGATTTGGGACCGTAGTTATAGGCGTCGGTGGATACGTTTCCGCCTGTCCAGAGGCTGACTTCGTTGAGGGCAAGACGTTCGATTTTGTCGCCGCCAAAGACCATGGCGCCGATGCGCCCATTGCCGATGGGCAGAGCTTCAGATTCCCAGGGATTGCCGTTTTTATTATCGGCAGCCTTCAAATTTTCCTTGCCGTAGGAACTGTGCCCATAGAGCTTGGCTGGTTGTTCGTACCAAAGGTAATTGGAAGTGGGATGGTCAGTCGCAGCGGATGCCTGCGATGCAAGGGAGCATGAGGCAAGCAGGGTGAGGGTGGTGAGGGAGGTTTTCATTGTTCGTGCGAAATTCGGGTGTCGCTTCTTGTTATTAGCACACGAACGTTCCGTGCGGCACGCTAAATTGTCTTTGTATTCCCTGAAAGTGCGTCATGAGGTGGCAATACCTCTAAAACCTTCTGATTTTAGGTGCTATAAGCGTGGTCATGAAGCCGATAACGGCGATCAAGGCGAAGGACCAGCGCAGGCTGGATGCATGGGCGACGAAACCGATGATAGGGGGGCCGATCAGGAATCCCAGGAAGCCGATGCTGGATACGGTGGCAATGGCGACACTGGGGATCATGGCTTTGGATTTGCCCGCAAGGCTGTAGCACATCGGGATGATGGAGGATGTGCCGAAGCCGACGAGTGCGAAGCCCAGCGAGGAGACGATGATGTGCGGGTACAGGACGGAGAGCAGAAGGCCGGCGGCGATGGTGACGCCGCTGACCTGGAGGATGGGGATGACTCCAAAACGGATGATGAGGCGGTCTGCAGTGAAGCGTCCCAGGGCCATGGTGCACATGAAGGAGATGTAGCCGAGGCGAACGAGATCGGGCCCCGGGTTGATGACGCTTTCAAAGTACACTCCACTCCAGTCGAACATGGTGCCTTCCGATGCCATGCTGCCGAAAGCGATGAGGCCGAGGAGGAAGACATATTTGTCCGGCTTGGTGAAGATTTTTTTTTTGCCCGTGGTGGTGGTTGCCTGCCTGGCATGGGGATCGCGCGGCAGCATGAAGGGACGCATAATGAGCAGGGTGATGAAGCAGAAGGCAAAGATGATGCAGAAGTGTTGCAGCGGGTTGAGGTGCTGGCTGACCATCCATGTGCTGATGAGTCCGCCGATGAATCCTGCCAGGCTCCAGAGCCCGTGGAAGCGGGCCATGATGCTGCGTCTGTAGAGGCGTTCGACTCCCACTCCCTGCGTGTTGATGGAGATGTTGCTGAGGTTGGCTGCCATTCCGAAGAAGAAGAGGGCGGCGGTGAGCTCGGTGACGTTTCGCGAGAGGCCGAGGAGGATGAGGGCTCCGGGGTAGAGGATGGCGGCGAGGGTGACCATTCTCCGGCTCCCGTATTTACCGACGGCATAGCCGGAGAAGGCCATGGCAACCATTTGCCCCAGGGGGATGACGAAGAGGAGGCTACCGAGGGCGGCATCGTTGAGCTGGAGTGTCTGCTTGATATCCGGGATGCGGCTTGCCCAACTGGCAAAGACGAGGCCCTGTATGAAGTAGAAGGCGCAGGCGGCAAGACGGTAGTACCCGGGAGCGGTGGTAGGCAGTGGATTATTCATGGCCTCGGCGTGGGGACGCTAAGGCTCTCGGCTGTTTGGCTCAAGTCCAAAGTGGAGGCTTATGTCATGTCATGACGCGGAGCATCGTCCGGTAAGGCGGCTGGGGGCTGGGCTCCTTGACTGACGGGGATGAGGAGGGTGGTGTTGTAACCTGCGGTGCGGGCGATTTCTACCATCCTTTCCCATGTCTCTGTGGATACCGATGGCATCCGGGAGAGAAACCACAGGTAGTCGGATCTTCCCCCGGAGATGACAGCCCATTTGTAGTCCGGGTCCAGGCCAAGAATGCGGTAGTTCCCGCCGATGAAGGGCACGAAGTACACGCGAAGATAGTTGGGGGGCGATTTCTGGACGGCAACGGCCTGGGCTTCTTTCCAGAATTTGCGGGTGGGATTGTACCCACGATTGACGACGTGGACTTTGCCATCGTCCCGAAGCGAGTAATTGGCGGTGATGCGTGCCAGGCCACGTTCGAAGAAGTGGTCCAGCCGGGCGATTTCGTACCAATGACCGATGAATCGTGCCAAGTCGAATTCCGGCATAGCAGGAACATGAATGGGGGTCGCTCCTCTTCTGCAGATGGAGGAGCGTATGGAAGAGAACAATTTCATGATATGTAGCTTTGATCAATGATTTCCCAGTCGCAAACAGAACCATCTACAATGTAGAATAAAGGGTGCGACTGTACAATGGATATTTCTCTGAGGGCGAGCCATTGGGCGGGATTTCGGTGCTTAAGCTTGTTTTCGAGATGATGGATTTCGTATTCCAATTGGCCGGAGGGCAGGGGGATGAGCTTTGGCGTGTGGATGTGAGTGATCTTGCCGCCGTCGAAGTGGAAGCCGCGCCGGTTAGCCTCTTCATAAACGTAGGTCAGGTAACTGTCGATGGCTTCGAGGGGGTGGTGTTGCTCTTTAAAGCGTTTCAGTTGTGGGTGGTTGCGGTAGCCAGTCGTTTCTCCCGAGAGGACTTTTCGCGCAAGTAATCCCTCTCTCCACAAGGCAACCAAGCCGATGGAGTCGAGGCAGGATGGGTTCAGTGACCAAAGTCTCATGAGGATGAGACAAGTCTTTCGGTATTTACGTTGGCATGTATGAATTACTTTTGCCATCGCTTCCGGCTTGTGGGATAATTGTTGCGCTATGGCTGGTAGCCCTGCAATTCGCAAAACGATGGTCTTTGTTCTGATCGCTTTATTCCTGGCTCAGTATGGGGCAGGAATGTACGATCTCGTGTTCAGTAATTTCCTGCGCGACGCTCATCATTTGGATGCGGAGCAGCGCGGTTTTCTGGAGTTCCCCCGCGAACTGCCCGGAGTGTTGACTCTGGTGGCGACGAGCGCCCTGTTCTTCATGAATGAGGTGCGTATTGCATCCGTGGCCTGCGTGTTGATGACGGCAGGGATGCTGGCTCTGTCCCGCCTGGATGCTTCGTCTAGTATGTGGACTTTGTCGGCGTGGATCATGCTGGTGAGTCTCGGCCAGCATATTTTGATGGGGACGGTGGATTCCATCGTCATGCACACGGCGCGGCCTGAGAACAGGAGCATGAGACTGGGGCAGATGAAGGCTCTTGGCACGGCGGCAGCTTTGCTTGGGGCTTTGGTCGTGTGGATCAAGTGGAAGTTCAATACATCTTTCAGCGTTGACTTTACGGTGACTGCCGTCGTGTGCCTGGCTGGCTCCTTCTTGCTGGCTCGTGTGAAAACGCTGGTGTTCCCGAAGCGCAAGGGATGGAAGGAGTGCTTCATTTTCCGCAAACGCTACCATGTGTACTACACGCTTGAGATTCTGCACGGCATCCGCAAGCAATTGTATCTCACCTTCGGGTTCTGGCTGATGGTCAGTACCCTGCAGCAGAGCCCGGCACAGATGGGGCGCACTCTTTTGCTGGCGGGTGTCATTGGTCTGGTGACTCAGCCCCTGATTGGCTGGAGCATCAGGAAGTACGGCGAGCGCAATGTGACTATCTTCGACAGTATCGCGCTGTCCTGCCTTTGCCTGGCCTACGCCTTTGCTCCCACCATGCTTGGTCACCAGTGGGCCGTGGTGGTGATTACCATCTGCTTTGTGCTGGACAACCTCCTCTTTGCCATGGGTATGGCTCGCAGTACATACGTGGCTCGCATCAGTGAAAAGCCGGAGGACATCAGCTCCTGCATCTACACGGGGATTGCCGTGAACCATGTGGCATCCATTGCCTACGGCGTCGCCGGGGGGCTGATATGGACCTACACGGGCGGTCCCCAGGCGGTGTTCCTGATTGGCGGGCTGGCAACAGTCGGAGCCGGCCTCGTCGCGATGAAGATGGAGAAGGGAACGATTGCTTCTTCTTCCTCCTCCTCCTAAATACAAGTCAACCCCGGAACCTGGTTGTCTCCGGGGTTGACTTGTATTTAGGAGGAGGTGTCTCCTTACGGCTTACTTGCCGAGCACATCCTTGAGGACGTCGAGGCAACGGGTGTTTTCCTGGGGAAGCCCGACGGTGATGCGAATCCATTCCGGCAATCCGTAGCTGTCCTGGGCGCGGGTGATGACTCCTTGCTGGAGCATGTCCTTGAAGGTCTTGCTGCCTTCACCCACCTTGACCAGGATGAAGTTGCCCTGGCTGGGGATCCATTCCAGCCCCATTTCCGTGAATGCCTGTTCGTAGCGTTTCATTTCCACACGGTTGTTTTCGACCGTCTTGCGGATGTGTTCCTGGTCGGCCATGGCGGCAAGGGCTGCTTCCTGGGCGATGAGGTGGGCGTTGAAAGGTGTCCGGGACTTATGCAGTAGAGTGCAAATGGATTGCGGTGCCAGCCCAAAACCGATGCGGAGGCCAGCCAGGCCATACACCTTGGAGAAGGTGCGCAGGACGACGACATTGCGACCTTCGTGGACGAATTTCAGTGTATCGGCGGGAGAGTCGCAGAACTCGTGGTAGGCTTCGTCAAAACAGACGACAACATGGGCAGGCACCTTGGCCATGAAATCGTCGATTTCCTGCTGGGAGACAACCGTGCCAATGGGGTTGGTCGGGTTGGTGATGAAAACGATGCGCGTTTTATCTGTAATGGCATCGAGGAATCCCTCCAAGTTGTGTGTCCAATCCGGCTTGTTGGGAACTTCCACATAAGTGGCTCCGAACAATTTGGCCATGATCGGGTACATGGAAAAGGCGTGTTTGGCTGCGACGACTTCGGCGTCCTCGTTCAGGAAGGCGTGGCAGACAAGTTCGATGATTTCACTGCTGCCGCTACCGACGGCTGTTTCCTCAAAGCGGACGCCGTAGCGTTCTGCAATGGCGGAACGGAGCTGGAAGGCGGCACCGTCGGGATAGATATGAACCTGGGCAGCTGCCTTCTGGATGGCTTCGGTAGCCTTTGGGGAGGGGCCGAGAGGGTTTTCGTTGGAGGCCAGCTTGACGATGTCTTCGGGTCTCAGCCCCAGTTCGCGGGCTGTTTCTTCAATCGGTTTCCCGGGTTCATACGCCACGAGATCCAGTACTTGTGGATTGGCATATTGTTCGATACTGCTCATATGGGGGAGAACTGTATGCCTCATGTGTACCTACCTCAATACTAATGTCCCGGTGGTATACGAAAATTCCTCCTGATGTCGAACTTTCCTGACTCGTCTGAATTTGGTCAGGAAAGCACATGAACAGGATTTTTTTCTCTCTTCATTGACGTTTTTTCTCTTTTTTCATATAAGAAAATGACTGAGATGAATGGTTTCTTTCCAGTGCTGGCCTGTGTTGCTGGTATCATGATGTCTTCTGCCTATGCAGTTTCGGATCAACTTGCTGATTTGGAGACAAAATTTATGGAGAAGTGTGCTTCTCTGTGTGCTCGTGCTGATGCGGAACACATGAGAAAGTTGCAACTTCTTCAGGAAAAATACGTAGCTCTTGGTAACATGGAGCTTGCGATTAAGGTGAAGGATTTGATGGATAAACGTGCCGCGGAGCCTCTGAATCCGATGTATTGGTGTGTAGCTCCGGGCAAGGGATTTTTCGGTGGAGACTGGGTGGAGCACCACAATAACCGCCTTCACAGGATTGGACCGGACCGGATGCATTACGATTATTGGGGATGGTCGTCGAATGTTCGGCCCAACTTCGGGATCGATCTTGCCATGTCGTCAGGCGATGTCCTGGTGTTTGAGGATAAGAACAGTGCCTGGATCCGTTTTGAGAACAATCGCTCCGTCATTTTCTGGGGAGACAAAATCACACGTCTGAATCGCAAGGAAGGTTCGGTGACACCAGAGGGAATGCTCGGAGCAATGCCCGATGTGGATAAGTTGGTGGCCTCCCACTACGCCATGTGCGCCCGTGTATGCGCTCCCCTTGCTTCCAAATACGTGCAACTGTTGCAAAAGATGCAGAAAGAGATGGCAGTGAAAGGAGATATTGATGGAGCGATGGAACTGGGCGTGCATATTGCCAAACTGCCGGAAACGAATCGCTACTTTGCCTACACGCCCCAACTTTCCGTAGAGGATTGTTTCCGCAAGACCTTTCAAGGTGTTTGGCGAGAGGATGGAAGCAATTTGAGCTACAAGTTCAATGACAGGGGCAATCTCGTCGGGTATGGTGCGGATGGTAAGCAGGAATTGGCCATGACGCTGGATGGAGTGTCGCCGCTGGGAAATGTCTTCCGTGTGAAGTCCAACAAATATTCGCCCGTCCGTTATATTGCCCGGGTCGGAGATAAAATGATCATGTTTCTGCCGGAAAACAGTTTTTGGCTCAGAATTTCCAGGCTTGTGTCCCCGTGATTTGGAAATTTCTAGAGGCTGATGACAAGCTAAGCTCTCTTTGATATGGACTGATCATATTTTGTCCTTCATGCCTGGCCTGGTGAGTGATGGGAAAAATTTCTGAAGTGTCGGAAATACCAATTTTTTCTTGTAAAGGTGGTGCGTTCGGCGTGTTTTTTCCCCGGAGTCTCGGTAGTGCGTGCCATAATTATGAGGTTCTTGAATGAAATGGGTGTAATTTATGTTTTTTCGGATATTGACATATCCATGGTAATTAGGTAGTTATTGAGCGTTGCCGATTTCTCCAAATCTTTCTCTTCTTTCTTTCTTTCTTTTTACTATTCAGCTTTGATCTGATGAACAGATGGAGTTGGTAGAAGGGCAATACAGCCATAATACCAATTGAAATTTATTTCTCAGACTCAATGAAACCAAGGAATTTGAACAGAATTTTGCTGGCAGCTTTGCTCTGTGCAGCAGGCATGAGCCAGTCGTGGGCTGCTGACCCTGTGTATCAGGACCAAGATGCCCAAAAACTGAGCAGTGACTATAGCCAGACGATTACGGAAAACTGGGCCTTCCGCCCCGGTAGCTCAACGATCGCTATGGATGGCTATGACACTACCAACTCAAACAAGCGTTACAAAATCTCCTTTGCTGGCCAAACGAAGAATGAATATCTTCTTTTTGATCAAGGCAAGAGGGGAATCTCTGGCACATACGCTTCTTTTGAATCTTTGAAGTCATTGGTTTTCAAAGGCCATTCCGATTCGGCTCTGTATGTTAACACTCAGGATTCCAAGACGCGCCGCACCATGGGGTTGGAGATCAAAAATGTTGATTATGTTGAATTTTCGGGGAATGGTACGGAAGGAAAGGCCACTGGGGGAGCGATCAATGTGACTAACGGCAGTGCCTTGTTTGAAAATATCAATACATTGATGCTCAATGATAATATGGGTATATACAATGGAGGTGCGCTCATCGTTTCAGGGGATCTAACCTTCAACAATGTCGGTTTCCTTCAGGCCAATAACAATATTATGGATGGGCGTATAAATGGAGGAGAAGAAGGAGGCGCCATTGGGGTCGCAAACTCGGATCATGGGGTATTGACTCGTTTCCTGAACAATGGGAAAATTGAATTCAGAGGTAATCAGGCAATCGCAGGAAGAACGGCTCAACATTCTGGAGGTGGTGCCATTCATGCACGTTGTGAGCTCTCTTTCATGGGAAATGGAGATGTAGGATTTTATGACAATATTGCCGATGACCGTGCCGCGACGTTTATTCAGTACCGAGCTCTTGGCGGAGCAATTCGTGTGCTGAACCGGGTTGCCATGATTACTCCTCCCAACGATGTTGAATCCCACAGAGTCGATTTTTCCGCCGACAGAGGCAATATCGAGTTCAAGGGTAACAGGGTCTATAATAAAAAAAGCTGGGGAGATTTACCTCGCATGAGCAGTGTCGCGGCACAGGCTCACCAATTCAATGTTCGTGCACAGGACGGGTATGAAGTCAGATTCTATGACCCGATCGATGTAAGCATGGTTACCGCTCACGACACTGCTTCCTCTGCAGATCTGGACGCCATTTACTTCAATGCTCCTGAAACTGATACAAAAATAGTGAATTCTGTGTATAACGGTGTAGCGCCCACGTTTACCGGAACGATCCGCTTTTCGGGTGAATTCACGGAGGATATCATCATTCAGGCTCCCGATGAAAGCGATGATGACTTTGCTGATCGCCTTTTCTATTCCCGGTATAACCAATTGAATGGCGACATTCATCAAGAAGGAGGTTCTCTGGTGGTAGAACATCGGGCTGTGGTCGGCTTGATTATGCAAGGGTTCCATTACACGACCTATGCTCCAATGGATCCAGAGGGCGAGATTGTTTATGCGAAGTCCATTGCAGGAAGAACGCAGAATTTTAACGAAGGAGCCATCCAGCTCACGACGGGTGGCACAATTATGGGCCCTAACGTGAATATTGGCGGCTCCGTTGTTTGGAAATCGGACGGCTCAGGACATTTGATCTCTCGCACGATTGACTGGTCGCAAGGTGCCGTTCACGACTTTGACTATAGCCTGAAGAAGGCCATTGCTCCCGTGGTGGGGACGGATGGCTATGCCTTGATCGACAATGGTGTGATTGCCTATGCCAATACCCTATCCCTGGGGGGTGACCTCAAGGTTGCGGATGACAGCAGAACCTACGCCAGCGCAGACTGGAAGGGGAATAAAAAGTTCCTCGTTGTCAACGATATCAAGGCATCCCGCGATGGCAGCGACTTCGATGGAATCCTCACCACGGTAACTGGTACTCCTGAAGTCCGTAGTCCCTATACCTACAAGGGCACATGGTCCTTGAAGTGGGAAGATGATGAACTCTATGCCCTGTGGACCTATTTGGCCAGCGATGATAACGAAGACGGCAAGGAAGATGGAGATATCGAAGAAGTAGAGCCCGAACTCATGGGTGAGCTTACCGAAAACTCTCTCTGGATGACGGGCAGCAACATGAAGTCCCTGAGCCGCATGAACCACCGCCAGATGGGTATCTCCCGTCTGTACGATCGCAGATGCAGCAACTTCTGGCTCGAAGGCATCGGCGACTTTATTAATCAGGGCAACAAGGGCAAAACCGATGGCTTTGATTACAATGGTGGTGGCTATGCCGTGGGCTACGACACGCGCATGTGCCCGGATTCCTCGCTGGCCGGCATCAGCTTTGGTCAGATTGCAGGAACAGGCAAGAATCGTCGCGGCTCAGGTTCCGTCGATCAAAATACGCTTATGGCCAACATCTACGGAGGCTACATCAAGGAGATCAATGACAGATTGATCTACAGCCTCACGGGTACGGCAGGTTTCGGTCGTTCTCACAACAAGATGCACACTGTGTTTTCATCGGGCGACAGCACATATTCCGACTGGAATAACGATGCCTGGCTGGTCGATGTTGTCTCTACTTGGGACTACAAGTGGGACAAACACTGGACGGTATCCCCCTTTGTGGGCCTGGAATTCACGCGTGCGTCTCATGGTTCCTTCACCGAATGGGGAAGTGAGAAATTCCTCCGTCATTTCGACTCGGCGGACATGAGCTACCTGAGAATGCCGGTAGGTCTGACCTTTAAACATCTGGAACAGTTCTCAAATCAAAAATTCTGGGTCAATAGCCTTTCGTTGAGCTACCTGCCTGACTTGTACCGCAATGATCCCGATGGCAAGGCCAACGCCTTGATCAATGATTTTGTGTGGGACGTGAATTCTGCGAGTCCGTCGCGAAATGCACTGCGCGTCGAGTTGAATAGCTACTACCGCTTTACCGAAAAGTGGGGCGTGTACGCGGGCTATTCCCTGGAAGCCCGCTCGAGTTCCACCTATCAGCAGGTGAACCTTGGGATGAATTTTACCTTCTGATAATCAGTAGATACTAAAAAATAATGACCTTCCCTGCCAAAATCCAGGCAGGGAAGGTTTGTTCTTTATAGGTGCGAGTCATTTTCGTATCTTGACCTATGCGGAATTGGTGTATTAAATAAAAAAATAGATACCATTTTTCGCATGAAACTTGAAATTTACTTCCTCCTCTCAGCCCTGCTCTTATCCGGTTTTACAGTATCGGCTCAAGAAGGAGGGAAGGTGCCGCCCTCAGTGGAAAAAATCGCCTCTGTTTATGAAACAAAGCGCACGGAATTGTGCGTACCTATTGTTGCAGAGTATAAGAAAAAGCTACAAGCATTCATGATTTCTAGTATAGAGAAGGGAGAGTTTGCTACCGGAAAGAAGGTAAAGAGCGCCATCGAAGAATTGGAAAAGACGTCTGGTTTGCTTCTAGTGCCTGCCACTGCGATCGTTCCGGGCATGTGGAAAGAGGGAAATCGGAATATTTTCCACATTGTGAACGCTTCGGGGGCTCATTCTCATGCCAAGGATGGAAAATTTGCTCTATCAGGAGATACGGTGGATACGGAACGTTCCCTGGGGGATATACTCGTGTTCAAAAGCTCTTGTTCTCGCGTCTGGATTACGTACGGCCCGAAAAAAATGTGCCAGTTGACTCAATGGGGCTCGTCCTGCATGGAGTTTAGGGAGAGCAAAAAAACTACTGAACCGGATCCTACCGCTGCTTTGCGGGCAGAGTTCACCGAAAATTGCGCTAGAGCCTGTGCTGGCTTGACCAGTAAATATATCCAAAACCTGGAGCAGGCTGGCAAGAAGGAAGTCAGTCGCGGCAATTTGGATGCGGCTCTGACGATCCGTAAAATGCTTGAAGCAGCCAGACAACAGTCTCCAACGACCGGGCAGGGCTTCGTTTCCAAATGGCCGGATCAACGCTTCGCCGGCACCTGGAAGGAAACCACGAGCGATTATTCCTATAAGATTGATTCCTCTAATACCATTGGGCTTTACAACGGGCAGGGCAAGAAGAGCAAAGAGTTTTCATACGTCGAGACCTCACCGCTCGGTAACGTCCATTCATTCCGCCATTCTTCCGGAGAAATCCGTGTCTTTGGCTTTGCGGACAACAGACTCTTTATCGTCGTCCCTGCTACCAATTGGCGTACATACGGCACGAAGATCAATTGAGACCAATCCCTGCCTAATTGCGACCGGGACTCCCTCTGCCGCAATCCATGCAATGGGGTGAGTTATCTTTTCCGTAATGAGTTGAATAGATTCAAAGCTGGAGTTGGATCAAAGGATGCTAGCCGACAGAATTTTTGTGAGAAAAAAATTATTATTATATTTATATTCTTGATCTTATGAATAATGAATGGTATGAGCAAAAAAAGGGAATTTTATCGATGAAAGCGATCCATATTTTTTTGCCATTGGTGTTTTATTGCTGAGTTGGATGTCGCCAGCTCAGGAGGCGAATGTTCAGCCTGCCGTCTCCAAACTGGCTACTTCGTTTGATGCCAAGTGCGTTGAACTTTGTTCTCCGATGGTCACCGAGTATAAAAAACAATTGCAGGTTTTGTTACAGAAGTCTGTGGCGCTTTCCAATTTCGATATGTGCAAGAGCCTTAAGGCAGAGCTGGAATCCATGGAGAAGACGCCCGATTTGTTGTGGAAGGCGGAGAACAATTCCAATGCTTTTCCTGGGAAGTGGATTAATCAGAGCGCTGGGCGGGAGCATGTTCTTAATGCTGACGGTACTCATTTGGAGGGCAAGCTTCATGAAAATTTGAGCCCCAGTGGTGATTCGATCAATCCGGAACTTTCGGAAGGTGATGTTTTGGTGTTTCGCGGCAATAATGATCGCATATGGTTCAGGTATGAACCAGGAAAAATCTGCCAGTTCACGAAATGGGGGAAAGCAGATTTTGTTGCTGAAAATGCGCCAGGCTCCACGGGTGAGGAACTGAATAAATTGAGAGCTGAATATGCTGCGAAATGTGCCCGCCTGTGTGTGCCTCTTTACCGGAAATATCTGGTGGCTCTGGAACAGCAGAAGAAACAGGCTGCCGCCCGTGGTGATTTGGATGGAGCTATTACGATCAACAATTTGATCAATGAGACCAGAGTGAAGCTTGAGGGTGGGGGCACAACCTACAAATGGCCGGATCCCAGATTCATGGGCTACTGGAAGGAAAGAAACGGTGGCTCTTGGCTGAAAATTGATGGCCCGCGTTCGGTGAATTATTCCAATAAGGTATT
Source organism: uncultured Akkermansia sp. (assembly GCA_964448375.1). GTDB lineage: Bacteria > Verrucomicrobiota > Verrucomicrobiia > Verrucomicrobiales > Akkermansiaceae > Akkermansia. The sequence goes on from CAYVAI010000009.1 coordinate 76,137, forward strand.
CAGCTATGTCGGCTCCTCAGAGAGGGGCAATATCCATTCATTCCGTGCCTCGAATGGAGAGATTCATGCTTTAGCACTGATTGGCAAGGAAATGCACATATTTTGCCCCGGCTCCGGATGGCACATTTTTTTCGTGAAAAACGAGCAGGGTGAGAAAAAATAAAACCGACTCCCGCATCTCATAATACACACGCTTCGTAGCTAATGATATAAGTCTAAATTTCTTTAATTTGTCTATATCCGAGCTCAATAAGGAAATACTGGTTGCGGAAATGGTGCGGCTTTGAATGGGTAAATTGATCTTTACTATTGATTGAGAAGGTGTGGTGATCTCACGTGGTGAGCCAGGCATGGATGCCGTTCAGAGTTTTTCGGCGACGAGGTCGTAGGCAACGGCGTCGATGATGCGGACATCAGCGAATTGCCCAACGGGGAGGTCTTCTGGCACGGAGACGGAGCCGTCGATGTCCGGTGCATCCCATTCGGTGCGGGCGACGCCGGGGGCTTCGACGAGGACGCGGATGGTTTTGCCGATTTGTTCCTGGCCGATTTCGTCGGCTATGCGTGCGAGGAGCTCGGAGGCTTCGTTGGCGCGGCGCGTTTTGGTGCGGTGGTGCACCTGGTTGGGCATTTTGTAGGCTTTGGTGTCTTCTTCGCGGGAGTATGTGAAGATGCCGGCGCGTTCAAAGCGGAATTCTTCGATGAAGTCCATGAGTTCGCGGTGGTCGTCTTCTGTTTCACCGGGGAAGCCAGTGATGAAGGTGGTGCGGATGGCCATGCCGGGGACTCCTGCGCGCATGCTGCGGAGGAGCTCGCGGATGTAGTCACCGTTGGTCTGGCGCTGCATGGCGGAGAGCATGTTGTCCGAGATGTGCTGGAGGGGGATGTCCACGTAGCGGGCCACTTTCGGGCATTCGGCGATGGTGCGGGTGAGTTCGGCGCTCCAGTGGGCGGGGTGGGTGTAGAGGATGCGGATCCAGAAGTCGCCGGGGATGGCGTTGAGCTCGCGGATGAGGGTGGCGAGGGAGTCTCCCTTACTGGAGTCCACGCCGCTACGCGGGGTGGGGCGGTCTCCATTCTGCCAGCGATCCATGCCGTAGTAGGTGGAGTCCTGGGCGATGAGGTTGATTTCCTTGACGCCGGATTCGACGAGCATGCGGGCTTCGCGGATGATGCTTTCCTGTGAACGGCTACGGTGCCTGCCGCGGATTTGCGGGATGACGCAGAAGGAGCAGGTGTGGTTGCAGCCTTCGGCGATTTTGATGTAGGCGCTGTGGCGGGGGGTGAGGCGGAAGCGGGGGGTGTCGTAGTCCGGGATGTAGGTGGATTTTTCCGAGACGAGGTTGCGCGAACTGAGGGTGCCGGCCATGATGTTGGTGATGATGTCCGGGAGGGTCGTGACTTGATCCAGCCCGATGAAGGCATCTACTTCGGGCAGGAGTTCGGGCAATTCTTTGGAGAAGCGCTGAGCCAGGCATCCGGCGACGACGAGTTTCTGCTCCTTGGGATATTCACCGCGTTCTTTGGCTTGTGCGACGCCCAGGATGGTGTCGATGGATTCCTTTTTGGCTTTGTCGATGAACGAGCATGTGTTGACGACGACGACGTCGGCTAGGTCAGGCTCGGGAGTCATGGTCATACCGGCCTTTTGGAGGTGGCCGATCATGATTTCCGAGTCGTTGAGATTCTTGGCGCACCCAAGGGAGATGAAACCTACGGTAACTGGCATGGCTGTAGTGGTGGTGGGATGGGAAAGGGGGATTTACTCTTGCTCGGAAGTCTGTTGCGTTTGTTGCCCGGCTTCGCGGCTGGGAGCAGGGATGGCATTAACGACGGGTTCGACGATGAGGTCGAAGGCGCGTTTTTCGATGACGCGAACAGGGGTACCCTTGATGAGTAGTCCTTGTCGAGAGCAAACCTCGTAAATTTTTCCATGAATGATGGCTTTACCATTCGGTTTCAGCTCGGTGACGGTTTCTCCGAGGGCTCCGATGGTGGCACCAGTGGCGGAGTCTCCGACGGCGGCTCCGGCTTCTTTACCGCCGCTGATGGAGTTGTTGGAGAAGGGACGGAACAGGGGAGAATCCGGCAGGAAGCGCATCAAAACCATGATGAGGATCATGCCTCCGGCCATGCCGAGAGCCAGTTTTGTCAGGGGCATGAGGGAGACGCTGGCGAGTGAGTCTATCGAGAAGTCGCCGGAGCGCATCAGGGAATTGATGTCGGCGAGGCTAAGCATGCCGCTGAAGAGAGCTGCGATGATGAGGAGGGCTCCGATGAGTCCGCTGACGAAGGTGCCGGGAATCAGGAAAATTTCGACGAGCAACAGGAGACAGCCGACGATGAAGAGGGCGGCTGTTTCGTACCCGGCGAGGTTGCCCGCGACGTGGTTGCCGAAGAAGAAGAGGCCGAAGGCAAGGGCGGCGATGGCTCCGGCGATGCCGAATCCGGGCGTTTTCATCTCAATGTAGACGGCGCCCATGCCAATGAGGATGAGGAAGGGGGAAGCCCAGGCGATCCAGAGGGCGATTTTCTCGAAACCGGTCGGGGTGGCTGTGACGACGGGGGCGGTGATGTTTTCTTTCTCCAGCAGTTCCTGGATGTTGTTGACGATGCCTTTGGCGAGCAGGGGCTTGCCATCGGGGCCGGGGGAGGAGGCTTCTTTGCCGGTGAGCGTCAGGAGTTCGCCTTTATTCAGTTTGACGGTGCCGAAGGTCTCATTTTGCGTGGCGGGGATCATCATGGCTTTGATGAGTTCCGGGTTGTGGTGCTTCTCGGCCACGACGGAACGCGTGAAGGCGGAGAAGGCGCTTTCAACTTTTTTACGCATCATGGGGTCCATTTCTTCTCCGGTGGCGTTGACGATGCCGGCGGCTCCGATGGAGGAGACGGGCGTCATGTAGATGGTATCGCAGGCGGCCGCGATGAGCGCTCCGGCGGACATGGCCTTGGGGTTGACGAAGGCGAAGGTAGGCACTTTGAGCGGGTAGAGCCCCTTCATCATCAGCTCGCTGGTTTCCCAGGCGAGGCCGCCGGGTGTGTTGAGTTCAAAGATGATGGCGACGGCCTTGTCATCGGCGGCACGTTGCAGGGTACGGTTCATGAAACCGAAGCTTTGGGCATTCTCCAACGCTTCTTGACCGACGGGGATGACGACGACCTTGCCAGCGTAGTCGGTGGTGGTTTCACTGTTTGCCTCAGCTTGCGTGATGATGCCGAGCATCGCGAGCAGCGCACAAATGATCAGGTTCCAATATCGCATGGTGCATGACTATACCACGCAGATTTTCCCTTGGCAATGCCTGTCGGATGGGCGTGTCAGAGATTCGGAAAAAGTGAGATGGATGGAGAGAGGAATACTTACCGCTTTTAACCGGAATATAACATGCCGAAGCGTGAAAGGTTGGCGTGCTCTATCCGTATCTTTGTTAAGATTATGAGAAAGATTATCCAATCCCTTCTGCTGGCTGGTGCTCTGCTGCCTTGTGTGGCGGCCGAGCTGCCTGCTCCGAATACTTCGTTCAAACCCGGCCAGCTTTGGCTCGACGATGAAGGTGTCGCCATCAATGCCCATGGCCCTGGATATTACAAGGAAGGCGATACTTATTATTGGTTTGGCGAGCACAAGATTGCCGGTGACGCGGGTAATTATGCTCATGTGGGGGTGCGGTGCTATTCTTCCAAAGATTTGTATAACTGGAAGAATGAAGGGGTGGCGTTGGCTGTGGAGGATTCCCCGGAGAGTTCGATTGCCAAGGGTTGCATTTTGGAACGTCCCAAGGTGATTTACAATAAGAAGACGGGTAAGTATGTGATGTGGTTTCACTTGGAACGCAAGGGGCACGGCTACAATGATGCCATGAGCGGGGTGGCTGTCAGCGACAAGGTAAGCGGCCCGTACAAGTTTCTCCATGCCCTGCGCCCGAATGCGGGCAAGTGGCCGATGAATATGCCCGAGGCTGAGAAGACGATGGAGAATCCCCCGAAGGTTCCGACGCTGAACTCCAGCAGTTATCCGGCGGATATGAAGGAGTTCGCGATGTTCAAACGCGACTTTGAGAAGGGGCAGATGGCTCGCGATATGACCCTGTACGTTGATACTGATGGCAAAGGCTACCACATTTTTGCGTCCGAAGACAACGGGACGATGCACATTGCGGAGTTGAACGATGACTTTACGTCGCATTCCGGCAAATTTGTTCGTGTGTTTCCAGGGCGTTTTATGGAGGCTCCGGCTATTTGCAAGAAGGACGGCGTGTATTATCTGATTGCTTCGGGTTGTACGGGGTGGTGGCCGAATACGGCGCGTTCCGCTTATGCCGAAAACATCATGGGGCCATGGACGGAGCTGAAGAACCCTTGTGTGGGAGCTGATGCCGACAAGACTTTCGGCGGACAGAGTACCTACATCCTGACGGTGCCGAATGGCGGGAAGACGGAGTATGTGTTCGTGGCCGACCAGTGGCGTCCGCAGAATGCCATTGATGGCCGCTATGTCTGGTTGCCGATCCAGTGGGACGGCCACCAGATGAAGATCGAGTGGAAGAATGAATGGAAGCTTGATAAACCTTGATTCCGCATCGCCGAAAATTTTTCCATGTACATTGAATGAGCTGAGCCCGGTGTCTTTCGAGATGCCGGGCTTAATCATGAAGTTGTGTCACGGATTCAACGAATTGGTGCCGGGAGTTGTATTATTGGCAGAAGGCGTTGCATTCGCTGAAACAATGACAAGGAGGAATACGGTATGAAGGAATTATGGATGATGGTGGCAGCTGGCATGGGTATAGCTCTTTTGACCAATTGCTCGCTCGTGGAACAAAGCTTGTATGGCGGCAATGGCCAGGCGGTGACGGCACCGGGGACGCCTGCGTACCATGGCAGGAATTTTCGCGATGCTGCTCTGATGGCACAGGCTCCGGGTAAGAAGATGCAGTTGCATGTGTCCCTCGACCAACAGAAGGGAACCCTGCTGGTGGATGGCAGACGCGCGCTGGAGTTTCCGGTGAGTACGGGTATTCCCGGGCATTCGACGCCAAAGGGGAACTTCTCGGTGCTGGGCAAGGAACGCGTCCACCATTCCTCGCTCTACGGCAGTATTTACAATGCGGAAGGTGAGAAGGTGGTGCGCTATGCGGACAGGCGGCGCGATGGCATTCCATCGGGCGACACCTTTGCTGGTGCGCCGATGCCATACACCATGTGGTTTAGCGGTTCCTGCGCCTTCCATGAGGGCGAGGTGCCCGATCCTCCGATGCTGAGTTCACACGGGTGCATCCACCTTCCAAATGAAATTGCGAAGGAGCTATACGCCTTGTGCCCGGAGGGTACTCCGGTGAAGGTGGAGAGCTAGGCGTGGAGGAGGGGCTTCTTCCCCTGCTTCCCGGTTCGCAGGGGATTATTTACCCGTGGGACGTACTCCCCAGGATTTGCGCAGGGCTTCCATAATGCGCATCATGCGGAGGCTTTCTTCGTGGGGCATGTCGGGGCATTCCGTCCAGCCTTCTCTGATGGCCTGGGCGCAGGCTTCCACTTCGTATTCGTAGCCACTGATTTGTGGTGGGACGTCATGGTGGGCGATAAGGTTCCGCTGGAGGTCGTACACATCAATGCCTTTGCAATTGTTGATGTTGTGGACAACCATAAAACCGTTGTCCCCATAGATGTAGCCGCAACGGTCCGTGATGGCGAACATGTTGCTGTGGAGGCAGGCCATGCGACCGTCTTTGTAGCTTAAGGTGATGCTGTTGGAGGCATCGACTCCCCGTGGAGTGAGGACGGCTGTGGATACCATCTCGTGCAATTCATCCCCGAACACCATGGCGGCGAAGTTGAGGGGATAGACGCCCAGATCAAGCAGGGCTCCGCCACCCAGGGCGGGATCTTGCAGACGCTCGACATGGCCGAGGGAGTAGCCGAGGTTGGCGGTCAGGGAGGTGACGGAGCCGATGACTCCACTGTCGATGATATCTCCGACCATGTAACGGGAGGGCATGTAGCGCGTCCAGATGGCTTCGGCAAGGAGCAAGCCTTTGGCACGAGCCAGGGCGATGATGTGCTCGGCCTCGGCGGCGGTGATGGTGAAGGCTTTTTCGCAGAGGACGTGTTTGCCGTGGTTCAGGCAGAGTTCAACGTCTTCGGCGTGCCGGGAATGGGGTGTTGCGATGTACACGAGCGTAACATCCGGGTCGTCCATCATGCCTTCGTAACTGCCATAAGAGCGGGCTATTCCGTGTGCTGAGGCAAATTCACGGGCTTTTTTTTCGTTGCGCGAGGCGATGGCGACGCATTCTGCGCTGTCCATTTGTGCGATAGTCTTCGCCATGGTGGCGGCGATGGAACCGGCTCCGAGGATGCCGATTTTCAGAGTGGGTGGGGTGCTCATGGTCAAAAAGGTGTGTGTCTGGTGGAAAGAGTGAGGTGGTGAAGAGTTATCGAAAGACCGGGCTTTGGCGTTTCCATTTGCCGTCGCCGACGGACAGCACCTGAATGTGCACTTGATCCAGTCCCGCGCGTTTGAATCCCAATTTTTTGGCGGCGGCGGAACTCAGGTCGATGATCCTGTTTTTGGTGAATGGTCCGCGATCATTCACGCGTACTTTCACGGACTTTCGGGTGCGAATAGAGGTGACGCGGACTTCGCAGGGCAGGGGCAGATAGGGGTGGGCGGCACTCAGGTGCCAGGGGTGGGCATCTTCTCCGATTGAGGTTTCGCCGCTACTGAGCCCCCAGAAGCTTGATTCATCGTAATGGGAGGCAATCCCGGTTTGCGAGAAGTGCAGGGCGCGTTCCACGTTCATGGGAACGTATTTTTTGCCTCGTATCGTGTACGGTCGGGTCATGTAGCCCGGATAATCTCCCGACTTGGGAGATGACGAGCAGGAGGGTAAGAAAACGCCCAACAGGGCGGCGATGCAGGCCATGCGCCATCCGTTCATGCCACTATCGTATAGGGCGATTTGGGGGAGTTCTCAATGCAAAAAAAAGAAAAGCGTCTGTGGTAGTGGCGTTCCTGTTTGACACGCAGAGGGAACTCCTGCACTTTGTGGGGCGTTATCACTATCCCCCAGTTCATTGTCGCATGATGCCAGTTGCTTTTGTTCCAGACGATTTTTTCCGCCGATACTCCCCGATGGATATATTCGGTACCCCGGAGCCCTTTGAAGTCGATTTGGGTTGCGGTGACGGGGGCTTCCTCCTGCAAATGGCAGAGCATTACCCCGAACGCCGCTTTTTGGGAATCGAACGCCTGCTGGGGCGTGTGCGTAGCGTATGCTCACAGGCGGCGCAGAATGACTTGCAGAATGTGCGCGTGCTTCGCATCGAGAGTTCCTACTTTCTGGAGTGGTTTCTGGAACCCGGCTCCATCTCGCGTCTGCACTACCTTTGCCCGGATCCCTGGCCGAAAACGCGCCATCACAAAAACCGCCTCATTCAGGATAGCCTGATGCCCGTTCTTCATACTGCCTTGGCCGATGGGGGGGAATTCCTCTTCAAGACCGACCACGAGGAGTACTATGAATGGGTGCTCGACCATGTCGAACGAAGCGGCCTTTTCACCCGCCTCCCCTGGGAAGAAAATGCCTTCTTCTACCCCAAAACGGACTTCCAACTCCACTGGGAAGGCATGGGCAAGACGATTTTCCGTGCCCGTTTTGTGAAGAAAGGGTAAGCGGGCTCCACTCCCCCGAGTGGAGTCGATGGCATTGTGGTTGCTGGCGGATGAATGAGGCTATTAGGAATGAATAAAATCGCTGGATGATTTAGCAGCTAGCGCCAGCTAGATGAAAGATAATCACGATAAAAATGATGCAGAAGACTAACGTTATCACTGGTAGCAATAGATGTGGTCGTTTGTTTTTGATTTCATCCGGGCATCGCTTCAGAGCGGAGTTATAGAAAAATTTTGTCCAAAGAAAGATTCCGGCAATGCTCCCGATAATGATGATTAATATAAGAAGGAGGAATATGAAGTCCGCGATGGCTCTATCCTGCGGGCGTATCATTGGTAAAATCCGATCCATCAGAAGCAAGGAGGATATGAAGATGAGCATAATGGTGCTACTTGCTTTGATATTTATGATGATCGGATGGAGAGCCCCGCACCAACGTTCTGTATAATCGAGTATAAATACTGCGGCGGACAAGATTGCTCCCCAGAATAACCATGTGAAAATGATCGTTCGCAATGGGAATTCCATGGAACTCAACGCAATGATGCAACAAAATGTGAGAAAGAATATACAGGTAACTATTGGCTCTGGCTTATGCGGAGGATTGCTTTTGATTTCATCCGGGCACCGTTTCAGGGCAGAGTTGTAGAAAAATTTTGTCCAGAGAAAGATTCCTGTGATGCTTGCACTAAACATGATCAACAAGAGAAAGGCTTTGATGATTGCAATTTTTTCTTGATCTTCCATGAATGGCAGTCGATCAATACGCTCGATCAAATAAAAGAATAAAATAAAAATCAGAGCAATGGCCGAACTTGCTTTGGCGCTTACGATTCGTGGGTGGAGTATTCCGAATCTGCGTTCTGTAAAATAGAGCAGTAATACCGCCAGGATGATGAATCCGCCCCAGAAGAGGTAAAAGGGAATCATTCGTTGAAATTCGGATTCCATGGTGTTGTGGTTGTTGGGAATATGGTGGGCATGTTCCGAAACTCGCGAAGTATCGCTTTTCGCTTCGAATCGACGATGATTGTAAAACGACTATCTGTTGTAAAATATGTCTGAATCATCAAAATATTCAATGGGGAATTGACTTCCTGAACAAAAAAAGAGGTGTGCTGCCGAGGCGTGGGTGTGTATGTGGGAAAGTCGTGATGCAGGCTTGACGGAACGGGCGAAGGGGGGCACGGTCTCCACGTAATATCAAACGGCATATTGCCCTGAGTTGATCGCCATGAATTCCCTGCTTACCCGATTTGGTCTGACTTCCGAAGAACGCGTCCTGCGAGCTGTTGATTCCATCCGTTGCGGTGGTGGTGTTCTGCTTGTTGATGATGAAAATCGTGAGAATGAAGGGGATCTGATTTTTGCGGCAGATTGCATGACGGTTCCTCAAATGGCGCAGATGATTCGCCATTGTAGCGGTATCGTTTGCCTGTGCCTGACGGAGGAGAAGGCGGACGCTCTGGCTCTTCCCCTCATGGTAGCCCACAATACAAGCCATTACGGAACGGCCTTCACCATTAGCATTGAAGCTGCGCAGGGTGTGACGACTGGCGTTTCCGCCACAGATCGCATGACGACTATTCGTGCCGCTGTTGCTCCGGAATCCAGACCGGAGGATTTGTCGCATCCCGGCCACATTTTCCCGCTCCGCGCCCGCAAGGGAGGAGTTCTGACTCGGGCTGGCCATACGGAAGGCACGGTTGACTTGGCTCGCCTTGCCGGGCGAATTCCCGCTGGCGTGCTTTGCGAACTTACCAACGAAGATGGTTCCATGGCTCGCCTTCCAGAAGTCGTTGCCTTTGCTGAAGCCAACGGTTACCCCGTTGTCGCTATCGCTGATTTGGCGGACTATTTGAGCCAGCACCCCGGGGTGTAAGGGCTCCTCATGTGAGCTCGACATTTGTTTTCATTATTTGCGACTGAATTGAGTTGCAGGGGGAGAGCTTTGGTATCTCGTGGATTTTCGTTCATCCTGTACCGGATTTATTGAATTCTAATGGATGGGAGTGATGAATACGTCGTCTATTGACATATTGGATGATTTCTATCGTCGGCATTGCAATGGCGATTGGGAACATGACTATGGGGTCAAGATTGAGACTTGCGATAATCCTGGCTGGCTGTTGACCTCGGATGATCCTGATTTGCAAAAAGAATTGGTGGCTCCCCAATACGATTTCATTGTGGAACAAATTTCGTTGGAACGAAATGTATGTATCAATCGGGACTGTTTCAGGAACAATCGCCACGAAGTGCTCGTATTTGGTGATTCTCTCGAAATAGTATTGGACGTGATGGCTTTCCTTATTCAATATTTGGACCAGCATCGACTATAAACAGAATCATGGCAGGATGTCATGATTGTACTTCAAATCGATGCGACCTGTGAACCGATCTGCAAAGATAAATATCATTATAAACCACTTTCGGAGTCCTCATATTTTGAGGAAACAGACTGTGGAATCATGGAGGAAAATGAGATTAAGGATGGCGTCTGAAATATTGAAAGAGAAACGGTTGTTCTCACGTATTTATGCTATATTGGGTCCAAAGATGAAAATATTGCCTGACATCGAGGAGTAGGCCGAATGAAGTGCAGGCACAGACTGTAAAACGAATTGCAAAACAAATGATGGTTAAGAGATTCATTTCGAGACCCAAGGAATATATCAATGGAAAGTGAGAATCCATGATCGGAAGATTATTAGTGGAAAATAAATTTTTTACTCGGTAATCTATTGCTTGCGGTCGCAAGATCTATCAAAAACAGCGGAAAAGCAAAAATATCGATCATTTATTAATCAATAAACTTTCTTCTCAGTAACACAAAATAAAAACGCACCATCAACTTATCCACATGAAAATTCTGTACGTAATCCTGGCCTCCCTCCACATGCTTTCTCCCCTTTCGTGGAGCAAGCCGGATCAAGCGCCTCTTCCTGATAATGTCCGAGCGGAACAAATTGCTGACTTGCGCTTTGGCATGTTTATTTGCTGGTCGTTCAGCACGTTTTCAGGGAAGGAGTGGACGTCCGGTGTCACGGACATCAATAAGGGGTTCCCAGCAACATCGGTTGACACGGATCAATGGGTTCAAACGGCCAAAGATGCGGGCATGAACTATATTCTGTTTCTGACCAAGCACCATGACGGTTTTTGCCTCTGGGATACGAAGACGACAGATCGTAAAGTTACCAACTCACCCCTCAGGAAAGATGTCCTCAAACAATTAAAACAATCCTGCGACAAATATGGGATCAAGCTTGCCCTTTATTTCTCCGAGGGGGACTGGACATGGCCGGGCGCACGGGATGGGATGGGGCAGAGAAAGGGGTCAGGAATTGATGAAGAAAAGGAACGTGCCCAATTGACAGAACTTTTGACCCAATATGGACCCATTGAATTCATGTGGGTTGACCATGCTGTGGGTACGGGCGGTATGTCTCACCAGGAAATACTGGAGCTTGGTCAACAGCTGCAGCCTGATTGCTGGATAGGCTTCAACCACGGCGATCAGCAGGGATGTAAAATAAGGTTGGGTGAGCGAGGCAGGCCAGGCCCTCTGAGCGATCCGAATACGGCTGGCCCTCACGCCAACAAGGAGGGCTCCGACAGCCATATGGTGGCCGAATTCACCTACCCCATTTTGCCCAAACGCAAAGGGGGGGCAGACTGGTTTTATTCCCTGCCGAAGCACGACTGCCTGTGCCATTCAGCTGACAAGATCTATGACGACTACGTCAACGGAGTAAAACATGGCAACATCTTTTCTCTGAATGTAGGGCCTGATTATGAAGGCAAAATCCGTGATATTGACGTTAAGACTCTCCATGAAGTCGGGAAAATGATTCGAAGCCGGAAGGATTGACTTCCTCCTCCTGTTCCTGAAACCGTTTACAGCCCCCTACCCTCAATGAAACATACTGTTTTTTTCAAAACGCTTCTTGGTGTGTTTGTCTTCCATTCTTCCATGGCTGGAGAAATGAAGACTGCTGGCACGATCCCGGTGCATGCAGGTGACACCTCGGAAACGATTGTCCAAAAAGCAGCCCATGTTGTGCCAACCCCCAACCAACTGAAGGCTCTCCAAAATGAATTCATCGCCTTCGCATGCATAGGCCCCAACACATTTACCCGCAAGGAATGGGGGAACGGGAAAGAAGAACCTGCTGTCTTTGCCTTGAAAACGCTTGATACCGATCAGTGGTGCAAGGCTATGAGGGGCGCTGGTATGACAATGGTCATCCTGACCGTGAAACACCACGATGGGTTCTGCCTGTGGCAAACCCGCTATACGAATCACGGGATCATGTCGACCGGGTATAAGAATGGAAAAGGTGATGTCTTGATGGAACTCACTCAATCCTTAAAAAAATACGGACTCAAGCTCGGCATTTACCTTTCTCCTGCCGATTTATACCAGATCGAAAGTCCGGAAGGATTATACGGCAATGGTAGTGAGATCACAAAACGTACAATTCCACGAGAAGTGCAGGGCAGGGAGTTTAACAATAAAACCCGGTTTGAATTTGATGTAGATGACTATAATGAATATTTCTTAAGCCAGCTTTTCGAGTTGCTCACTGAATATGGTCCTGTCCATGAAGTATGGTTCGATGGAGCTCACCCCAAGAGGAAGGGAGGGCAAAAATATAATTATAAGGCCTGGAGAGAATTGATTCACGCCCTCGCGCCAGAAGCCGTTATTTTTGGGAAGGAAGACATACGCTGGTGTGGCAATGAAGCCGGGAAGACGAGAGCGACGGAATGGAACGTTATCCCCTATCCGTATGATCCTCGTGTTGCGCAGGAATTTCCTGACATGACAGCCGACGAGTTGGCTGGCAGGGAACAATTGCAACACGGCAAGTTTCTGCATTACCAGCCGACTGAAGTCGATACATCCATTCGAGAAGGATGGTTCTATCGTGATGACAACAACCAGAAGGTGAGAAATGCCGACGACGTGTTTGATATCTATGAAAGGTCTGTTGGCGGCAATACCATCTTTTTGTTGAATATCCCCCCGAACCGCGAAGGGCGGCTCTCCTCGGCAGATATTCAATGCCTCGATGAAGTTGGCCGCAGAATCCGTGAAACTTATGGAACAGATCTTCTCCGGGGGGCTGATGCTCCTTTGGAATTGATGGATGATGATATCAATACGTTTGTGCAACTTGCTGGCAATGAAGGTGAAATGGTTTTTTCTCTGTCGAAGCCAATAACGATTAACCGCTTCCTGCTTCAGGAGGCGATTGCCCAACATGGGGAGAGGATCGAAGATCATGCCCTGGATGCCTGGGTGAACGGTGAATGGAAGGAAATGGCGAAGTCAACCAACGTTGGCTACAAACGTATCCTGCGCTTCGCGGATGTAACGACGGATAGAATCCGCGTCAGGATTTTGAAGTCACGGCATACTCCTGCCGTGGCCAAAGTCTCCGCGCACTATTACCGTAGTCGCCCGCCACAACTGTTTGCATCAGTCTCAGCTGACAATCAGGTTAGTCTGGCTCCCGTTCGGCATTCATTTGGCTGGAAGCCTAGCGGAGAGAATGCGCTAAAGAATCTCAACGGAACCATTGCTATCCATTATACGACAGACAACAGTACCCCAACCGAAAAGTCACCGTTATATGAACGACCATTCAAAATGACTGGTACCACATTGCGGGCAACTGCATTTTCCAGAAATCAGAAAGGGCCGGAGTTGAGGGAAATCATTGGATATCCGAAATGCGAATGGAAGGTTCTCAAGTGCTCCGGGCAAACCGATGGTCAGGAAGCTGCCAAGGCCTTTGATGAAGACAAGAACACCTGTTGGACAAGCCCTGAAGGAAACTCCCCGCACTTCATTGAGATCGACTTGGGCAGTCAGCGTCAGTTGCAGGGTTTCTCCTATACCCCGCCTCCAAATAATCCACAGGGAATGCTGGAACGGGGTATCCTTAGAATGAGCGATGATGGAGAAAAATGGACGATTGTTACAGAATTCGAATTCGGAAATTTGATCAATGACCCCGTAAAACGCGAACATTTTTTCAAAAGCAAGGTCAAGGGACGTTACATCCGGGTGGAGGCTACATCCATCGCTGCGGAAGGCAAGGTGCTGAATATTGCCGAACTCTCCTTCTTTTAATTCCTGATGCAGAAAATACTTTTTCTGGATATGATTTATGAACGAATAAAATGAGTTTCTTGCTTCGGACGAGGTCATAGAATCAGCTTATATGTTCGAGGGGAAAATTTGTAAGTAATTAAAAAAGAATACATAGTTACGAGTGGTCTGCTATAGACACATTCGTCATTTTAAGGAAATGATAGGTACCTTGCGGTATGAAGATCCGGAGAAGTTTGTGAAATTGGCAGAAACCTTAAGTGATTGGTTTCTGCCAATCATCCGAATGTGGAGGTATACAAAAAATAATGGAATAACGGAAGGGTTTCATCGGAAAATGAAACTGATTCAGCGAAGAGCCTATGGATACCGTAACTTTGCCAACTACAGGCTCCGAGTCCCTCGTCGAGTGCTCAGGCTGCACCCTCTAAAATAATGGTTCCCACCCATTTTAGTGTTGCTCCAAGAAACAAAAAGACGCCGTGCTTGTGGGCAGGGCGTCTTTTAAATCAGATGGCGAAGCGGACGGGGCTCGAACCCGCGACCTCCAGCGTGACAGGCTGGCGCTCTAACCGAACTGAGCTACCACTCCGTGACATCTGTCGTATTGTCATTCACTGTTGTCAGTGAGGACGGGGAGGTTTATACGCTTGCATGGTCCGAAAGGCAAGAAAAAACTGTCTCGCGAGTATGATTTTTGTAGAGATAGTCGAAAAGTTGAGGGAGAACAGAGCTTTTGGGGAGCCTCGAAAAGACATTTTCCTATTTGCCGAAAGATAGAAAATAACATTGCGTATTTATTGATGATGAAGCAGTACAGACAAAAATACTTCCTTTGGAAATGTCTGGTCGTGTTCCTGGGAATCCTGTTATCCTGGCCCTCCTTGGCAACAACGATGGCAGAACGTTACCAGAAGGCTGATCGATACCGTTCCTACTACGAGGCCGGGTGTAAGTGGGGCTATGTCTCTCCGCAATGGATACCGGGAACGAGGGATTTTTGGTATGCATCGTTTCGCGATGGGAAAAAGACGTTTCTTCGGGTAGATACGACGTCTGGAGCCAAGTCTCCTGCATTCGATCACGCTCATCTTGCAGGAGAAGTCAAGAGATTAACTGGCAAGGAAGTGAATCCTGATTGGCTGCCTGTGAACACCATTGCCGGGACGCCTGACAATGTGTCGTTCCGCCTGGATGATAAGGAATATCGATACGATTCCCTTGCGCAAAAGCTTTCTGTTGTTTCTCCAGCCAATGCTCCCCGGCAACATCACAAGGACGGAGGGCAGAATCAATCACCCGATGGGCAATACATGGCATTGGTTAAAGATCATGATTTGTATCTGAAGCATATTCAAGAGGGGACGGAAACTCGACTTTCAACCGATGGCTGTGCGGAGAATCCCTACTGCCTGCCCGTGAACTGGGCACCTGATTCGCAGAGTCTTGTGTGTAGTCGCCGCACGACGGTTCCCGTCCGGCATATTACCTTGATTGAGTCTTCACCCAAGGGAGCTGTCCAGCCGCGCGAAAAATCGATTCCTTATGTCAAACCAGGTGACCCGCTCTCGGTGACTCGTCCCGTTTTGTTCGGGCTTCAACAAAATTCTGGTGTTACCATCGACTTCCCGGACCCTGAAAAGCAATACTCTGTTGGAAATATCCAATGGGCGCCTGACGGTTTGAGCTTCACCTTCGATTACAACAAGCGAGGGCACGATTCCTACATTGTGTACCGTGTGGACAAAGGCAATGCCTTGGCTCGTCCGCTCATTGTGGAATCCTTCCCCACCTTCGTCAACTATACGAAATTGCACCGTACAGACCTCCCGACGACGGGAGAAATTGTTTGGGTCTCTGAACGTGATGGATGGCGTCATCTCTACCTGCTGAATGCGACCACCGGCGACGTCATCCGCCAGATCACCAAGGGAGAATGGGTGATGAAAAAGGTGCTACATGTGGATGAAGCAAAGCGTACCATTTTTTTCATCGGCTGCGGTCAAACCCCCGGAGAAGACCCGTATCTGGAAAAACTCTATCGCGTCTCACTGGATGGCGGAGAGCCTGTGTGTTTGACTCCTTCCCATGCAACGCACAGCATCAACTTTTCCCCTGATTTCACCTGCTTTGTCGATACTGCCTCACGAGTCGATTTGCCAGCAGAAACCATTTTGCGCGATGCGGAAACAGGCCGGGAGATCACAAAACTTGAGCAATCGGATATTGCCCCGGCTCTGGCGCGCGGGTGGAAGACGCCCAAGGTCTTTTGTGGCAAAGGTAGAGATGGACAAACGGATATTTGGGGAGTCATCGCATTCCCGCCGGATTTCAAACCCGGCCACAAATACCCCGTTATTGAGTGCATTTACGCCGGACCGCACGATTCCCACGCCCCCAAGTCATTCAACATTGAGCATGAAATGATGCGATACACCGAATTGGGATTCATCACCGTAATGATCGACGGCATGGGTACCTCAAACCGCTCCAAGAAGTTTCACGACGTATGCTGGAAAAATCTCAAGGACGCCGGATTTCCAGATCGTATCGCCTGGATGAAACAGGCTGCAGTGAAGTACCCTGAAATGGATCTGTCACGCGTCGGCATCTATGGCATGTCCGCTGGCGGCCAGAATGCCATGGGGGCCTTGCTCTTCCACCCGGATTGGTACAAAGTGGGCGTTGCTTCCTGCGGGTGTCACGACAACCGCATGGATAAAATCTGGTGGAACGAGCAGTGGATGGGTTACCCCATCGGCAAAGAATACGAAGAGTCGTCCAACGTCGTCAATGCTGGCAAATTGCAGGGCAGGCTTATGCTCATTCTGGGTGAAATCGATGATAATGTCGACCCTGCCTCCACACGACAGGTAGTCGATGCCTTGATCAAGGCAGACAAGGATTTTGAATACGTCCTCATCCCCGGTGCCGGACATACCTTTGGCGCTCAATTTGGGGAGCGTAAGAGAAGGGACTTCTTTGTCAAATACCTCATGGGAGAAGAAGCCCCGAACAGAAATGCTCCCCAGCCTGCTCCTCCCCACTCCTGATAGAGCCTGATTCACATTTCCTCCCCATGGACGAACCAATTGGTTTGCAAGGGGAGGGGTGTGAGCTTTTCTTTACTCTTGAGTCATAAAAAGTTCTGGAACCTGTGTTTTCAATTCCTCGATGGCTTCCGGGTTTGCTTTTTTGAGTACATCCTCAAGTGATCCTGCGGCATCCAAATTGGCACCGTGATCGAGAAGGAGGCGAAGAATACGGACAATAGCCGAGTTGAGGTTCCCATGAGAGTCAACCAACTTTTGGCATGCCATCGTGAGAGGAATTTCATCCGTATCCGCATTGGGTGAAATGCCTTTTTCTAACATGATCTGTACGACATCTGAGCAAGTGCAGGAAATCGGGACCGACAAAGGATGGCGACGAACCCCATATGATCCATCAAACAAGGGGTAATTGCCTCCCAGGTTCGGGTCGGCTCCGAGTTCCAGAATGAGACATGCCACTTTTTCATATTGGTTCTTCTCCGTAGCAACCATGCAGGCAAATTCAAAAGGAACAAGCCCTCCAGCCTTCTGGTTGAGATCAGCCCCGTGTTTCGCGAGAATGCGAACGAGTTCCAGACGAGATTCAACGGGAATATCGCTTTTATCCTCCTTATCTCTCACGGCACACCACAAGGGTGTGTTCAAGACTGTATTTGCAGGCAATCGGATGGCGGTGCCATTGGGAAAGAGATTCGGCATATTTGGATTGGCGCCAATTTCCAGCAAGTGTTTGACCAGCCCATTCTTGCCGTAGGAACAAGCAGCATAAAGAAAGTTCATATTGCCCTCGTCCTGTTCAGTATTGGTAACTTCTCCAGATGCTACGGTGTCGGCAAAAAGCTGAAACCCTTTGGCAATATTGTATTGGATAATAAGATTCGTAACCTTGAATGAAAGTTTGGATGGCAACCCTCCATTCGTGATATCCGCCCACCCAATGGAATCGTTGATGTAGCTTCTGGAAACAGCTGTCTTCATGGACTCGTATATTTCCGTGATTTGCTCGCGGTCTGTCGTTGTCCAAACAGAACTGAACGTCAGCTCTTTGGGAATAGAGAAAGTTCTCTGCCAGGCAATCGCTCCCACAACAAACAAGGCAAGAAAACAGCCAAGCAGCATCAGAAGAGTATTGTTCTTCAACCATTTTTTCATTCTCGGCCACCAATACCACATCATGATTACCCCTTCAATCCCCATCATGAACGAGGGCAAAATTTCCCCAATAAAGTATTCAGAATCATATCCTCACCTTTCAAAACGCCGGAAGACATAAATTCCTCTTTCCCTTGCACTCCACATCTACTATAAACTCCTCATGTTGCACAGCAACGGGCTCGTAGCTCAGCGGTTAGAGCAGGGGACTCATAATCCCTTGGTCGTAGGTTCGAACCCTACCGGGCCTACCAACTTCAAAACCCCTTGATTCTCTTGGTTTCAAGGGGTTTTATTATGTCCTGAAAGGGTGGGCTATGAGGCTTTCAGAATGCTTGGGATCGGTAAAATAATGGTCAAAAACGGCATAAACAGTACGTTTTTGACTGGATAATGGGTATAGATTCTGATGTGGCGATGGCTCCGAAATTTGAAATTCAGGAAACTCGGAATGGATTGTTCACGGTCCATATCACATCCAATATGTCCCCGACTGGAAAAGGTGGAAAAAGGTATTTTAATCGGAAATCAGATGTCCCGGATGCACAGGCGGAACCAAGGATGTGGTGAATGTGATCCTGAAGCAAATCGCCCCATACGGTGTAAGCCTGGGTCTGGTTGTTGCTGAATGGTGTGCTTCAAGGCGTCAGGAAAAGAACGAAAGATTATTTCCCGTAGTGGTAACGTATTTGCAACACTTCGATGTCTGTTTCCGTGATGCGGTAAACCAGGCGGTTTGTTGTATCAATACGCCGGGACCAGAATCCGGCAAGATTTTCCCTCAAAGGTTCAGGTTTGCCTTTTCCTTCAAACGGAGTGCGTTGTATTTCTTTGATCATTTCCATAATGCGCTTGCAGGTTTTGCGGTCATTGCCAAGGAAGAATTGAAAATCTTCCCATGCCTGGGGCGCAAAGACGATGTTTCGTTTCATGGAACCAAGGGGATTCAGCAGGAATGATTTTCCAGATCTTCAACGGTCTTTGTGAGCGTGTCTTGACGGGCGTTGAGGGAATCTATGCCATCCAGGAGTCGGCGTGCGTTGGCTGGGCTTTTGAGCAAATAAATGGTTTCTTGCCAGGAGTTGAATTCGTCTTCCGGCATGACGATGACCGCCCCCAGGCGTTTATTGACAATACGGACGGGTTCCCGGTCGTTCAAGACGGCAGCAAGTGTCTTGGAAATGGATTGCCGTGCAGCAGTGCTTGAAATAGTATTCATATGCGAAGTGTACATGAATCATGTACATAATCAAGATGTTTTCTTCAATTTGATATTGAGCCTGCCAGCGATGATTTCCGGACTCCATCCCTGTTTGAGGCGAGCCCCGACATTAAACGTGCCATATATGTTTGTTCTCCTTAAATATGTTGTTGGGAGAGTACTTGGTTAAGCTTGTTGAGGGCTTGTTGGAGGAGAGGGCGGGGGCAGGCGAGGTTCAGGCGGATGAAGGGGATTTCGCTTGTTCCGTACATGCTGCCGGGGTTGATCATGAGGCCGGTTTGATGCAGGAGTTGCTCGGCGATGGTGTCGCCGGATTGGCCGGAGGCGGTGCAGTCGATCCATGCGAGGTAGGTGCCTTCGAGGGGGAGGATGGGGTATTGGGGAAGGTGTTGTTGGAAGTATGCGGTGAGCAGGGTGTAGTTGCCGTGGAGGTAGGCGTTGAGTTCGTTGAGCCAGTCTTCTCCTTCCCGGTAGGCGGCGATGGTGGCGTTGACGGCGAAGGCGTTGATGTCGCAAACTTCGTTGATGTTGATGGCTTTGTCGATTTTTTGCCGGATGGTCTCATCGGCGGCGACGATGTTGGCGATCTGGATGCCAGCGAGGTTGAAGGCTTTGCTGGGGGAGATGCAGGTGATGGAGTGTTGCCTTGCTTCTTCGGAGAGTGTGGCGAATGGTGTGTAGCTGTGTCCCGGCTGGATGAGTTCGCCATGGATTTCGTCGGCGATGACGAGGACTTGATGTTTGATGCAGATGCGGGCGATTTCCTGTAATTCGGTTCGGCTCCAGACTCTTCCTGCCGGGTTGTGCGGGTTGCAGAGGAGCATAAGTTTGACGGAGGGAGCCGAGGCATGGCGCTCCAGATCGTCGAAGTCGATGGTGTACCGTCCGTCACTGTAGCGCAGTGGGTTTTCGACGATGGTGCAGCGGCTGTTGCGGATGGAGGAGTAGAAGCAGTTGTAAACGGGGGGCTGGACGAGGATTCTGTCTCCGGGTTCTGTCAATGCCTGGATGATGGCTGAGAGTGCCGGGACGACTCCGGTTGTGTAGATGATCCATTCCTGCCTGATGTCCAGCGCATGTCGTCTGTGGAACCATAAGATGACGGCGTCATAATATTCCTGTGGTACTTTGGTGTAGCCGAAGATTCCGTATTCGACTCTCTGACGAAGGGCGGAGATGATGGGGGGAGCGGTGCGAAAGTCCATGTCGGCTACCCACATGGGCAGGATGTCCGAGGTGGGTGCGCTGTCCCATTTGTAGGAGTTGGTGCCGCGCCGGGGGATGATTTCATCAAAGTTGTAGTTCATGGCGTTTAATTGTTGGTGGGTGTTGCTACCTGTTGGATGGTGACTGTGATTTTGCCGTTTCCGAGAGCTTTTTGGAGGCTTGTCTCAAGTTGGGCGTTGTGTTCGATCCGCGCGAGTGGCGTGTAGCTGTAGAGGGTGGAGAATGTCTTGTAGAAGAAGACGATGCCGTCGTCGCCCCACAGCATGAGTTCTCCGGCATGGGCTGTGCCCGATCTTGCCGGTGATGCGGTGGGGAGGGGCTTGGGGATGCGGATGAATTTTTCGTTCCGATTCATGTCTTCCATGAAGAGGGTGAGTGGAAGCCGTGCAAGGAGTTCTCGCGCAGCGGAATTGTTTGCCAGTATGGCGTTGAAGGTGGTGCTTCCAATGGTGATGGTGATGGCGTTGTTCTTCATGGTGGTGGATGGTTCTGCAGAGCAGGCTTCTTGAAACAGGAAGGGGCTGATGGTGAATGCGCTGGCGATGAAGGCAATGGTGATTGCGGTGCGAGATAGGGTATTTGATCGTGGGCTTGTGCATGTGGGGGGGGGCCTGCCGGGGCTTCCGATGAGGCGCCCGTTGAGCATGCCGATAGTGAGTTGTTTGTAGCGACGTGCCACGTTGCCGAGGTGGCGGGGAATGGCGGATATTCTGATTGTTTTCATGGGTGATGCTCTTGGGAGTTTAGAAGGATCGGGAGGCGTTTTCCGTAGGTGAACATGCGCCATATCCATTCCAACGGGCCGAATTGGAAGTGCTGGAACCAGAGTTTGCTGAGTAGTATTTCCACAAGATAGACGCCTGTTGCGATGAGGGTGACGTACACGAGGCCTGTATCGGCCCCCCATCCAAAGCCAATGCCGTAGAAGATGATGATGCCGAAGAGGGACTGACCGATGTAGTTGCAGAGAGCCATTCTTCCCGGTGCAGCCAGACAGCGGAAGCATGAGTTGTTTCTGTGGTGAAGATAAAGCAGGCTGAAGCCCGACATGTAGGCCAGCCCCAGAGGGAAGATGCTGACGGCGTAGAGGGAGGAATGTGCCACGAGTCCCCATGGGGCTTCGTGCATGGCGCTCCAGGCATAGAGGACGGAGGCGGGAAGGCCGATGAGGGAGCCGGAGAGGCTGATGCGGCGGAGAATCGAAGTATTTTCTTCCAGTTTGGCGTAGAGCTGGTTTCTTCCGATCACGAAGCCGATGAGGAAGAGCCCCAGAACTTTGAACAGACGGTTTCCATCGATGAATTCCTGCATGCGGACGAAGGCTCCCTGGAGGAGGAATTGGAAGACTTCTGTGAATGATTCCGAGTCGCGCAGCCAGTAGGCAAAGTTGTCGGTCGTGATTCCGAAGCGCGCGCAATAGTATTGCTGCATGCGGATGACGGCGGCTGATGGCTCAATGCCGGTGGCTACTTTGAGGGCGTCCAGCAGGATGGGGAGGGAGAGGAGGACTCCTGCTCCGGCGAGCAGCTTTCTGTCGGACACATTTCGGAATACGGGCAGTACCATCCCGAGCAAGGCGTAGAGCATCAGAATGTCGCCACTCCAGATGAACATGAGATGGATGCCGCCTATGATCAGGAGGATGCTCATGCGGCGATAGAAGATGCGGAGGGATCCTGTTACTCCGGCTTGTGCCTTGTTGATGATGATGGAGAAGCCAATGCCAAAGAGGATGGAGAATATGGTGTAGAATTTCCCGTCGATGAAGATGTATTGCAGGTAGCGGATGAGGGTATCGATGCCTGATGTGGGCATGGATGATGCCGCCGAGGCGGGGAGAAAGCTGTAGAGTGAAAACTCCGGGAAGTTGGCCAGGCAGATGCCGAAGAGCGCCAGTCCCCGAAGTGCATCGAGGATGATGAAGCGTTCTTTTCCCTGAATGGGCAGGGCTGGAGGATGGAGGGGGTTTTCCATGCGAGGGAGGGGAGGGCTGCAGGCTCCCGGGCGCATCCGGGAACCTGCGTTTGATTTTACAAAAGCCTTGAGAGATCAGGCAACCTGTCCTGTCTGGCTGGTGCGCGTTTCGATTGAGCAGGAGCCGGGCTGTCTGCAGTGGCTGTCCAGCACGATTTCTCCGTAACTGTCGGCTATGATTCGACCGCCAGCAGGGTTCTTGACGCTGTGGACGGGGCCGCGGATGTCTGCCTGGAGGGTGGCGTATTCGAAGGCCAGATCGGCATCGTCCGTCATCGTGCAGTTTTCCATGATGAGGTTGGTGGCGTAGCACAGGGGCTGTGTGCCGGAAATCAGGCAGTTGACGAGGCGCAGGTTTTTGGAGTGCCAGCCAAGGTATTCTCCATCGAGAATCGAGTCGTACACCGTTACGTTTTCCGTGTTCCAGAAGGCATCTTTGGAGTGGATTTCAGCGTTGCGTATTTCGACATTCCGGCAGTATTGGAAGGAGTAGTTGCCCGTGAGCCGGAAGTGGTTGATTTGTATGTCGGAGCCGTGCATGAAGATGTAGTCTCCCTTGTCGGCATCGACATGGTTTAGTTCGACGTGGTTGCAGCGCCAGAGGGTTTCCTGGGCATTGGGGAGCTGGACGTGTTCCAGCTTCAACGTGTCCATGTCGCGGAACATCTTTGGGGCTTCGACGAGCGTGTGCACCATATGAAGGTTCCGGGCGTACCAGATGGCGGCGCGGGCTCCTTCCCTGAAAATGCAGTTTTTAATCAGGAAGTTCTCATTGTGCCAGAAGGGATATTTGCCGTTGAATTCGCAGTCGATGGCTTCGATGCCGGAGCATTCCTTCAGGGATGATTCTCCGGGGTGAACGGTGACCTTGTAGAGCCGGACGTTGCGTGAGGCAAACAGGGGGCGTTCTCCGCCAAATGAGGTCTCCTTGATGATTTGTTTGGTCATGATGGTATGGTATCTATGTTTTAAGTTATAGTTAGACTAACTTTAATGTTGTATCGGTAGTAGATGGATTATTGGAGAGAAGGGGGTTATTTGCCGGAGTGTTCGCGGCAGAGGGTGGGGGTTTTTCCGATCAGTGCGATGCTGGAGAGGATAACCGCCAACCCGGCGAGTTGAAACCAAGTGATCGTTTCATCGCCGAGAAAGCAGCCGAGGACGACGGCGACGCATGGATTGACGTAGGCATGTGTGCCAACCTCTGCGGCGGGGCGTGTTTTGAGTAGCCAGATGTAGCTTGTGTAAGCCAGAACCGAGCCAAATGTTACGAGATAGGCGAGGGAGAGCCATACTGTGGCGGACACGTCCTGCCAGTGGATGTCTTCCATCTCCTTGATGGAGAGGGAACAGATCCAGAACATGGCTCCGGCGAACAGCATTTGCCAGGCTGCTCCGGCAAAGTTGTTGATCTTTTCCTCACGGCTGGATCTGTATTTTGCATGGAGGCTTCCCAAAGCCCAGGAGATGCAGCCGAAGACCAGCAGAGCCAGGCCGTATCCATCTTGGAGACCGGGGGAACCATGGGTGAATTGTTCTACGAAAAGGAAGATGACGCCCAGGAAACCAGCCAAAATCCCGGCTACGACGGCTGGGTGGGCGAAGTTGCGCTTCCACATGGGCACATCCAACGCCATGATCCAGATGGCGGTGGAGGATGCCATGATGGCAACAAGGCTGCTGCTGAGGTACTTCTGGGCGAGCATGATGACAGCCATGTCGATGAAGAGCAGAACGATTCCGCTGATTGCCGACTGTCGGATCAAACTTCCCCGGAAGATGGCTTCCCCTCTGATGCGGCAGAGTGCCAGAAGGAGAAGTCCGGCTGAACAAAAGCGCAATCCTCCCAACAGGAATGGCGGAAGCCCATCGAGGGCAACACCGATGAAGTAGTAGGTGGAGCCCCAGACGAAGTAGATCAGGAAGTACGCGAGGATGATTCCGCATCGTCCGGGGCCAGGGTTGGTTCCATGTTCAGCCATGCTTCTTCCTCCTTGGTGTGGTCGTGTTGTCGCAAGCCAGGGGGGGAAACTCTTCTTGAGGATGCCGCCTTACTTCATGTTTTGCGTGAAGAACTCTTTGAGTTTGGCGAAGGGGATGATTCCGACGCGGTCATAAAGGTCTACGTGTCCGGCATTGGGAACGATGAAGAGTTCCCTGGGTTCACCGGCTTTCTTGTAGGCTTCTTCGCTGAATTCGCGGGAGTGGGCGTTCTCTCCGGCGATGAAGAGCATAGCGCGAGGGGAAATGGTCTCCATGTCCGAGAAGGGATAGAAGTTCATGAACTTCACATTGCTTGTCAGGGTCGGGTGCGTCGTGAGCTCGGGGGATTGCCCGGCAGGGATGACTTCACCTCGTGGGGTGCGATAGAAGCTGAAGAACTCGCGTTCGATGGGGGAGGATTGGTCCGTAAGCTCATGTACGGAGCCGCTTGTATATTTGGTTTCTCCACCTTCGAATTCGACGTAGCGTTGTTCAGCGGCTTCGGCGATGATTTTTTTGCGTTGTTCCAGCGGCATGGCGTTACCGAGTCCGCTGCGGTTGGCGGTGCCCATATCGTACATGCTGATTGTGGCGATGGCCTTGAGTCTTGGGTCGATCTTGGCGGAGCTGATGGCGAAGCTGCCGCTGCCGCAAATGCCGATGACGCCAATTTGTGATCGGTTGACGAAGGGGCGTGTTCCCAGATAATCAACAGCAGCACTGAAGGCTTCGGCGTAGATATCCGGCGAGACAGCGTTTCGCGGGGTTCCTTCGCTTTCTCCCCAGAACGGGAGATCGAGGGCGAGCGTGACGAATCCCTGTTCTGCCATTTTTGTGGCGTACAGGTTTGCACTCTGTTCTTTCACGGCTCCCATCGGGTGTCCGACGATGATGGCGGGATATGTTTTGGCCTGATCCATCTTTTCCGGGAGGAAGAGATTGCCGGCAACCGTCATATGGTACTGGTTGTTGAACTCGACTTTCTGCTGGGCAACGGTGCTGCTCTTGTAGAAATTGTCGGCATCGGCGGGTTTATCTTCCGAATACCCCATGGAGGTGCCCAGAATGAATGCCCCGAGTGTCGAGGCTGTGATTGTATTGATTTTGTTTGTGCTCATGATGTGGATTGGCAATGTTGACTGAATGATTTTTTGCGGGAACATTCTGCGACAGGCGGTTCATTATCCTGCACGGGATGGTTGAACCAAGTCTCCGTATCATAATGCGGCAGGAGAGCGAGCGTTAGCCCGATCCTGCCAAGTTATTGCCTAATCCTGTAGGAAATAAAAAAAGTTGTGTCTTTTATTCCTCCTCGTGTTGACGGGAAGCAAGACAGAATTGCATCTGTTTTATGAGGCTTACCTCTTTTTGTGAGGAAATGCGCGTTGATAACTCTGACGACGGAAGTTCCCTGTGGCGGAGAGATCGATCCCTGATACAGTTTTGAAGCTGATGTGGGCTTGGTGCCGATTTTGTCCTTCTGCGTCCTTTTTGAAGCGTAGATCTGTCGAGTCCCATTTAGTCACTCAAGTCGTGATTGTTTGCTCATTTTAAGAGGTATATGAATAGTTTGAAGAAACTATTTTGATGAATTACGGCATTACGCCATGATAGCGAGATTGGTTGCAGGGGGGATGTTCTTGACACATGTATGGGAACAGATAGAGTTCCCAAACTGTATTCGGATTGTAAAGATCAGGGCGCTATGGGAGATATCATTAAAATCAAGGTTGTTAGCGACGAACTCAGAGGGTTTCCCAATGGGGTTGGCGAGTCCATTCTTCGGGATGATTGTCTGTTCATGCATGATGCCGGAACGAAGGATTACGACTGGATGGTAGTTTATGATGATTTTCCGCGTGGCGATGTCGGATCGATTTTACGAGAGAAAGAATTGCTGGCTTGTCCCCGTGAACGAACGATTCTGGTGACGGCAGAGCCGCCATCTATCAAGATTTACAGTTCTCCCTTCACTCGCCAGTTTGGCTATGTGCTGACAACGCACCCTGCATGGTGCATGCCTCACCCCGGATATCGTCTCGGGCGCGGATGTCTGAAATGGATGGCGGGGTACGATTTGGAGGAATCGCTTTCCATGCCGGATTACCCGAAGGACAGGACGATTTCCGCCGTGTGTTCCGCCAAGCAACAGACGCATACGCAGCATTTCCGCCGTTACACTCTCATCAAGTATTTGCAGGATCACCTGGATGATATGGTCTGGTATGGCTGGGGCGTGAAGAATCTCGACCACAAGTACGATGCCTTGAACCGATACAAATATCATGTGGCCGTTGAGAATTATATCAACGATTACCATTGGTCCGACAAGATTTCCGACCCCTTCCTGGGGCTGTGCCTTCCTTTCTACGCCGGGGACCCCAAAATTAGCGAGGTGTTTCCGGAGGAAAGTTACATTACCATCCCGATTGACAACCCGCCTGAAGCCTTGCGCATCATCCAGGAGGCTATTGCGAATAACGAATACGAAAAACGTCTACCCGCCATCCGTGAGGCACGTCGCATTCTGGTGGAGAAGTACAATTTCTGGCAACAGGTGGTGGATCTCATCCACGAACACATGGCTTCTCCTTCATCTCAGCAGGACAAGGTGAATCCGAATTACGTCTTCAAGGGGCGTCACGCACTGCGCTGGAACCCATTGAACCTCTGTATCGAGGGTTTTGAAATTGCCCGTTACAAATTGTTTGCCCTGACGAGCAACAAAAAATATTGAGCGATCATTGCCCGCTTCCTGATTAGTGGAATTTGATGCGCGCCTTCATGCGTTTTTGCATGCGCGTTTTGCCCATGGATGTGCGCATGATGCAGATGCGGTGGTAGAGGTACTGCATGCGGGTGCGTTTTTGGCTATCATTATTGACGCGGCCATTATCGACATTGATATCGCTGATGGGGGCGAAGTGTTCGTCGGGCCAGGCTAGGTCGGGCTGGACTCCGGTCGCTACGAAATCGCCGTGGAAACAGGCGTAGGCCAGGAAGCCATCGAAGGGAAGCCAGTAGCGGCGAAATGCGTCCAGCATTTTCTGTGCGCCTGCTTTTGTGTACAAGATGCTTGTTGATTCCCACGGAAATTTCTTGGGGAAGGTCAATTCACATTTGCGACCTTCCTGATGGGGCAGGACGTGGTAGTGAGGGGGGGCCGTCCAAAGTTTGATACAATCCCAGCCTGAGGTGTGATCCAGAATGTCGTCGAGCAATTCCACAAATTCGGGATGGAACGAGACATCATCCTCGTTGACGACGCAATAGTCGTACCCCGATTCCACAAACAGGCGTAATGCTTTGAGATGGCTTTGGATACAGCCGAGTTCGTTCAAGGTCATTCCCGTTGGAAATTCCTTCATCCTCTTGTTCAGATCGTAGCCCGGAAGATTATCTGGAGACAGATCCTTCCCATGGACGGCTGGTACGATTTGGAGGGTAATGCCAGCTTTGCTGGCTTGTTCTTCAACATGCTGGCGTCTGGCAACGGATTGCTCCAGATTGATAGCCAAGTGCAAAACCTTGGTGAGAGCTGATGATGGCATGGTAGATGACTGGGAAATGTCTGATTTAGCAAGGGGAATTCTGGCTTGGAAAAATGCTTTTCTTCCTCTGTTCATTCTGAAGAGTGCTAAACGTGTCTGGAGTAAAACGGATTGACAAACCGCTTGCAAGAAAAAACAACACTTCCTGTAGAAGAATCATATCGCAAAAAATAACAGGCCGATATGTTTTCCATATGATATTACAATGTATCTAATAGCTTATTATTAAATTATTATGAGATTAGTTGGCGGTTTGTCAATCCGCTATGTTTCTGATACGCCAGAATACATTAAAAATTAATAATTATGTGGAAAATTAAAATTTTACATTATCTTTCACTAATATGGGAGCAGTCGAAACGATGGACGTTAGTAAACAAGTTGCCGCTATTGATTGCCGTTTTTGTTTCTTTATTGTATGTTATCTTATTTGATGTTGGTGTACATGAATTCTCAGGAATGGCTCTTGTCTGGAAAATACTTTATACGACGGTTCAGATTTTCCTTTTTACATTGGTCTTGTCGCGATTGAAATATGCTGGAGGAATTATTTTTGCTCTGGCCAGTGTCGTATTAATTGTTTTGCAATATGCAAAAATTGTTTTTTCCCTGGATTTGTCGGCTTCTCTTGTGAATGCGACATTTCAAACGACTTGGAATGAATTACTTCCGTTAATTAATGTCTATATCATTCTGGCTATATTAGCCTGTCTGGTCTTAAGTTTTTTATACATTCGCTGGTTGAATCGACGTCTTATTGTTTCTCATAACTGGTTGTTTTTGAGTGGATGGGTATTCCTATATATATGTTGTCTTCTTCTTCCTGGCATGTTTGCCTACAAACAGCCATGGGTTTTGCGCAATACGATGACGCGCGAGATTATAGAAAATCCGTTTTTACGGGATCATGTGGAACGTGAATATTCCTGGCTATGGAAGAAGAATGTACGGGAACACTTCCTGAGCCCCGCATTTAAATACAACAGAATTATGTCGTATATGCGTGATTACTTCAAAAACAGCGATACTCAAGATCCGGCGGCTTTGGCGTCTCAGTCCGAACGGGAAGCCGAACCGATGGTTTTCGTCCTTGTGATCGGGGAATCCATCCGTGCCGATCATTGGTCTTTGCTGGGATACGGCAGGGAAACCAACCCTTTGCTTTCTAAAATTCCCAATCTTTATGGATTTCCTCGTTTCTATTCCTTCCAGACGGGAACCGCATCGTCTATTTATGGTATTTTGACGAATGCAGATATGGCTCACCCTCATGCAACGATGAAATCATTTGCATCGGTGCTAAAAAAGCACAAGTTCGGATGCTCTCTGATTACATCGAATTACGGAGCTATGACCTTTTTTACGTCAGCTCATATCCAGCCTACGTTCACAACTTACGCCGATGCAGTCACTGATTGCGAGTACGGCAATGCTCCTGCCCTGGAAGCATTGTCTCAAGCGGTCAACAGCGGTCCTCGTCAACTCGTGGTGCTACAAAACGGGATTGGGCATTTCCCATACTATTGCGCTGATCAGTACAAGAAATTCCAGCCGTGTGACTTTAACGGAGATCCGCCTTTTGAAAAGAAGGAAACGAAGGAGCGCATGCTGAATGCCTACGATAATTGTATGCTTGGCATTGATGATTTTCTGGCAAAAGCCATCGAACTCCTCAAGGATAAAAGGGCTGTTTTGTTGTTTGTGTCCGACCATGGGGAATCGTTCGGGGAAAATGGGAGATGGTCACATTGTGGCCCCTTGACGTGCAGGGAACAACGGCATATTGCTTCCTGTATCTGGTTCTCGGACAAATACCTGACGACCAACAGCAGGCAGGTTGCAACCATTTTGTCCCACCGGGAGAAGCCCTTGTCACACGATTACATTTACCATACGGTCATTTCCATGTGTGATATTCAGTCTCAGACTCAGAATCCAAAACTGGATTTGACATCGCCTGAGATCGAGACGGCCAAGGAGCCGTGACGCATGGCTCAGCCGGATACTCCCGGATGCTGCAGTGGTTACCGTCTTGTTTGGATAAGAACCTTGAATTCTGCTCCGGCACCGGCTTCGGCAGTGAGGAAGCGATCCTGGAGGGAGCCTGTGGCGTAGGGCAACAGGTAGTCCCTCTGGGTGAGGTAGTCGATTGTGTCTCCGATGCACTGTGAGCAGAGATCCTTCAGGGCAGAAAAGTTAACGTCGCAGGTGACGTCCATTTTGCCAGTATTTGCGAACACATCCATGCCAGTGAACATGTGGTGTTTGTAGTAGGCGCGCAGGGTACCGTGAGGGCGGCGGGAGTAGAGTTGCTGGAACTCGTCTCCGTAGTCGATGGTGGTCATGACGCCGGATTTCCACAAGGGGAGCCAATTGGTGAACCAATGGGCGTAGGAATCGTGGATTTCTACGCGTTGACCGATGCGAGTGCAGGTGTATTCCAGGGTAGATACACGGATTGGTCGCACGATAGGGCGCAATTCTTCGGCGATGGCTCCATTTTTTACAGCGAGCCCTACTTCCATCCAGCCGTCTTCGGTTTGTTCAAAAACGCGTGCCGGGAAGGCATCCACCAGTTCGTTGGAGAAGATGAAGGCATGGCCCTTGCAGGATTTGAGAGCAGAGGCCATGTCGGTGTGAATCGTCGCGCGGTTGCCCAGAGCCAGATACTGGAGGTCGCGCAGGTTGGGGGAGGTCTCGACAATGTGGTAGTTGACGGAGAGTCGCTTCCAGAAGCCGAGCTCGTTCATGATGGCCATGGCAAGCGTAGCGTTGCCGGCGCCGATTTCGAGGAAAGGAAGCTTTTTCCCGGCGCAGTCGCAGGCCTGTTTCCATTTGTCAACGAGGGCCTTGGCAAGAATGGGCGAGAGCGTGGCTGTCGTCGAAAAATCGCCTCGAACGCCGACGTTCTGGATGGATGCGCTGTAGTACCCTTCCTTCGGCAGGTAGAGAGCAAGCTCCATGAAGGCATCGATGGGCATCCAGCCTCCGGCAGAGGCGATATAGTCGGACAACCTGATCATGGAGTTGTGTGTGTAATGTAGGGGAGGGAGCTTATCTGGAGAGTTCCAGCATGCGGAGCAGGGGGGCTTCTGCGCGTTTGCGGAGGTCTTCCGGAAGGTCGATGACGGGGGAAAGGCTGGCGAGAGCGTCGCGGAGTTTTTCCAGTGTGTTGAGCTTCATGTAGGCACATTCGCTGCAGGAGCACTGGGGCGTGGCTGTGCTGATGAATTCCTTGCCTGGCACCATCTTGCGGAGGCGGTGCAGGATGCCGGCTTCAGTGACGATGATGAATTGTTTGTGAGAGCTTTCCCGGCAGTAGGGAATCATTTTTTCCGTGGAGCAGATGTGGTCGGCAAGCAGGCGGACGGCATCGGTGCATTCCGGGTGGCAGACGAGGGCTGCTTCGGGGTAGGCGGCTTTCAATTCCTGAATCTGCCGGGCAGTGAACTCCATGTGGACGTGGCAGGAGCCATTCCAGAGATCCATCGGGCGATTGAGTTGCTCCATGACCCAAGAACCGAGATTCTGGTCGGGGACGAAGAGGATGGGACGATCTGTTGGTGCCTGAGCGACGACTTTGGCTGCGTTGCCCGAAGTCACGATGACGTCTGCGAGAGCCTTGACTCCTATAGAGCAGTTGACGTAGGCAACGACGTAGTAGTTTTTGCCGGCATTTTCATTGAGAAAGGCTTCGAGGTCTTCTGCCGCGCAGGATGCTTCCAGTGAGCACCCTGCATTCAGATCGGGAAGAATGACTGTCTTGCCTGGGTTGAGAATCTTGGCGGTTTCCGCCATGAAGTGCACTCCGCAAAAGGCGATGACGTCGCAATCTGCTTCCTGTGCCTTGTAGGCAAGTGCCAGGGAATCCCCCACGAAGTCGGCTATATCCTGGATTTCCGGACGCTGGTAACTGTGGGCGAGAATGACGGCATTGCGTTCCTGTTTCAGTCGCAAAATCTCGGCTTTCAAATCGAAATCGGCCATGCCGGAAGGATGAAGGTGAAGCTGATTCGAGTCAAGGATGAACCCGAACCATGACGCCTATGTTGGAGGCGCGGACACATGCGTATTTTTCCTTAGTCAGACAAGGACCAGGGGAGGGTTTCCCCTGCTTTCATGGGGACGACGTTTTTGCCGTAGCCTTCGTACATGGAGGGAACGGTCATTGCTCGTTTGGCGAGAGTGACTTTTTTAGATGGGGGCGTTAGTTGATGAAGGCGGCAGGCATTGCCGGAAACAAAGGCTTGCAGCTTGTCCAGGGCTCCGTGTTGTTCAAAGAGGTCTGCCAGGACGGGCAAGGCAATCGGAGCCGTGAACACACCAGCCGCGCATCCGCAGGCTTCTTTGGCGTGGATGGGGTGGGGGGCGGAGTCGCTGCCGAACATGAGCTTCGGGTGGGCGGCGAGGGCGGCTTGCAGCAGGGCGTCGCGGTCTTCCGGGCGTTTGGCAATCGGTTTACAGAACAGGTGGGGACGCAACATCCCGCCGGCGAGGTCATCAAGGGTGATGATAAGGTGCTGTAGAGTGACGGTGGCACAGAGGTTATCAAACTCGTCGAGCAGGCGTACGGCTGCCGCCGTGGTGATGTGCTCCATGCAAATGGTCAGCTTCGGGAAGCTCGTGGCCAGGTGGCGGTACACGTTCAGAAACTCTTCTTCGCGGTCCATGACGAAGCCGTGGCTTTCTCCATGGATGAGGAGGGGGATGCCCATTTCTTCCATGATTTTCATGGTGGATTCCGCTTCGCTCATGGCTTTGACTCCTCCGTCACTGTTGGTGGTGGCTCCGGCGGGGTAGAGCTTGATGCCGAAGATGTACTTGCGAAGGCTGGCTAGCTCTTGCTCGGAGTACGGCTTGAAGAAAAGCGTCATGTAGGGATGGAAGGTTTCCCCGGCACAGGCTGCCTGGATGCGAGATTCGTAGGCATGCAGAGCCTCGGCATTGGTGACGGGCGGCACGAGGTTGGGCATGACGACTGCCCCCGCAAAGGAATGGGCACTGAGGGGGGCGACGAGCCGCAGCATTTGGGCGTCGCGCAAATGAAGGTGCATGTCCAGTGGGGAATCCAGCGTAATTTCCATGTGTTTACCTTAGCGATGTACGAAGAGCTTGGCAACCCCGGAGAAGAAATGCCATCTGCTGGTTACACTCCGTGTTTTGGCGAAACTGGTGATGAGAACCCCTGAAAATTATTGAGTTTACCTCCCGCTTTTTGTAAGATGAAAACCGCTACTATGACTATGGAAGAACAGGTGACCCCCAAGACCCCGAAGAATACCTTTTCTCAACATCTTGGCATGTTCTTCTTCCATACGTTCGAGAAATGCCTCTCCCTCGTTCCTATGCGCGTACTCTGCAAAATAGGCAGGGTGATTGGCTACATTGTTTATTGCACCTTTCCCGTCAGGCGGCGCATCGTGGCCCGAAACCTTCGCATTGTGATGGGTACAAGATTGAGAGGCAAGGAATTGGATAGTCTTGTCAAAGAGAATTTCAAACGAACGGTTGCCAATATGATGGGTTCCGCTAAAACAGCTACCCTATCGGATGAAAAGCTGTTTGCCTGCGTCCGTATCGAGCATGCCGAAGTCTTCACTGCCGGGCTCCGCGAAGGACGAGGAACGGTTTGTTGCATCCCTCATTCCGGTAATTGGGAAATCCTCGCCCGCATCCGCACCTTTTTCAAGGATGTGGACAATTACGGCTCCATGTATCGCCAGATGGATAACCCCCTGATGGAAGAATACCTCTACAATCGGCGCACGGAACGCGGAACCCGCATGTTCTCCAAGGAAAGCGGGATTCAGAAACCCTTGAAATTCATTAAGGAACAAGGATCTCTCGGCGTATTGAGCGACCAGTTTGTTCAGGAAGGCGTCTTTGTCCCCTACTTCCGCAAGGTTGCGGGGACGACGTCTCTGCCAGCCCTGATGTACAAGCGCACCAAGGCATCGCTGATTGCCGTCGGCGTGTACACTGACAGCCTTGGCCACTGGGTGGCGGACATGGGTGAAGCGATCGACCCCGAGTCCGTGGATTCCTCGATTGCCGGAATTACGATTGCCGTGAACCGCAAGATGGAGGAGATACTTCGTAAATCCCCCTTGGACGGCTTCTGGATGCACCACCGCTGGAAGGTGCTGGACTCCTTCATTTCTTCCGATGCAAAGACGAACCGCCTGCTGGAAGGGATGGATCTGATTCCTTTCCGCATCCTGTTTGCCTCGCCGAAAAATCCTGAGGAAGCCGTATTGTCTGTGCCTTTGATGCGCGCTCTGAAGGCAGCACGTTGCGACATCCAGGTGATTGTGCTGTGCCCTCCTTCTCAGGAATCCTTCTGGTCGAAATTGAAATTGCCCGATAGGGTGGTGTCCTTCCAGACTGCCTCTGAATTGACAGCCCGACTTGACGAACCGGCTTTGTATGATGATGGCCCCTATGATTTGGCCTTCCTGCTGGATGACAGCGAGGAAAGCGTCAAGGGGGTCAAGCCCTTCATGCCCCTGACAATTTCCGGCTTCGAGACTCACCCGAGTATCGGGAAGGTGAAGTTCCGCGTCAAGGCTCCGGCTCGCGACCAAAAGGAGCCGGATCGTCCGCGCATCTTTGATTACATGGCCCTTGCCAAAGCTCATTCCATCCCTCATGAAGCCCCGGCTTTGTTTCCTGCCTTGATGGAGGGATACAGGAAGAGCAAGGGGGAAATCCTGCTTGCTCCGTACTCTAACAGAATCTCCGGTGGGGAATGGCCCGTGAAGTCGTGGAAACGTCTCGTTGCCGAGCTTGATGGCAAATGTCGTCTTGTGGCTTGTGAAGGAGATGCCGATCGCGCCCGAATTCTTGCCGCCGAGCTTGATGTACCCGTCACAACGGGGGATCTGGGGATCGTGGCTGCTGCGATACCAAAGGCGGCTTGTGTGATTGCAGTTGATGGGCTTTTCTCGACGCTGGCTGCCCATGTGGGGATTCCGTCCGTGACGCTGGCTGATGGTGGTGGAGATCGTCGCTATGAACCCTATGGAGATTTCCATGAGGTTGTGCGTTCCGATGGTGATTTATCACACTTGAATTCCGATGGAGTCTGGGCTGCCGTCCTGCGGCTGAGGGAGCGCATGCCCTCTATCGTGCCTCATCGTGAATGAGGGTGAAAACCTTGGAAGGCTTGGAAAATCTAGAAAAATGAGTATGGGGGTATCAGAAATATTGACCCTTGGACACAATTCCAGTAGGACTGGCGCGTCATGACCGTTGTAGATTCCATTGTTCTGGGTGTTGTTGAAGGGTTAACTGAATATCTTCCTGTCAGTTCGACTGGTCACTTGCTGGTGACGCAGGCTTTGCTGGGTATCCAGAACGATGCCGCTGATGATGCCTTTGCCGTCTGTATTCAGGGCGGTGCCATTCTGGCGGTTCTTGGTTTGTACTTTCCGCGCGTCAAGGCAATGGTACAGGGGCTTTTCGGAAAAAATCCTGCTGGTTTGAAGATGTTGATCAACATCATGATTGCCTTTGTGCCTGCGGTGGTGATCGGCTTGATCTTTGACGATGCCATTAAATCGGTCCTCTTCGGCATCAAGCCTGTGATTATTGCCTGGGTGGTCGGTGGTATTGGCATTCTGCTTTATGTGCGCTGGCGCAACAGCAAGGGCAATGAAAACACGGGGCTGGCACTGGAGGAATTGACCCCTCGCAAGGCCTTTATCATCGGCTTGTTGCAATGTGTTGCCATGTGGCCGGGTACGAGCCGCAGCTTGATGACGATGCTGGGCGGCATGTTCGTGGGGCTTTCCCTGGCCGCTGCGGTGGAGTTTAGCTTCCTGCTGGGTCTGGTGACACTGGGGGCGGCTACGTGCTACGATGCGATGAAGCACGGGAGTGAAATGCTGGATCAATTCGGCTGGTTGCCACTCGTCGCAGGTACGGTGGCGGCGTGGGCCTCTGCCGTGATTGCTGTCAAGTGGATGGTGTCTTACCTTCAGAAGCACAGCTTCGCCGTGTTCGGATGGTACCGCCTGGTCATTGGAGTGATCATTTTCCTGATGCTCTGGAAGAGCTGAGACGCACGGATTTGTTTGTCCCTCTGCTTTTGTCTGTTTCTTTATTGGACGGGAGCAAGGAGACGGAAGAAATTGCAGATAATTTTGTAGATGAGAGGCTTGGCAGCATAGTCCGCCGGGTCAACCAGCGTGGAGTCGTCAAAATCCTTCTTCAGCATCTCGTGTACCTCTTCGGCGAAAGCCGTGTCGTGGACGACGGCCGTGATTTCGAAGTTCAGTGTGAGTGACCTGTTATCCAGATTCGCTGTGCCGACTGTGGCGAGGTCGTCATCGACGAGGATGACCTTCTGGTGCATGAATCCCTTGGTGTAATGGTAGATTCTGATGCCGAAGGGGACGGTTTCCGGCAGGTAGGTCATCGACGAAAGCTTGACCATGGGGTGATCCGCCTTTTCCGGCTTGAGGATTCTGACATCGACACCGCGAAGAGCTGCTGCCTGGAGTGAGGCGAATGTCGCTTCGTCGGGCACGAAATAGGGCGTGGTGATCCACAGCCTTTCCCTTGCGGCATTGGCCAAGGCGATGACGGTTGTCCTCCATGTGGGTACCTGATCGGCAGGGCCGGAGGGTAGCATGAGGAGGGAGGTATCGCTCTCTTGCGGGGTGATGTTCCAGGAAAGCTCCGGGATATCACCATTCGTTGCCCAGTGCCAGTCTTCCATAAAGGTCAATTGAGCTTGAATAACGCCGGGACCGGAGATTCCGAGGAAGGTATCGCGCCAATAGCCAAGATCGCCCCGACCGATGTATTCCAGCCCGATGTTCATGCCGCCGACGAATCCGATTTTGCCATCAACGACGACGATTTTGCGGTGATTGCGGAAATTGACTCGTACGATGTTGCGCAGGAAGAAGCGTTTGCCGTTGAAAGGCTGGATGTGGATGCCCGCCCGCCTCATGCTGGAGATGTAACCGGGGGGGAGCTTGTGGGAGCCGATTTCATCGTAGATGACGTACACGCGGAGCCCCTCCCGGGCTCGCTCGATGAGGAGTTTGCGGAGAATGTCGCCGACGAGATCGCTTTTGATAATGTAGAATTCGACGAGGATATATTCCTTGGCGTTTCTGATGGCATCGTAGATGTCCGGGTACGCGCATTCGGCATCAATGAGAAGCTTGCAGGAATTCCCCCGGCAGATATGGAGGTTGGACAGGTGGGCCAGTGTGGTGAAAAGCCCGCTGCGGTCTCCCTGGTCGGCTTGCAAGTAATTCCTGAGCTGGTTGCCGATGTCGTTGGACATGAGATTGAGTTCGCCATTGTTTTCCTGGTTTGTTCGGCGCATTTCAATGTACCCCTCAAAGCGCCTTGGACCGAGAATCAGGTACAGAGGTACGGCCACATAGGGGAAGAAGACGAGAGAAATAACCCATGCAATGCTGCCTTGCGGTGTGCGGGTATAGAGCAGGGCAAGGAACGCAAGGACTATCCCCGCCAGGTGAATGACGATGAATAAAAAGAAAAGGGGATGATCCGCCGGATAATTGAACATTGCCTGGTAAACAAAACGCTGAATCGAATGATCGGGCAATCTCCGAGATTGCCTTTTCGAGGAGATTCCTTATCATCATCACGTCCAAAAAGAAAGAACCTTTTCCTCATGAGGCAGTATTTGCAACTATTAAGCGATGTTTTGGAGAACGGTGTCGGGCGCGAAGATCGCACCGGTACCGGCACCATTGGCGTCTTCGGACGCCAGGTCAGGTTCGATCTCCGGGACGGTTTTCCTTGTCTGACAACCAAAAAGTTGCACCTGCGCTCAATCATTCATGAGCTTCTCTGGTTCCTGAAAGGGAGCACGAACATCCAGTACCTTCATGATCATGGCGTGAGAATCTGGGACGAATGGGCGGATGAAAATGGAGAACTTGGCCCTGTGTATGGCGCGCAATGGCGTAGCTGGCTCGCTCCGAATGGGGAGACGATCGATCAGATCGCCGGGCTGATACAGGGATTGAAGGAAAACCCGTGGTCTCGCCGCCACATTGTCAGTGCGTGGAATGTTCCACTCGTGCAGGACATGGCTCTGCCTCCCTGCCACACATTGTTTCAGTTCTGTGTGATTCCCGCTCAGCTCGAGCGAGGAGAGACGAAGCATGGGCTTTCCCTCCAGCTTTACCAGCGTAGTGCGGATCTTTTCCTGGGGGTGCCGTTCAACATAGCTTCGTATTCTCTCCTCCTGATGATGGCGGCCCAGGTGTGCGGCTATGAAGCCCGCGAGTTTGTCCATACCTTCGGAGACCTTCACCTCTACAACAACCATCTCGAACAGGCGCGCCTTCAGCTCACGCGAGAACCGAGACCTCTGCCTCAGATGGAGATCAATCCCCAAGTGACGGAGATTGATGGCTTTGTGTACGATGATTTCACCCTGAAGGGCTACGACCCGTACCCGACGATCAAGGCTCCCATCTCTGTCTGATCATCCTGACTTCGCAATTGGAACCAGCCCATGAATACGGAACTCATCAAGCAATGGAAGAAGGAGCACGGTGCTACTCTGGAAGGAGTGGTGGCGATGACTTCCTCGCGTGTTATCGGGCGCGATGGCGGCCTGCCTTGGCACATGCCGGAGGATTTGCAGGTCTTCAAGCGTCTGACGACAGGTCACCCCATCGTCATGGGTCGGAAAACCTTCGACTCCATGAAGCGCCCTCTCCCTAACCGCCAGAACATTGTCCTGACGCGCGATGCTTCATGGAGCTCTCCGGGCGCCGAACGCATTGCTGCCCCCGAAGATCTGCTCAGTATGAAATTGATGGATAAGCGGATTTGTGTGATTGGAGGAGCTCAGATTTTCGCCCTCTTCATGCCGGTGACTGATATTCTGTGGGTATCCCGCATTCAGGAGGAGTATGAAGGAGATACAATCTTCCCCGAGTTTGAACACGATTTTCTTCATGCTGAAAAGATGGAATCATTCACCGGGTTCGAGCTTTGGAAGTACTCCCGTTGATGTGGGATAGTTGAACTTTTCGGATTGCCCCTGCCAGAATTTCTGGGCGATCTTTGGTGATATCCCATTCATGTTCAGGTATCTGTATTGCAAGAGTCGCAATGTTGTGTGCCCCATTTCCATCTGCAATTCGGACAGATTGCGGAAGTAGCTGGCATGGTAGCTCGCAAAGGAATGTCGAAGACAATCCGCCTGCCAGATTTTATGGATTCCATCCCAGCCGGCGGCACGGTGAAGTAGCGCCCACTTCCTCTTCCAGCCCGGAGGACATATAAAAACTTCCGCATTGCCTGGGGAGGAGCCCTGAAGAAGCTTTTTTAACACGGGTTGGATGGAGACCGCGCGAGCTCCTCCCGTCTTGCTGTGTGTGGGGCGTATCAGGATGATGCTATCGTTCAGGTTGATATCCCTCCATTGGAGGCGTTCCAGCTCATGAGGACGAATGCCGGCGTAGAGCATGAGGCCCACTGCTGGCAGGCAGGAGCTGGCAAACAGGTTTCCGGCCTGGTGGAGTAGGGCTTCTATTTCGTCTGGGCTGAGCGGTTTGATCTCATGCTCTTGCAGAATAGGAGCATCGATGCGCAGGACGGAGTTGTCCTTGCACCAGCCTCGCTTGCAGGAGTAGGCCATGATTCCGCTCAGGATGGCTCTTGCCTTGAATCTCTGCCGAGATGTTTCGAATGACTTATAGATAATATATTGGCAGAAGTCGCTGTCCATGGATCTCACCTTGCGCCGTTCTAGCCCGGAAATGCGGAGCATCATCCGTTGAGTGATGTAGCGGATGTCTCTCAGGCTTGTCGGTCTCAAGTGGCTTTTAGCTAGCAAGCATTCTTCAACTGCTTCCAGGAAGGTAACCGTTCTTCTCTCATGCTCTAGAGCTTCGATGCCTCTGGAGATACATGTTTGCAAGGTTTTGAATGGCAGGATTCCTTGAGATTGGTGAATAGTATAGACGAGAGAGGCGGCTTCCAGGATGGAAACTCCCGTGTGTTTAAGGAGCTGCTCAGCGGCGGAAATGTCCTCAAAAGATGTTTTTGGTGTGGTGATCATGGCAAATAGGAACATAGGATTGCCAATCCTGCAGCAAGATTAAAATGCTTATTTTTGGTTAACGTTGTAACAATTTAATGATTAGTCGAAAAGGAACGTTATTATTTATTGATGATAATCAGCTATTGCAAAATTAACCAACTTAATAATTATTATAAATTATAGACTGTTAAAAGAGCTGCAGGATTGGCAATCCTGTATTAATGTGTCAATGCAGGACGTAAATCTATTCATCAGATGGAAAAAATGGGACGGTGAGAGCAGAAATATGGGATCTGTGTCACGGGATATCATGATCGATTTGCTCAACAAGAACAAAATTCTTGAAAGCAGTGAAATTTCGGTCAATCAAGAAGAAGAGTGGATGAAAATAGATCAATTCAAAAAAGTTTATTTATACCCTCTGGACGAGGAACGTGTTGATGGAATTTTCAAAAATTATATAGAATTATGGAATGATGCCATCAAGATGAACTTTTCAGGTCGAATTCAACGCAAACAGCATATTCTATTTTATATTATCCATCTGCTTGTTTTATTGGCGTCAGGTTCTTTTGTTTTTCTTGGAACGGCGCTTTTTGAGAGAGCTTCTTTCCCGATTTATCTCTTGGCCATTTGTTTTGCAGTTCTCTGGTTTGCTGTGTATAAGCTGATTGGTATCAGGCGTCTGAATGATTGTGCGATGTTGCCTTCTCTGACTCTATTTTTGTTGCCCTTGGGGCTTTTGTTTTTTGGTGTATCGGATTCCGGAATGATTGTTGATATGATGTCGATGGTTCAGCATGGGGCTGATTCTCTGGGCTTGATGTGTTATTTTGCCCATGAACAGATAGAATGTGTGAGGGCAAGTATTCTGTTGCTGGGTAAAATATGTTTGTACTGTTACGGAGTCGTTTTTCTTGTTCAATGTTTGTGTCCTGGACGAAATTATTACAATAAGAACAGTTGGAAAAAATAACATCATTATGCCGTAACGATGCCCTCCCGGCCTTCTTCTCACACCGGAAAGGTCGAAAAAAATAATTGAACGGTATGGTGGAGGTGAGTATCCAAGTTGCAGCCTATGCAACATTACTATCTGAGGAGAATTCTACCCTTTTGTCTATTCGCTGCCGGGGTGGAGATTCTTGAGACGCTGATCACGGGGAGCTTGGAAGCATCTAATTTGGACTGGAGCCTGTGGGCGATGCTCAAGACAGTCTTTGTGTTTGGTATCGAGTTTGCAATTTCATTTTTGTACTGGATGCTGCCCTACATGCTCTACCTTCTGGTTCTTCCTGGAGGATGGCATGGAGGTCGCTTGGATCGCGTGCTGACGACAATATTTTTTGCTCTATTTGCCGGATTGGCATTATTTGAGGAGGTTGCGGAAGGTTTCTTCTGGAATGAATTTTCGGCGACCTTCAACTTCATTGCTGTCGATTACCTGATCTATACAAAGGAGGTAATTGGGAACATTTACCAATCCTACCCGATTATTCCCATCCTTCTGGCTATTGTGACCGTGACGGCTGGCGTTACCTGGTGGGTGCGCCGGAAACTCATTCCTTCGGTTGAGGTTCCCTGCCTTTGGAAACGTCTGGCATGGCTGGGGGGAACGGCAGCTGCCTGCGGTTTGTCCTTCTTCTCCTTTGATGGCAAGGATGCGGACATGACGGGGAATCGTTACAATTCTGAGGTAGCCAAGGACGGCATGTACAGTTTGTTCAGCGCATTCCTCAAGAATGAATTGAGCTATCGGGACTACTACCTGACGACAGATGAAAAGAAGGCTGCCGACTTTCTGCGTCAGGATCTCCAGCAGGATGGAACCCAATTTCTGGATACGGAGGGGGACGGTATCGAGCGAAAGATTTCCTATAGGGGGAAGGAAATTCATCCCAATGTCGTGATTGTCGTTATGGAGAGTATGGGCTCAGAGTTTTTTCCTGCCAACCGAAAGGATGGCAAGGTGCTGACTCCACATTTGTCAGAGTTGGGCAACCAGGGTGTGTTTTTCCCGAACACCTATGCGACGGGAACTCGGTCAGTACGTGGGTTGGAAGCTGTCAGTACGGCGATTCCCCCCTTGCCTGGCATGGCTATTTTGCGGCGAGAAGGCAATGAAAACCTGCAGACGGTTGGCTCGATTTTTGCGTCTAAAGGCTATGATGATCGCAAGTGGATTTATGGTGGCTACGGCTACTTCGACAACATGAATTACTACTTCAGTCACAACGGTTTTGATGTTATGGATCGCACGACTATGGCTGATGATGAAATTACCCATGCAACGGTATGGGGCGTGTGCGACGGGGATTTATACAACCGTTGCCTGCGCGAAGCGGATAAGTCATTTTCTCGCGGGAAACCCTTCTTACAATTTGTTTTCACGACCTCCAACCACCGTCCCTACACCTACCCGGAAGGCAAGATTGATATTCCCTCCAAGACGGGGCGTGACGGTGCTGTGAAGTATGCCGACTATGCCGTTGGGGAGTTCATCCGCGACGCGAAGACAAAACCGTGGTTTGATAATACCGTGTTCCTTTTTGTGGCAGATCACGGTGCGGGAAGCGCGGGCAAGCAGGAATTGAATCCGCAAACCCATCTGATTCCCCTGATTATCTACTCACCCAAGTACATCAAGCCGGAGTTTCACCCAGAGTTCATCAGCCAGATTGATACCCTGCCAACCTTGCTGGGACTGATGAACTGGACTTACGATGCCGCTTTCTACGGAAAGGATGCACGCCAACCTAGCTACAAATCACGCTATTTTGTGAGCAATTACCAGAACATTGGTTACTCGGAGGGGAGGGAACTCGTTGTTCTGAAACCCGTCCGGGAAGCCAGCTTTTATCGCGATGGAGAACGTATCTCTGCCGATGGCACCACGAAGGCTCTTCTCGATAAAGCCGTCGATTACTACCAACATGCCAGCGACTGGCGAAAGCATCTGTATCTCCAATCACAAAATGGCTTCTTCCAAGAGTCTATGGGTACGGGAACTTAGCAATTATCTTCTCCGAATTCTCGTTGAGTGCTTGGACTTGTATCATCAAAAATAACGGCTCCCACTCATTTTGCCCAGTCAAGTTATATTTAATTCCAAGATCAACAAAAACACAAAAAGCCCTGCAAGCGATTAACTCACAGGGCTTTTGAAATGGTCGAGCTGACAGGATTCGAACCTGCGGCCTCTTCGTCCCGAACGAAGTTTTTTAGAGTGGTTGAAAACTATTATAATTTGTTTATTGTAAGTCGTTAATTGTTTAATATGCTTTCATTTCTCTTGGGTTTGTACAGCAAAAATACAGCTATTTGAGAAAGTTGATTTGGGACGATTCCTCCTGGCTGATTTTGGGATTTTGGTTGATAGGCGTGTCTCATGGATTATTCTGTGGGAAGATGAAACGCGTTGATGTGATGTATGGCTTGGTTGTGAAGTGCTGCTTGATAGTGGGATTGTGGTTTTGTTTGCCTGTGGATGCTGTGACGTATCATGAGGTGGATTGGCAGGGGTATTATTGGACGAAGGATGGCAGGCGTGTTTATGACGGGCA
The DNA here is from genome assembly GCA_964448375.1 of uncultured Akkermansia sp. GTDB lineage: Bacteria > Verrucomicrobiota > Verrucomicrobiia > Verrucomicrobiales > Akkermansiaceae > Akkermansia. The sequence continues at coordinate 119,708 of CAYVAI010000009.1, forward strand.
GGCCTTGAGGGAGAAAAGACGGCAGTATGGAATTATGAAGCGCGCGGAAAGGCGTAATCGCTGGCTAATGGGCGTTGGCGGTGCTGTGTGTCTGGGCGCGGGTTTCTGGTATTCCAGAAGATGGTGGCTGGATCGGCAGAGGGGAAGTGTGAGGTCTGTCGAGGATTCCCCTGCTGATGCTGAGCCTTCTTTTAAAGGGTCAAGGCAGGAGGCTGATTTAAGCCCAACTTGGGCTCCCGCCGATATGGGGATGTTGTTCGAACGTTATGTCGGCAAATGTTATGAGGAAAATGGCTTTGATGTGGAGTATCGCGGCTTTGTTTGCAAGTCTGAAGGAAAATCTGATGATGGGATTGATTTGGTGATCAGGAAGAATGGACGTATTCACTATGCCGTGCAGTGTAAGTGCAATGGAAGGAATTCTGCCTATCCGGTTAATGTTCCAATGATTGTGGATTTTGCCTATGGGGTGCAGGATTTGGCTTCTCTGATGGGGTACCCGGTGTTGGGGATTTTGGCTTGTACCAATTCGATCCCAAGTCTGGCTTTTGATAAGGCCAGGGAGAGGAAGATTGCTCTCTATCGCGTTGATTCGGACGCTTTTGGCTTGTGGATGGATAAGGATGGTAAGCGGGAACGAAAGGAGATTCGAGATTTCTTCGGGATATGATCCTCTGGTTTTAATCAATTTTTGTTTGACTTTGTTTTTGTTTTTGGATATGGGAGGAATTTATGGGTAAGGATGTTAGGTGCTTGATTGCAGAAGAAAATAAGGATCACGGAATTCTGTGGAGGTTTTCCGATTATCGTCTGTTTCTGATTGTTGCGGGTTTTTGTTGTATTGTTTCTGCTTTTTATTTTCCCTGCAAGAGTGTTTATGTCTATGATACTGATGCTTCCAAGCTGCTGGAGTTTTTTGATTCCGGGATTGCTGGGCTGGATAATATACAGGATGTAGTGGGGGTTAAGATGAATGGTGTGCAGAAATTTTATTTTGCTGTTGTTTCAAGGTTTGTTTTGTGTCTTGGCATTTTTGTGGCATATGTTTTTCCTGTTTTTATGTTCCGTGTGGGGCACAGGGCGTGCTATTCTGTTGTTGCTTCGTCCTGTTTTGTTGTGGCCGGATTTCTGATCTCTGTTTACTATTTGTCGTTTTCAGATTTTTATTTTATTGCTCCGGATGTTGTTGCTGCTTGCTGTGCGTATAAGGTTGCTCGCAGTCGTGTCGCATGGTTGTCTATTGGGTTTTGATGTGGGATGAAAACACAAAAACGCCTTTTATGAGGCGTTTTTAGAATTGTTATTGTTCTTGTTTGTTCGTTTTTATCTTGATTTATTGGACTGTTTTTGTAGGTTGGCGGTAAATATTGGTTGTTGTTTTTCCCGAAGGTCGGGGAATGTTTGTAGCCAGTCGTATAGGTTTATTGTTTCTCCAGGCTGTATAGTTAATCTTCTTTGCGTATAGTTTGTTGTTCTTTTTTGAAGGCTTCGA
>CAYVAI010000010.1:0-115453 GCA_964448375.1 uncultured Akkermansia sp.
CCGATGCGAACACGGAACTGCGCAGTGGAGCCACCTGGGCAAGTGGCAGCCTCGGCTATAGATACAACTTCTGATTAGGGAGTCGGAAGACAACAAAAAGGACTGCCTTCACGGAGGATTTAAATCCCCGGGGAGGCAGCCCTTTCTGTATTCTTCTTTTCACACTCGCCCTACTTCAGGGCGGGAGACTTTTTACCGGCCGGCATTCCAGAATCCTTACCGTCCGTCAGCCAATCAATCGTCACGGGAACAAACTTCAGATTCTTGATTGCGTTTGAATTTTCCTCATACAGAACCCCTACGACGCCAGGAGTTACGACAGCCGAGCTGGAATAGGCAAAACCACCCTTGCCCAACTGCTTGCTCACTGGCCAGCTTTTGCCATTGTCATAGCTCATAGCAATCGTTCCATCAATGCGACGATTAGCTCCGGGGCCAGTGAAAATCAGGCGGCTCTTGCCGCCAAAGGCTACTTGATCGCTCAGGGAATAGGTCAGAAGAGAATTTTGAGTACTGTCGCAGAACAACTCTGGCGCATCCTCCACTTGGCCCCAACTTTCACCCCCGTCCTCCGACCAAACAATACGGCGACAATTACCACCGCCCCAGTGCCGGGCAACCATCACAGCGCCTCCATTGTCCGTTTCGGCAATAGACGTCTCATTCACCATCCCCTGCATATTGGTTGTCGGCTTACTCAACTTCCAGCTTTTGCCTCCGTCATCGCTGAAAATACAGGATATCACCCACTTGCCGAAAGGGCCCTCATTCATTGGAATAAGGAGGCGACCCTTGTGAGGACCATTCTTGAGCTGCACCCCGGAATTCGGTCCCGTCGCCATGATATCCACTCCTGAAGGTCGCTTTGTCGTCTCGGTAATTTCCACAGGCTTACTCCAGGAAGAACCGCCATTCTGACTCTGAATCATGAAATTGCGAATGCAACGCTCATTCTCCCATCCATCCGGAATATTGCCCTGACGCTCTGACACCCCCTGGGGATATCTCTGGAACACAACCGTAATCGTTTTACTTTTGACATCATACACCGGGCATGGATTGTTGAAGGTAGCACCATGCGACTTGGCAATAGCTCTGGCTCTCGACCAGGTTTTGCCTCCATCCTTGCTACGGCTCATGATAATATCATTCTGACCCTGGTCGGTATTGCTGTAACGCCCCTCCGCAAAAGCCACCAGCTGGTTAGGCCCCAGACTAATCAAAGCAGGAATACGCACAGATGCATAAGGATTGCCCTTGCCTGCGACAAACACATCCACGGCTTTGTCGCACGGAAAGCCCTGATCCTGGCTTCCGGCATCATCCTTTCCAAAAGCCGACAATGCAACAGCGCAGGCCACCCCGGCAATGCATCTGACCGTCAATTTCATCATATTTCCACCATATACCCCTCCAACTCGGATACACAATACCAAAACGCCAATTTGAAAAAAGACCATTTCCCGACAAGTTAATCCTTCCTTTCCGATAAAAATGAATATCCTAAGAAAGTAAGGACAACAAAAACAGACCACTTTTCATCTGATATACAGGTTCATTTACAATCTGGGGGCCACGGGTTCGCTTTCCAGAGCCAGAAGGGCAAACGCGTATATTGGGAGCCACGCATGTTTGTAATGGATCCCACTCAATTTAGCGTTGCTCAAGAAGATAGAAGAGAATCGCCCCCCATCTGGCTGGCTTGATTGTGAAATGAGCTTTTCAAGTTCGACTAAAATAACCCAAAAGTCCTGCAAGCTTGTGACTTGCAGGACTTTCAAATGGTTACGGGAACAGGATTTGAACCTGTGACCTTCAGGTTATGAGCCTGACGAGCTACCTGGCTGCTCCATCCCGCGATTTAGAAGCCATCTCCTTTTCAGGAGCGCGGAGCTTTTATACCTCGAATTTCAGACGAGTCAAGAAAAAGTAGATAGTTTTTGAATTTTTTTTATGGAATCCCCTTCGAGGAGTTCCAGAGACGGTGGACAGTAATGACATCGGGAAGCGTTGTCGGACGAACCACGCGGAATCCTATCATGCCTCCATCTGTCAGATACCAAATGCTTTTCGGGTTCTGCGGGTCCTGCATATTCCAGTCCGGGTTGCTCTTAACGCGAGCAGCACTGCGCAATTTGTCAGGATCGTCGTCCCAGGAGCCCCCTTTGACAACATGTCCAGGCTGGGCGGGCAGGAGTACGAGAGGATTGCGAAGAGTTTCTCCGGCCTGGGAGCGAGGACGATCCGGGAGGTAGGTATCCAGCGTCCATTCCGCCACATTTCCGTGCATGTCGTAGAGCCCCCAGGCGTTGGGCTTTTTGGATGCGACTTTTTGGTAACGATCGTCGGAGTTGTTCCAGTACCAGGCATAATCATCCAGGCTACTTTCATCATTACCATAGCAATAGGCCGTCTTCGAGCCAGCACGGCAGGCGTACTCCCATTCAGCCTCAGTCGGCAGGCGATAGTAATGCCCGGTCTGCGCACTGAGCCATTCGCAGAATTTGGAGGCTGCGTAGTGGGACATGGCAATAGCTGGCATTCCTTTTTCGTAGCCGTGCCCCATGCCGAGATTCATAGCCGTGTAGGGGGCGGTCGGTTGGGTGACGGCATCCCAAAGTTCGTCATCGGGTCGTTCTTCCAGCAAGACTCCAGCTTTGGAACGCGGACGGCCGTTTTCCATAAATGCCGTGTAAATCTCCCATGGGATCTCGATGGTGGACATCCAGAAGCCATCGACATAAACACGACGCTCCGGTCCTTCATCCGCCTTGCGGAGGACTTCCCCTACGGGGCTCCCCATCGTGAATGTACCAGATGAAACGGGCACCATGTCAAGGGAGGCGCCATCGGCAGCCGGAATCACTTCCGAGTATGGTTGCATACTCTGTTTCTGACCTTCGGGCGTCGAGGCCAAGGCTTCGTAGTCTCCGGCTTTTTCCTTCAATCGGGCGTAGATACCCTGCGTCGTCTCCAACAATTCGGGGGAAGGCAAGTCTGCGGGGATAGCAATGGCTACCGAGGCAGTACTCCGGCGTTCAGCCTCCTGACGAGCGGCTTCTTCTTCACCCCAGTTCTGGGAGTCCATGATTCGCCGGGCATCATCCGTCAGTTCCTGAACATCGGACGTGCCGGAATCAGAATCGGGCTTGCAGGAAGCCAACAAATGGATTCCTGCAAGCCCTAAAGTTAACGTGCCAAGTATGCGGATCGGGAGCTGCATATAAAAGAGCCTTTCGCCAGATCCGTTCAGCCATTTCATTACATGGTCATGCCACCGTCACAGGCAATGACCTGCCCCGTGATGTAACGGGCATCGTCAGAAGCGAGGAAGGCGGTGAGAGCAGCAATATCTTCAACAGAACCCTGCTCTCTGAGGGGAATTTTCTTGAGGATTTCTTCCTTAAGATTTTCAGGAATGGCATCGGACATTTCCGTAGAAATGAAGCCAGGAGCGATGACATTGCACGTCACCTTGCGAGGCGCAAATTCCTGAGCAAGGGACTTCGAGAAGCCCATTAAACCTGCTTTGGAAGCAGCGTAGTTAGCCTGGCCCACATTGCCCACGAGACCGATGACCGAGCTCATGTTGATAATGCGACCCGCGCTGGACTTCATCAAGATACGCTGGAAGGCCTTGACAAGGTTGAAGGCGCTCTTGAGGTTGGTGTCCAGCACCTGGTCCCAGTCTTCTTCCTTCATGCGGAGCATCAGCGTGTCGCGAGTAATGCCAGCGTTGTTGACAAGAATATCGATCTGGGGGAAGTCCTTCAGGATGGCGGCAGCCGTTTCCTGGACAGAGTTGTAGTCTGAAACGTCACAGGGGAACGCCTTGCAGGAGTCGGGGAATTCCTTGTTGATTTCATCGGCAGCGCCACCACAGCTGGATGGGCTTCTGCTGATCAGGACAACTTTGGCTCCTTCGGAGGCAAGGCGACGGGCAATGGCGTTGCCGATTCCGCGGCCAGCGCCTGTAACAACGGCTATTTTTCCTGCAAGTTTCTGCATAGCCTGATAATAAAGCCATTTTCACCGTCGCGAGCAAGCCGAAATCGCAAAGCATGCCGGAGCGATTCTCCTTGCTACCCACATTCGCCAACTTCACGTCCAGTGCACTTCCCTCATAGAGGGAACACTCACAACTCGTCAGGATCCTTCATCTTCACCCACTTCTTATGTCGGGCAGATGCCGCTGTCACACAAATCAGGAAGGTCAGGTAACATAACACGAACACCACCGGAACGACAGCGCCTTTATCCCCATTCAGCAGAGCCTGCAAGGCAGGGGCGCGTTTCACCCAGATGTTTTGCACAAGCCATCCAATAAAAAGTGTCACCAGAATGGTGGGGGTCACAAACTTCATGATCCACATGTACACACGAGGAATCTTGATCTGAGAGTAGCTGTTCAAGTCGTCGAACCCCCGTTTAATATTCAATTTCCACGCAAAGAGAATCATCACCACCATGGCGCTGATGAAGAAACACATCGTTCCAATCCAGAAGTCGCACGTATCCAAAGCCAGCAAATCCCGGCTGAACCACGTCACAACCCCGGCTCCGCAACAGGTGAAAAAGCCCAGCACAACGACGGCCATCCGCCGGCTCAGCCCCATGAATTCCTCGAAGTAGGCAAGCCCCACCTGCATCATGGAGATTGAGCTCGTCACCGCCGCCATAAACAGCAACATGAAGAATAGAACCCCGAACAATCCTCCCATGTGCATTTTGGCAAACACCTGAGGCAAAGTCATGAACCCCAAAGCAAAGGTACCCTGCCCTGCCGCCCCGGCAACGCCGAAGAAGGCCACGGCTGCCGGTATGGTCATCATGCCAGCAATCGACACTTCGCAAACTTCGTTGGATGCTACCGCCGTCAGAGAACTCAACGCAATATCGTCCTTCCTCTTCAAATAGCTGGAGTAGGTTAAGATTAACCCCGTCCCCACCGAAAGGCTCAAGAACACCTGGCCAGCAGCCGCAATCCACAACTCAACATTCTTCAATCCCTCCCAGACAGTCATTTCCGTCAGGCGCATCTCTCCATTGGAAGCTGCCACTTTGTCCACAAGCTGCTTCATGGACTGAGGATTGGTCACCGGAGCCATGGAAACTGCCTTCCACGATTCGGTGCCTCCATCCATCACGCGTTCCTCCACCAGCGTTTTATTCGGGTTCCACATGTAACCCAGGCCTTCCACAACATTCCTGTCTGGATACGATGGATCAGGTGTCCCGATCGTCAGTACCCTGACCAGCAAAATCACTGAGATCACCAACAACATCGGCACCGACCAGCGGCAAAACGTCTCGACCCCCTTGGAAATGCCGCGGTAAATAATCCCAAGGTTTAAAACCATGCTTACCACCAATGACACCACGAGCAGACTCCCACCCGATAAGGCCGCCCCATCGCCAGAGATTCCCACGAAGCTGCCAAACACCTCCTTCGTCTCACCTATCGAAGCAAAAGCCTCCGTCCCGCTTAACAACTTGCACATATAGCCAAAACACCAGGCCTCAATCGGAATATAGTAGAAAGCCACGGCCGTCGGCCCCAAAATCGTAATCACCCCAAGGAACTTCCAGGCGCTTGATCCATTCGTCAGTTTCCACAAGATACCCGGTCCGCAATTGCTCCCCATCAAACCACCACGACGCCCGAGAGACCACTCGGCCCATCCCACCGGAACACCCAGCAAAATCAGGGAAACCACATAGGCCACCATGAAGGCACCACCGCCATACTGGGCGGCCAGACCCGGAAATCTCAGAAAGTTCCCCAAGCCAACAGCGCTGCCGGCAACTGCAAAAATCACGCCCAGCTTGCTGGACCATTGTTCCTGTTTCCCCGTGGACATGGCCGAAACAATGTGACAAAACAGCCAAGCTGTTCAAGAGAAAAGGAACGAGCCAACAAGATTCCACACTGAACATCAATCACACGTTTACCTGAATGCCAGCCGAAATGGAACGCCGAAGTACAGGGAGCTCTTATCCTCTGATTTTTTGAACACTTCCGGCAGGAGGTGAGTCCAACATGTCAAGAAGCTCGTGTTTTTAGGCAGGCCTAATAAATAGTCTTGACCGGAATACGGATAATTGGAATCATTCCAATACACATTCAACAAAACCCACCAAAAATTATGCTCCTCGTAGGAAAACAAGCCCCCGATTTCAGTGCCAACGCCGTCGTCAACGGAACGATCGTCGAGAACTTCACCCTCTCCCAGTACAAGGGTAAAAAGTACGTTGTCCTGTTCTTCTATCCGAAAGATTTCACCTTCGTTTGCCCGACGGAACTTCTGGGTTTCCAGAATGCCTTGAGTGAATTTGAAAAGCGCGACGTAGCCGTGATTGGTTGCTCGACTGACAGCGAGTTCTCCCACTGGGCATGGGTCAATACCCCGGTCAACAATGGCGGCATCGCAGGCGTGACCTATCCGATCGTTGCCGATATCAACAAGACGATCTCCAGCGACTACGATGTTCTCGCTGGTGAGCAAGTCATTGATGAAGACGGCAATGTCGAAGTGGAAGGCGAAATGGTTTCCTACCGCGGTCTCTTCCTGATCGACAAGCATGGTATCGTTCGCCACCAGCTGGTCAATGACATGCCTCTGGGTCGTTCCATCGACGAAACCCTTCGCATGGTTGATGCCCTCAAGCACTTCGAACAATTCGGCGAAGTCTGCCCGCTCGGCTGGCATGAAGGCGAACGTGCCATGACGCCCTCCCACGAAGGCGTTGCTTCCTACCTCAGCAAGTAAGGCAAGGCCGGAACCCGGTTTACTTTCAAGGCGGCATCCCTAGGGATTCCGCCTTTTTATATTGATCTTTCCAGACAAATTCCTCCATAACGGTACAATCGCATGCCAACTCCATCCGCACTTCCCTTTGTAGCAGCAGCCGAAACTACGGAAAAGCTTCCGTCTAAACCAATCGATCCCGTCAAGGGGATTGAAGATTTTCTCAATATGCCCGACTGGATGAAAGCCAAGGAAGTGGATACTCTTGTCAGCGATTTGACACATGCAGGCATCTGGCTTGTTGCCGCCTCCGTTACCCTGCTTATTCTTTGTAAAATACTCGCCCCCTTGCTCCGCAAGCACATGTCTCCGCAGGCGGCAGCGCTGTTACTCAAAATCATCCGCCACGGGGGCTTCATTCTCATTATTGTCGAAACCTTCGCTCTACTGGGCTTTGACATCGTCACGCTGTTGGGAGCAGCCAGTATTATCGGTGTCGCCGTAGGCTTTGCCTCTCAAACATCCCTTTCCAACATCATCAGCGGACTCTTCCTCGTTGGCGAACGACAGATCAACCTTGGGGACATCGTCGAGATCAACGGAATCCGCGGCACAGTGGATGCGATCAACCTCATGTCCGTTCAGCTCCGACTGCCGGACAACACCATGGTCCGCGTTCCCAATGAAATGATTATCAAAAATCCGGTCAGCAACATCACCAGATTTGAAACCCGAAGGTGCGACATCAACTTCTCCGTCGATTACAGCAGCGATCTGGATAAGGTCGTCTCCGTTCTCCAAAAAATTCTCGCCGCCGAGCCCCTCAGTCTAAACGATCCTGCCCCCAGCATCCTCTTTTCCGGTTTCCAGGACTCCGGCATAGCCTTCACCGTCGGCGCGTGGTGCGAGAGAGACAACTACGTGCAACTTCGCATGGATCTAGCCAAACAAATTAAAAAGGAATTCGACAAGGAAGGCATTTCCATCCCCTTCCCCATCGTCAGCATCGATGCACGCAATGGCTCCATCCCAGTCACACTGACCGAGCCCCCAGCCGGGACTAAATGACCCATCCGTGCACTCTCGCGCGAGGAAAACTGACGAAAACGCCTTATCGACGTTCTTTTAGCTTTTCATTTGGTCCGCAAAATTTCAATCTTGCGCCGTAAGAAGTACACTGATGACAGAAGCTACCCAACCTCCCTTCAAAAGGATCCTGCTCAAGTTGAGCGGAGAAGCCCTCCGCAGCCCTGGCAGCATGGATAATATTTCCCCCGAAATCGTCGCCCGCATTGCCCAGGAAATTGCCGATGCCCATAAGGCTTCCGGCATTGAACTGGGTCTTGTTGTCGGAGGCGGCAACTTCTGGCGCGGCGCCAAGGCCAGTGTCCGTGGCATGGAACGCGCCACTGCCGACTATGTGGGTATGCTTGCCACCGTCATGAACTCCCTTGCGCTGCAAAGTGCCATCCAGCGCTGCGGAGTCCCATGCATCGTTCAGTCTGCCATTGAGATGAAGAACGTGGCAGAGCCCTTCATCCGTCTGAAGGCCAAGGATGATCTCGCTCAAGGCAAGATCGTCATCTTTGCAGCTGGCACAGGCAACCCCTTCTTCTCGACTGATACGACAGCAGCCTTGCGCGCCAGCGAAATCAACGCTGAAGTCGTCATGAAAGCCACCTCCGTCGATGGCGTTTACGATGCCGACCCGAAAAAGGTGGAAAATGCCACACGTTTTGATACAATCACTTATCAGGAATGCATTTCCCGCCAATTGAAAGTCATGGATTCCACGGCTTTCACCCTCTGCATGGATAACAAGAAGCCCATCATCGTATTCGACATGCACACGGAAGGCAACATCACCCGAGCCCTGATGGGAGAGCCCATCGGAACGGTCATTTCCTAAAATCAATCAAACTACACCTCACTCCTAATCATGGACGCAAACTCAGTACTTTCCAATGTCGAAAGCGGCATGCAAAAAGCCGTTGAATACCTTCACGGCGAATTCGCAGGTCTCCGCACAGGCAAAGCCTCCCCTGCTCTGGTTGAAAACCTGGACGTATTGGTGGCCAGCTACGGCTCCAGCATGAAGCTCAAAAGCATGGCCGTCATCAGCACTCCCGATTCCCGCAGCATCCTCATTCAGCCCTTTGATCCGAGCACGCTCAACGACATCCAACGCGCTATCAACGAAAGCCGCCTGAACCTCAACCCCGTCATTGATGCTCGTTCCGTGCGCGTGCCCATCCCCACGCTTTCTGAAGAACGCCGCAAAGATCTCGTCAAGTACGCCAAAGGCGTTGCCGAAGAAGCCCGCGTCCGCGCTCGTGCCGCACGCCGCGATGGAATGGACAGCCTCAAGAAACTCAAGGCTGACAGCTCTATCACCGAAGACGAACAGCGCACGCTGGAAGACAAGATCCAGAAGCTGACCGACAAAACCGTCAAATCCATCGATGAAATCCTTTCCTCCAAGGAAAAGGACATCATGACCGTTTGATTCCCCCTCTCACACTGTCAACCAATCATCTTTTATGACTGATTCCATCACCAATTTCCTCGCGGCCGGCATCGAAATCACCGGAACCATCCGCTTCAACAACGATATGCACATCGACGGCAAAATCGAAGGTGAAATCTCCTCTGAACGCGGAACGGTCACCATTGGTGAATCCGCCGAAATCAAGGGAGACATCACTGCCGGCGACGTCCGCGTTTACGGCAATGTCGAAGGCAAAATCAACGCCCAGCGTTGCGAAATCAAGCGCCAAGCCAGCCTCGTTGGCGACATCCAGACCAAGACGCTTTCCATGGAAGAAGGCGCTAAGCTTACCGGCCGCACGGAAATCGGTTAAGCTTGTCTCCAACTACTTCTTTGACAACGGAGGGGATTGCCCCCTCCGTTTTTTTATGAACGTCAGGCACCATATATCTGTCTTAAAGTAAGAAAATCAACCACCCAAAAATCTCTTATGAAAACGGTTCTTTACATCATTGCGGCCACCATGCTCCTTGCACCCGGTTTTGCCTCTGCCCAGAGCATCAAAATCGTTGATAAAAACGGTAAGGATGTACCCACATCCAAGGAAGATATCAAGAAGAGCATCGAACAGAAAAAGGAAGAGGCAGCCAAGGAACGCGCTGAACGTAAAAAAGCCCTTGAGGAAAAAGCTGAAAAAGCCCGTCAGGAACGCGAACAAAAACGCCTTGATTCCGCCAACAAGCATCTGAACAAAATTGGGTTGGAAGTGAAGAAGTAATTTCTTCCCGCCACTCCAAAACGTCCCTGCAAAAAGGCCACTCTGGATGATCCAAAGTGGCCTTTTTCACGGTCATACGCTGGCGCAATTTTACATGTTATGAAGCCCGTTGAGGAACATTTGGATGGAAATCATCGTCAGAATCATCCCCATCAAACGCTCCAGAGCCACCATGCCGCGATCACCCAGCAACTTGATAAAGTACTGAGAAAGATACAGGATAACAGCCGCTGCCAACCAGGCCAGAAAGACTGCTCCACCTAAAAGGGACATATCCACGGCATCCTTGGCCGCCGATGACTGGAGCAAAATAATAGCAATTGCCGAAGGTCCCGCCATTAAGGGCACGGCAATCGGCACAATGAAAGGTTCGGTCACTTCGTCCCCCTCAGCAGCAGTCGTTACGGATTTATTGGGGAAGACCATGCCAATAGCTACCATGAAAAGGAGTATCCCTCCCGTGATGTTCAGCGTAGATTGCTCCAACTCCAAAAACTGCATCAGAGAATTGCCTGCAAACAGGAACAACAGGAGGATCGCCAACGCAAATAGCGACTCCCGAATCAGAATCATCTTCCTCCTCTTGGCGGAATACCCGGAAATCATGCTATACACGATAGGTACCAAACCCAGAGGGTCCAGCACGATAAACAAAAGCACAGCCGTCTTGATCAAATCCATGCTGCCCAACATAGCGTCAAATCCACTACTGGCAAGCCTCATCAGCCTGCATTTAACATGTAAATCTCATTTTTAACTCAATTATCATGGATTCTCACTATCTATTGAACAGCCAAATAATCAGAATCCGCTTCCATGGGATGCACATTGACCATACCGCGACCATAATATTCGGACGAGTACGGCAGGGAGGAATCCACCACAATCGTCTCGCGCACGACATCAGGATGCTGCTGCTGCAGACAGAGCACTGCTACCGTCCGAGCCACCTTTTCATCCAAAACGTCCCCACAGTCCGGATTACCGACCGGAATCACATGACTAACCCGAACAGACAGTGAAATTCCTGACTTCTGGGAAAACACATAGGGATTATCACGGCAGTTCCCCTTGTGAGGTGTCTCCCAGCGGGAAACAGTTGATCGAATTTCACCCACATTGACGATGGAAGAACCGTCGGCAAATTGCTCCTTCAATATACGAGCCATAAAGCTCCGTGCAGACTCCCGGGGCATCCCCGAGATATCGCCTTCCTCCTCGTCCGTCTCCACCAGTTCACGCCCGGAAGCAGCACTGTTAATCATATAGTCCACCCGTCCGTATTGGAGCGCGATAAAGTGGGCAAAGGAAGCTAGATCATTCCCGGATTTCATCTCTCCCATAAAAAGCAGATGGCCACAACCATGAAGGAGGCTGACCAATTCTTCACCAGCGGCGCCATTCCTGTCAAAAATAGCCAGCCTAATCCCCTTCGATGCCATCAAAAACGCGGCCTGGCGGAGCATTCCGCGGGAAACACCCATCATGACAGCTACTTTTCTATTGAGTTTGGAAGCATTCATTGCCTCAATCATTCAGAGAACACAGGCTGGATTCAATGATTATCAACGCCTCCACAGCTAATTGAAAAGCCACCCCCGTTAAGGAAAAATTGAGTTCCCCCTCAAACCTCCCTCTCCCGACCCTGGCGTTCAAAACCAGACAAAGGCAGAACTTGTGTCAGTATTTCCAAAAAATGATCAAACCATGAAACTATTTGCGTTTGACAATAGTTTAACTAATCAACTATTTGACATATCGACCAACCATTCGACCATCATGAAAGCTTTCCCCCTGCTGACTCCGCGCCTTGCCAGCCTCATTGCCCTTCCTATTCTGATGGGTGCTACGACTTTGGCTGACACACCGGCTCCCCCCGCCATGCCAATCAGTACGGTATTGACGGAGAAAGCCACTCCGATGAAGAATGCTATCAACAATCGTTACACTGGCCGAGTCGAAGCAATTGACACCGTGGCCATCCAACCGCGCGTCTCTGGAAACATTCTTTCACTGCATTTCGCAGAAGGCGATAAAGTTGCAGAAGGACAACTCCTCTTCAATATCGAAGATACCCAGTACAAGGCCAATGTCATGAATGCCGAGGCCCAAATCGCCCAGACTCAGGCCAAGCTCAACTACGCTAAAGCCAACCTCGAACGATACGAGAAGCTCGTCGAAAACGCCTCAGTCTCCAAAGATACTGTGGAAAATGCCCGCAGTTCCATGGCTGCTCTAGAAGCCCAGAAAAAATCCGAGGAAGCTCAGCTCATCAATGCACGAGACAACCTCAACTACACAAAAATCACTTCGCCCATCTCCGGTAAAATCGGGCGCATCACCTTCTCGCGCGGCAACTACATCACTCCACAATCCGGTACGTTGGCTACCGTCACCGATATGGATCACGTCTATGTCCGCTTCTCCATGAGCGAACGCGACCTTCTCTCCCTTTTCGGCAATACGGATGAAATGAAAAAAGACGCCGTCATCCACCTCAAGCTTGCCAACGGCATTCCCTATCCCACTGCAGGTGCCATCGCCATCGTCGATAACAAAACCAACCCGACATCAGATACTGTTGCCGTCTGGGTCAAATTCGACAACCCGGAAAACATCCTCAGCCCCGGAGCCCCCATCGAAGTCAACCTGTCCAAGAAGGAAGTAGAATCCCTCCCCGCCGTCAACATCTCCGCCGTCATGTACGACGACTCCAAGTGCTACGTCTATATCGTGAACAGCAACAATGTTGTCGAACGAAGAGACGTGATCCTTGGCAACATGATCAACAACCGCCAGTGTATCCGTTCCGGCATCAAGGAAGGTGACATCGTCGTCGTCGATGGGCAGCACAAAACGCGCCCCGGTGCTACCGTGGCTCCCGTAGAATCCAACTGAAGCATCAGCCATGATCTCGGAACTCTTCATCCACCGGCCTAAATTTGCCATCGTCATCGCCATCCTGATGGTGTTGGCCGGCGTCATTTGTGAAACACGTATTCCCATTGCGGAATATCCGGAAATCGCCCCGCCAACCATCAACGTCCGCACAACCTACGAAGGAGCCAGTGCACAGACGGTAATGGAAACCGTGGGCATTCCTCTGGAACAGGAGCTTAATGGGCTGGAAAACCTGCTCTACTTCTCGTCCACCTCAGACAACAGCGGCGGCTACAACGTCAATATCACCTTCAAGAGCGGTTCTGACTCGGACATCAACATGGTCAACGTGCAAAACGCCCTCAAGCGCGTCGAACACAGCCTGCCAACCGAAGTCGTCAACCAGGGGATCACCATCAAAAAGCGCACCTCGGACATCCTCGGATTTTTCGCCTTCCGGGCAGATCCATCAAAGATGACAAACCTCCAGCTCAACAACTTTGTCAAAACACGCGTTAAGGATGTAATCGCCCGTGTAGAAGGCATTGCCAGCTCGGACATCATGGGGGCCAAGGATTACAGCATGCGCATCTGGCTGGACTCCGTCCGTATGTCCGCCCTCAATATCACCCCCAGCGATGTTGCGGCCGCCATCAAGACCCAGAACATCCAGGCTGCAGCTGGTTCCATCGGCGATCAATCCAACGATTCCTACGTCCAGTACAAAGTCAACATCACGGGGCGTCTGAAAACCGTCAATGAATTCAGCGACATCATCGTCCGCACCAGCGAAGAGGGAGACATCGTCAAACTTCGAGACATCGCCCGTATCGAATTGGGGGCAGAAAGCTACACCGGCAGTTCCCGCGCCAACGGCGATACTTCCGTCAACATGGCTGTCTATCGTAATGACGACTCCAACGCACTCGACGCCATGACGGCCGTCAAGGGAACGCTCCAGGAACTCAAGAAAACCTTCCCCGAAGGCGTCTCCTACGAAGTTAGCTACGACCCGACGCAATACATCCTGGCCACCATGTACGAAATCGTGGAGACCCTCATCATCGCCCTCGTTCTCGTCATCGGTATTACCTACCTTTTCCTGCAGGACTGGCGTGCCACACTCATTCCAGCCCTTGCCATTCCCGTATCTCTATTAGGCACCTTTGCCATCCTCCTGCCTCTGGGCTTCAGCATCAACGTGCTGACCATGTTCGGCCTGATCCTCGTCATCGGCTCTCTGGTGGACGACGGCATCATCGTCGTAGAAAATACCATCCGGCTCATGGATACGGAGGGATTATCCCCATACGAGGCTACTAAAAAGAGCATGCACCAGATCACAGGGGCCATCATCGCCACCACACTGGTAACCGTAGCCATCTACATCCCAATTGCCTTCATCGGCGGCATGGTCGGCAACATCTACCTGCAATTCTCCGTCACCATGTGCGTGGCACTCTGCCTCTCTGCCGTCAATGCCCTGACGCTCAGTCCGGCACTCTGCGTATTGCTGCTGAAGAAGAGGAAAACTCAGCGCCGGTTCAATGTCTTCCGCCCCTTCAACGCAGCTCTGGATTTCTCCCGCCGTTCCTACCTGAAGATCTCCGGCGTATTCGTCCGGCGCGCCTGGCTGACGCTTCTGGCGCTGGTAGCCGTCTTCTTTGCAGATTGGAAACTCTTCGACGCCCTCCCCTCCTCCTTCCTTCCCCAGGAAGACAAAGGTACCCTCTTCGTGGATATCCAGCTCCCACCCGGAGCCACCCTCTCACGCACAGAAGAAGCCCGGACTCAGGCTGAATCCATGCTGATGAAGCTGCCCGGCGTCCGCCAGGTCTCCTCCGTCACGGGTTTCAGTTTCACGGGAGGCAGTGGAGAAAACGTCGGCATGTGCATCGTCCAGCTCCAACCCTGGGGCGACCGCAAAACTCCGAATCTTCAAATCGATGCCCTCCTGGCGCAAGCCCAGGGGATGCTCTCCACAATTCCATCCGCCAATATCAAGGTGTTCAGCCCTCCAGCCATCATGGGGCTCGGCGTCACGGGCGGCGTTTCATTCATGCTACAGGCAGCCGGAGAAGAAACGCCCAAGCAACTCGCCCAGCACACAGACGATATCCTGACGCAAATCAGGAAAATCCCCGGTGTGCTCAACGCCTTCTCGTCCTATGAAGCCAGTACGCCCCAGCTCTTCATGCACCTGGATCGCCAAAAGGCACAGACCATGCACGTACCTGTCAACAGCATTTTCTCTACACTCCAAGGCAAATTGGCCTCGCTCTACGTCAATGATTTCAACCTCGATGGCTACGCCTTTAAGGTAAAAATCCAGTCCGATACCAAGGAACGCGTCGGACTCCAGGACATCATGAGCACCTATGTGCAGAACAACGAAGGAGAGATGGTGCCCCTCAGTTCCATGGCTACGCTCTCATTCATCACCGGACCACGCCAAATCACCCGCTACAATCAGATGATGTGCGCCAACATCCAGTGCATCCTGAAAAACGGGGTCAGTAGTGGCGAAATCATGAAGGCGATTGACAACCTGAAACTCCCAGAAAATTACTCCATTGCCTGGACGGACATGAGCTATCAGGAACGCGAAAACGATGGGCAGATCCTCTTCTTGATGTTGCTGGCCTTCGTCTTCGGCTACCTCTTCCTCGTCGCCCAATACGAAAGCTGGACAACGCCCATGTCGGTCATTGCCTCCGTATCCGTCGCCATCATGGGGGCACTCGCGGGGCTCCTCATCTGTGGATCGTCGCTCAGCATCTACGCCCAGCTCGGGCTGGTCATGCTCGTGGGGCTGGCAAGTAAGAATGCCATTCTGATGGTCGAGTTCTCCAAAGAAGACCACGAACGGGGAGCCAGCATCCAGCAAGCTGCCCTGAATGGTGCCGGGCAACGATTCCGAGCCGTGTTGATGACGGCCATCTCCTTCATCATCGGCGTCTTCCCGATGGTCATCGCCACAGGAGCCGGGGCTGCCAGCCGTCTGGCCATCGGCATCACTACCTTCTACGGAATGATCTGCGCCACATGCGTCGGCATTCTCCTCATCCCGGGGCTTTACAGCATGTTCCAGCGCATGCGGGAGTTCTCCCACGGCAAGGGGAAGGGGCACAGAAACACACCTCCTCAGGAGCACTAAAAAACAACTTTCACATCCCCCATTCTTCCGGTTTCCGTCCAAATGCAGGCGGGGACGGGAATGGGGGTATCCTTATGCCCTTTTCCCTTCGTACTGACTGCCTTCTTGCTTGCATTGATCGGGAACTTTCCCTAGCATCTAATCGATATGTCAGACGAGTCCAACGAGCCTATTCACACGTCCGTTAACACAACAGCGCAGCAGGAATACGGAGCAGCACAGATTGACAAGCTGGAAGGGCTTGAAGCCGTTCGCAAACGTCCCGGGATGTACATCGGCGACCCTGATGAAAGGGGGCTTCACCACTGTGTCTTTGAAGTTCTGGATAACTCCATCGACGAACACCTTGCTGGCTACTGCTCCAAGATCGATATCATCATTCACATGGACGGTTCGCTGTCCGTTGCCGACAATGGCCGCGGCATCCCCGTTGATATGCACCCCAAATTCGGCATCCCCGCCGTGGAACTGGTACTCACCAACCTCCACGCCGGTGGCAAATTCGGGCAGGGAGCCTACAAATACTCCGGTGGTCTGCACGGCGTCGGCGCCAAGTGCGTCAATGCCCTGGCTGATTGGTTCAAGGCAGAAGTTCGCCGCGATGGTCAGCGTTACATGATCAAGTTCGAACGCGGTCGCACGACGGAGCCCCTCAGGGTCATAGGCACGGCTCCCGTCGGAATCACTGGCACGACGATTACCTTCTTCCCGGATGCTACGATCTTCACGGATTCCATTGAGTTCAAGTTCGAAATGCTCACGACGCGTCTCCGCGAACTCGCCTTCCTCAACCCCGGCCTCATCATCGAACTGCGCGACGAACGCCAGACGCCGGAGCGCAAGGAACACTTCTACTACAAGGAAGGTATCGTTGAGTTCGTTCGCCAGCTCGGCGAAAACAAGGAACTCATCACGGAAAGCCCCATCGCCATCTCCGGCGTTCGCCAGGTCGAAGTTGAATACGATGGCAAGAAGATGAACGACGACGTGCTTGTTGACGTCGTCTTCCAGTACAACTGCACCTACGTTGACCAGATCCTCTGCTTCGCCAACTCCATCTACAACGGTGACGGCGGCACTCACCTTTCCGGTTTCCGCAGTGCTCTGACACGTGTCATCAATACATACGCCAAAGCCAATGGCCTCCTGAAGGACAAGGATCCATCGCTCAGCGGCGATGACGTCCGCGAAGGCCTCGTAGCCGTCATCTCGGTCAAGATGCCCAACCCGCGCTTCAGCTCGCAGACCAAGGATAAACTCGTCAACACGGAAATCGAAGGCGTTGTCAGCAATGTGGTGTACGAAGAAATCAAAACCTTCTTCGAAGAAAACCCCGCTATCGCCCGCAAGATCATCGATAAGAGCATCAACGCCGCTCGCGCCCGTGAAGCTGCCCGCAAGGCTCGCGAAACCGTCCGCAAAAGCGCACTGACAGTCGGAGGCCTCCCCGGTAAGCTGGCTGACTGTTCTGACCGCGACCCGAAGAAGTGCGAACTCTTCATCGTCGAAGGTGACTCCGCAGGTGGCTCCGCCAAACTCGGGCGCGACCGCCGCACACAAGCCATCCTCCCCTTGCGAGGCAAGGTGCTCAACGTGGAAAAGGCACGTCTTGACAAAGCACTGGCCAACAAGGAAATCCAGAACATGATCACGGCCATCGGCGCCGGTATCGGAGAAGGCGACGACGAAGGCTCCTTCAATCTGGAAAAAGTGCGCTACCATAAAATCGTCATCATGACTGACGCCGACGTCGATGGCGCCCACATCCGCACCCTTCTGCTCACCTTCTTCTGCCGCCACATGCCGCAGCTCGTCAAAGCCGGGCACCTCTACATCGCCCAGGCTCCGCTCTACCGCGTCATCCGCAAGAAAAAGGAAGAGTACGTCCAGGATGAAATCGCCCTGAACCGCAAGCTCATCGAGCTGGCCGTCAACGACGTCACCCTGCGCATGGCCAACGGCTCCCGCACATTCTCCCCGGACGAACACTTCGCCATCCTTGAAACCCTCATCAACCTGCAACGCTACGCGGAATCCGTCCAGATGCAGGGAGGCACTTTCGAAGACCTCCTCAAGCACCGCGAAGCCAACGGAGACTTCCCGGAATACCTCGTCAAAATCCGTTGCGGCAACGATGAATCCATCGAATATTTCCACGACACGGAAGCCCTTGTGGTATTCTCTAACGAAAACCGTGACCTCGCTCTTTTTGGAGAACTGACCGAAGAAGAACTGCTCGCCAATCCCCTGCCGGAACGCAGTGGCCCCAGCCGCCGCGCCCTGACGCACGAATTGCACGAAGCCAAGGCCATCACCCGCACGCTCATCCGTCTGGAAGAACTTGGCATCCCCTCCAACATGTTGATGTCAGACGACACGCCGCTCTTTGAACTCCTCGAAGGCGAAGGAGAAAAGCAGAAAGTGCTCCCCCTCTTCTCCGTGATGGACATCCTCCAGAGCGTCATCAACATCGGCAAACGAGGCGTCGAAATCACACGATTCAAGGGTCTCGGTGAAATGGACGCCAAAGACCTCTTCAAAACGACAATGGATCCGGAAAAACGAGAACTCCTCCGCGTCGTCCTCGATGAAGACAACGCCGTCCGTGCCGATGAAATGTTCACCATCCTCATGGGTGATGTCGTCGAACCTCGCAAAAACTACATCGTGGACCACGCCCTCAACGTGCGCAACCTGGATATCTAATCCCCACTTTCACTACACACTTTTGAGCAATGGATAACAATCGCATCAAACCCGTGGACGTAGCCAGCGAGCTTTCCACCTCGTTCCTGGACTACTCCATGTCCGTCATCATTTCCCGCGCCCTCCCGGACGCCCGTGACGGTCTGAAACCTTCCCAACGGCGCATTCTGTACGCCATGAAGGAACTCAACCTCTCCCCCGGTGGCAAAACGCGCAAATGCTCCAAAATCGTCGGTGACACCATGGGTAGTTACCACCCGCACGGCGATGCGGCCATTTACGGGACGCTCGTCAACATGGCGCAAAACTGGTCCATGCGAGACATTCTCGTCATCGGCCAAGGTAACTTCGGTACGCCCGACGGCGACCCCGCAGCTGCCTCTCGATACACGGAAGCCAAGCTTTCCGGCATGGGGCTCGCCATGATGGCCGATCTGGATAAGGACACGGTTGACTTCATGCCCAACTACGACGGCACGACGACCGAGCCGACCGTCTTCCCCTCTGCCTTCCCGAACCTTCTCGTCAACGGCGGCACCGGGATCGCCGTCGGCATGGCTACCAACATGGCCCCGCACAACCTCGGTGAAGTCGTCGATGGCATCTGCGCCACGATTGACAACCCGCACATCAGCGTCGAAGAACTCCGCCAGCACATCAAGGGGCCGGACTTCCCGACTGGTGGGGACTTGCTCGGCTACTCCGGAATTGACAACTACTTCCGCACCGGGCGCGGTTCCGTCCGCATCCGTGGCGATATTGATGTTGAGCAGTCGGACACAGGCAAAGACCTCCTGATCATTCGTGAAGTCCCTTACGGTGTCAACCGAGCCGTCCTTCAGGAACGCATCGCCGAACTCTGCAAGGACAAAATCCTTACAGATATCTCCGGCCTCCGAGACCTCTCCGATGAACAGACCTGCATCGAAATCGAACTAAAACGCGATGCTCGTCCCCAGGTTGTCATCAACCAGCTCTACAAGCTTACGTCCATGGAGACTTCCTTCTCCGTGAACATGCTGGCCATTCACGACAACCGGCCGAAGACGCTCACAATGCTCGATGCCATCAACTTCTACATCGAGCACCGCCGTGAAGTCATCGTCCGTCGTACCCGCCACCTCCTCAACGAGGCGGAAAAAGATGCCGAACGCCTGGAAGCCTTCCTTCTTGCCCTTGGCCACATGGATGACTTCATCCACATCATCCGCGACTCCAAAAACCGCGATGAAGCCCGCCAGCGCCTGCAGGACTACACCTTCCCCGTCGCTACGGCGGAAGGCCTCGGCATACTGATCCGTTCCCAACCCTCCATCCAGGGAAGCCGCTACGTCTTTACCGAACGCCAAGTCAACTCCATTCTTGACTTGCGCCTCTACCAGCTCACCGCGCTGGAATCGGACAAGATCAACAACGATTACTCCGAGCTCATGGTTCTCATCAAAGACTACCTCGACATCCTGGCAAACGAATCCCGCGTGCTCGGCATCGTCAAGGACGAGCTTCAGACCATCAAGAGCAAGTACGCCACCCCTCGCCTCACACGCATCATCCCGTTTGAAGGAGACATGGCCATTGAGGACTTGATCCCGAATGACTCGATGATCGTCACCATCACCCACAGCGGCTACATCAAGCGCACCAACTCCACCGAATACCGAGTCCAGGCTCGCGGTGGCAAAGGTATCAAGGCTGCTACGACCAAGGCAGCCAAAAAAGATCAGGCTGCAGATTTCATTGAGCATCTGTTCGCTGCACAGAACCACGACTACATCATGTTCTTCACCAACACCGGCCGCGTCTATGTGGATCGCGTGTACGAAATCGATGAAGCCGCGCGCAGTGCCCAGGGTCGTAACATCAAGAACCTGCTTGACCTCCAGCCGGAAGAAAACATCGCCGCCATCCTTCGCCTTGAACGCAAGGTGGACGACAACGGCAATGATATCACCTTCGGGGAAGAAAGCGGCTTCGTCGTCTTCGCCACCAAGGACGGCACCGTCAAGAAGACCAGCCTCAACGACTTCCGCAACTACCGCAAGGCAGGCATCATCGCCATCAATCTGGAAGAAGGCAACAGCCTCGTTAACGCCGTCCTTACATCCGGTAGCAACGAAATCGTCCTCGTCACGCACGACGGAATGAGCATCCGCTTCAACGAAAATGACATGCGCGACCAGGGCCGTAACACCATCGGCGTCCGCGGCATCCGTCCTCGCTCCGGCGACTATGTTGTCGCGCTGGCCATCGTCGATGAAAGCGCAACCCTGCTCGTCGCCTCCGAAAACGGCCTCGGCAAGCGCACTGGCTTCGATGCCTACCGCCTGCAAAGCCGCGGCGGCACTGGCGTGAAAACGATGAACTGTACGGACAAGACCGGCAAGGTCGTATCCGCAACCGTCGTTTCCGAAAGCGATGAACTCATGCTGATGACCACCGCCGGACAATCCGTCCGTATCAAGGTGGAAACCATCCGCGAAACCGGCCGAGTTGCCCAGGGCGTCAAACTGATGACCCTCAAGGACGGCGAAGCCATTCAGGATATCTCCATCGTCATCGCCGATGACGAGGAAGAAGCAGAAATCACCGCTGAAGAAGACACAGAAGAGGCTGGTGAAACGCCTGTCACCACCGACGAGTCACCTTCGGAGGAATAAATAATCCATCCTCATCTCACCGGGCCGGAAGTTCTACTTGCCGGCCCGGTTTGCATGGTAGAAATGCCTTCCCCAATCCCCCCTATCTCTGACACCACCATGATCACAGTTCCTGAAGAACTCATCCAACAGTGCGCCGCCAAACTCGAACGCCATGGCTTCCAGGTCATGATTGCCGATAACTCGGCAGAAGCAGGAAAACTCCTGGACGGCATCGTCGCAGAACTATCGCCCGCCAGTGCCAGCTACGGGGATTCCATGACCTTGCGTGCCACCGGCATTCTGGATCGATTGGCACAGAACCCGGCCATTCGCTTCTACGATGGATTCCAGCCCGGAATGCCTCGTCCCGAGCGTTGGGAAATCCGCCGCCAGGGGATGACGGCAGAACTCTTCCTGACGGGCATCAACGCCCTCAGTGCCGACGGCACCCTGTACTGGGTGGACATGGTAGGCAATCGCGTTGCACCAATCGCCTTCGGCCCCCTCCACGTCGTCCTCGTCACCGGGATCAACAAAATCACGGCAACACGAGAAGAAGCCCAGGCAAGGCTCCGGGAAATAGCCCCCCTCAATGCCAAGCGCCACCCGGACTTCAAAACCCCGTGCATGGTCACGGGCAAATGCCATGACTGCAACTCGCCGGATCGCCTCTGCAACGCCTACCTGACAATCACGCGTTCTTTCCCCAAACACCGCATCACCGTCATCCTCATCCGCGAAGAAGCTGGATTGTAAATCTCCACGTATTTGATTCGAAAAGAAGCTACCGGATTCTTCCGCTATACACTCGCCAAAGAACGCGCTACCCCGTATGATTCCCGCACGATGACGATGCCCTCCCACGTGGAAATCATGGCCCCTGCCGGGTCGTTCGAATCCCTTGCCGCAGCCCTGAATGCAGGCGCAGACTCGGTTTACTTTGGCGTTGGCTCGCTGAACATGCGTTCCCGAGCCACAGTCAACTTCACGGCGGAAGATCTGCCCGAAATCGTGTCCCAATGCCGGGAGCATGGAGCCAAGGCCTATCTGACGCTCAACATCATCGTCTATGATGAAGAACTCGAACAAGTGCGCCAACTCTGCAACACTGCTCGCGATGCCGGAGTCGACGCAGTCATCGCCTCCGACCTGGCGGTCATCGAATACGCCCACTCGATTGGTTTGCCCGTCCATATCTCCGTCCAGGCCAATGTCTGCAATATGGCCTCCGTCCGCTTCTTCTCACGATACGCGGAAGTTGTCGTACTGGCTCGCGAACTGACTCTCAATCAGATCCGCCACATCATCGACGGTATCGCCACAGAACACATCTGCGGTCCGAAGGGATCTCCCTTGCGCGTAGAAATCTTCGCCCACGGAGCACTCTGTGTCGCCATCTCCGGCAAGTGTCACATGAGCCTCGCAGCCTACAATTCTTCGGCTCAGCGCGGAGCCTGCTTCCAGAACTGCCGCCGCGCTTACCGGGTTACCGATGAGGAAACTGGCAACGAAATGGTGATCGACAACAAATACGTCATGTCGCCCAAGGACATCTGCACGATCGGTGTTCTGGATCAATTACTCGATGCCGGAGTCTCCGTCCTCAAGCTGGAAGGCCGCGGCAGATCATCGGACTACGTCCACACCGTTACCTCGGTGTACAAGGAAGCCTCGCTTGCCTGCCGGAATGGCACCTACTCCCCCGACCTCGTCGAATCCTGGCTGGAACGCCTCCGCCGCGTCTTCAACCGCGGGTTCTGGCAAGGCGGCTACTACCTCGGCAAGCCATGGGGAGAATGGAGCGGAACATCCGTCAACCGCGCCTCTGTCCACAAAGTACACATCGGCAAAGTCACCAATTACTTCCGCAAAAGCGGCATCGCCGAGATCTCCCTTGAAGCAGCCCCCCTCTCCACCGGACAAACGATCCTCATCACTGGCCCCACGACAGGAGCCCTTGAATTGACGCCAACATCGCTCAAAGTCGAGATTGAAGCTGGGACTCTCACAGAGTTACCCCAAGCCGACAAAGGAAGTACAATCTACATTGTCTCTCCTGAGAAAGTACGCCGCAACGACAAGGTGTACTACCTCCGTCCGCGTACACTGGAAGATTGATCTCCCCTTATCAGAACCGGGCAAGAGGGGATCATTCCAGTTTCAGCGTCACTGTATGGACTTTCTCGCCCGTGCGCAAGTAGCGCTCCTGAAGGACGAAATCCGGAAGCCATACATAGCCTTTCGCAGCTCCATTGCTGGCTTCTACGACAAAGCTGAACCAGTAGGTGTATGGGAATAAATCGATCGGCTCCTTGGGCGGAGTCCCGGGTGCTCCGTAATCAGGGTGGTAGAGCTTGTACAAATCCGTGACTTCTATCGTGCCTCGGACATCGGTCTGGAAGGTGCGATACGCCTCCGGGTAAACATCCCGCTTGTTGTGAGAGCCACCTGCCCGGGTTCCGTAAAACTTCACTTGGGCTCCGGGAATCTCCTTCCCATTCTGTACGACATGGATACGCAGTTTTTCCGGAAAAATCTTTTTGGTAAGGTCGCGATCCATTTGTTTGTCCCTCGCCGTATAATTGAAGAGGGCGTAACAGTAGTCGCTCCATACTCCGAAGCTCGTGCCCATGTTGCAGAAAGGTGGCACTAACTCCACATGGCTGACAGGGTTGTCCTCTGCCTTGATCATGTACTGATAAAGATCTGTCGCACCACGAATGTGCCCATATTCATGAGCCAAGTCGCTGTAGGCACCCTGGACAGGAGGTTGTCTGGAAAAAATATCTCCTCGTTCCTCCTGCTCTTTCAGCGTCCTGTGATAGATCACGACGCATTGCCCACTCTCCCCGCCGCCACCACAACACGTCTCATTGGTGAGCGCATCCAGTGCCAGAAAAAGGACGTAGTCATATCTCTCTGTATCGAGCTTGCCGAATGCCTGCTTCTTGAAGGAATCAACCTTGCTACGATCTCCCTCCGTATCGTACACACGGATTCCAGCAGGGACAAAACGGAAATAATAGTTGAACCGATTCGGACTTCCGTTGAAAAACTCCGTCGTTTGCATGAACATTTTGTCCAGCTTTTCCCGGAAGGCAGCTTCGCCACCGTAACGTTCCATACTACCCTTATCAATCCAGACGAGAGCCCTATATTCGATCACTTCCTTCCCATCTTGGGAAACTTGCACGGCATAGTTGCTATCGCCGGTAGAAGGAAGAGAATAAGCCGTTGTTGCAAAAGCAAACAAAGACAACAGGCTCAGCAATTTAATCGTATAGTGTTTCATGGCGGACTACTCTCATCAATACGAAGCTACCAATCCGTTCCTATCTCAAAAACGGTGTTATCATCATCAACGTCGCGAAAGTTCACTGGAATATCTGCGGCCCAAAGTAGAGGCGTGTTCGTGCATCCAGCGCCTCAAGCTGGTGGCGCCAGCCGAAGGAGCAGAAGAACTCAGACGATTTTCCATCAAGCCTCGGATTTCATCGCGCGTCAGCATCACATCACCGTGCAGATACCCCAGCAAGGAGGTTGATGCGTGTACGAGAGGAATCGTCCAGCATGGTGTCCCTACGATCGGACGAGAAGCGCCGATGGCCAGCCCCAATTCCTCAAACAGTCCCTTGAAGCTCAGAGAATCTGGCCCCACTGCATCGATCACGCACGATTCCGAGTCTTCACGCTCCGCCTCGCGAACTGCCAGGAGGGCAAGATCCTGCACATGAATCGGGCGCAATTCGTAGTCCCCCTTGCCAAAAACGGGAACCACGGGGAAATGTCTCAGCACCCATGCCATGTTGTTCAGTAGAATATCCTCCCCTTCCCGGTCGCCAAACAAAACGGCTGGTCGCAGGATACTGTAGGGAACGCCAAGCGATTTGAGGTCGTCTTCCAACTCGGCCTTCCCCCGAAAATACGAAAGCTGGCTCTCGCGATCAGGATTCGTAATACTCACATGCACAATCCTTTTCACTCCTGCTTCACGAGCCGCCCGGAAGAGAATCTTAGTATGCTCCACGGCTTGTGCATGGGAAAAATCCCTGTGGTTGAAGCGCACCCAATACGTATTGAGCAGAGCCTCACAACCTCGAAGAGATTCAGCTAACTGCGCCGGATCACCCCAGGAAAGGGGAGCCAGGCGGATGTCGTGCGGATTGGGAAGGTGGCGGGAATTCGTCAGTCCCAACACATCGTGACCACGCCCCCGGGCTTCTTCTGCCATATAACGGCCGCTGTACCCGAGAACACCTGTTATTGCGAATGGATTCGTTTTCATTTTTCTAATTTCTGTAATTTCAGAATTTTCATATCGTCAATCATCCTTCATTTCTGTTTTGCCTGTTCTTAGTGATGAACTGTGCGGAAAATCGTAGCGACCGTCTTCATCGCCATACGCCAGACGGAGGGTTTGCAACGCAGAGCCAAATCAGCCAAGCCACAACCTTCGCGAAGGATTTCCTCCATAGCCTCCAGACGCCTCGTCACAAAAGCATCCTTGCTCTCACGAGCCATCACCAAACACTCGGATACGGACTTCAGCACACCATCAGCCTCGCGCTTTTTGCGTTCGTCTACAATCAAACGAGCCATTTCCCAAACATCCGCCACGCAGGAATAATACGCCTTGCGGTCTCCGATCCTGCTCTCCTTGAGAATCAACCCCCACCCCTCCAGCTCTTTCAAGGCCTGGGACACATTTGAACGCGCCATGCTCAATGCCATGGACACATCCTCCGCCGTCAACTCATCCTCAGACAAATACAACAGTGCATGAACCGCTGCCGCAGAACGATTGATCCCCCAACGAGTACCCATATCACCCCACTTCTCAATAAAACGGATTTGTGTCTGGCTCAGCTCCATGAGCGTAATTTCTGACATTTCAGAAATTTAAGCAAGCTATTTCTGCGTCGTCTCTTCCTGTGGGCATGGAAAAGCCCCGCAAGTGATGAACTTGCGGGGCTTTATGTGGTACTTGGACCGGGACTCGAACCCGGGACCAATAGATTAAAAGTCTACTGCTCTACCAACTGAGCTACCCAAGCATTGGTGCCAGAAGCGGGAGAAAATAAATACTGGAACGGGCTATTTGGCAAGCATTAATTGATCCGAGAAGAAAAAAAACAGGTCATTCGCCAATCAGACCGCTCTTTTCACGCCATTCTGCGGGGATACGCGTGGGGCGTTGGGAAGGCATGCGGACAAGAGCGAGTTTCTGGTGAGCCTTGACGAGGAGTGTTCCGTCAGAGGCGCGGCGCATCTCGAAATCACACCAGAAGGAAGCCTTTTCCATCGAGCTGACCCAACCCTTGGTAATGATGGTATCCCCCATAACTCCCGGGCAGATGTAGTCGATTTCGTGGCGGACGACGACGGCAAAGCATTGTTCGCTTTCCATCACCCGGTAATTCATGCCGAGGAGGGAGCCGAGCTTGGTGCGGCATTCTTCAATCATCCGGAGGTAGGCAAGGTTGTGGACGACCTTACCGCAGTCGGTGTCGTAAAACATGACTTCATTCTGCGTGGTCAGGCTGAGAGGTTCCCTGTTCATGCCAGCATCATGGTCCTCAGCACCCGTGCCGTCAATACCAAGTCATGTGTTGACGGTGCGAGCTACGGTGAGCACACCAACGCGGCGGGCATGTCCCTCACGCTTAAGAACACGGGCACAAACATCCACGGTACTGCCAGTGGTCATAATATCGTCGATCAAAAGAACGGAGCGGTCTTTCACAAGTTCCCGGCGCAGGGCGGACGGGCGCACATGGTAGAGCCCCTGAACGTGGCGGATGCGTTCACTCCTGCCCAGGCTGGCCTGGCTAACGCTGTCACGCGCACGCATCAAAACATCCAGCACGGGCAATTGGCGGCTCCTTGCAAGGACGCGAGCTAATTCTTCCGCCTGATTATAACCACGCTTTCTCAATTTGCGACGATGAAGGGGAATGGGGACGAGAATCCAGTCCTCGCCAGCAAGACGGTCATCGCAGAGTTCCCAAAGTCCATCCACCAACCCGGCCAGCGTGCCCGCGAGGTGGATTTTACCACCGTATTTGAAGTCGTAGACGAGAGTTCTCAGGGAATCGCGGTTCAGGCACGACGAACGGGCAAAATCATAATGGACCTTGCTACCGCCACAATACGGACAATTGGCAAGCTCCCCGACAGATCCGGGGAGAGGTTCCCCGCATCGCGGACAAATCGGAGCCTCGACCATGGGCAGGCTAGCCCGACAAGCAGAGCAAAGGCAGGTTCCGTCCAGAGGACCTTCCCCACACAGGGCACAGGTACAGGGGAACACCCAGCCGTGAACATCGCGCCAGAGCCCACCCATCCATTGTATGACCCCGCCCTGTTCCATGAGGATGGCCTATTTCGAGGCTAGTATTCTTCGTCTTCGTCGGCAATTTCTCCGGCGCTGCCTTCCGTTTCTGGCATATCTTCGAGAAGTTTATCGATTTTCTCGATAAATTCCCAGGGACAGCGCTTGCGCTGGTATTTGCGCCAGAGAATATCGCGGAGGGTCACCCAGTGGTCACGGGTCATTTCCACGGGAGTCCACTCGACATCATCGCGCAGAGCTCGGCCGACTTTAGGTGAAGATTCCAGAGTCCATATCCCGGCGTGGTGACAGGCTCGGTAAACAAATACGCCGTCTTCCGTGCGCTCTTTCCAAGTGTGGGCTTCCATGCAGACACTTTGCGTAGCAAATGCCATTTGGTAAAGAGGAATTTTGCTGGGCAAGGGCATGAGTTCACGGCAGGATACATCGCACCATGACAGATGATGATATGATTTCCTGTAAGGAACCCGCCAGGCAACTCGAACGCCTGCGCTCCATCATGCAGCGGTTACGCGGTCCCGGAGGCTGCCCCTGGGATGCGGAACAGACCCACGAATCCATCATCGGTGAGATGATCGAAGAGTCCTACGAAGCCGTCGATGCCATCCAGAAGGGAGACTGGGAGCATTTGCGGGAAGAATTGGGAGACGTCCTCCTCCAGGTTGTTTTCCACGCCCAAATCTCTCAGGAAGACGGCTTGTACAATTTGGACGATATCGCCTGTGAACTGAGCGACAAGCTCGTCCGACGCCACCCGCACGTCTTCGCCACCAGCCAGGTGAGCGACACGGATGGCGTCCTGACGCAATGGGACCAGATCAAGAGACAGGAGCGCAAGACCGAAAAAGCGCACTATCTCGATAGCGTCGGCAAGGGGCTTCCTGCCTTGCTGAAGGCCAAGAAGCTGCAAAAGAAGGCCGCCAAGGTCGGTTTCGACTGGCCGGATGTCGAAGGAGTCGCAGCCAAGATTCGCGAAGAACTGGCTGAGAGCGAAGAAACATTCGTCTTCCCGGACGAAGACCCACGCGTTCAGGAAGAACTCGGAGACCTCCTCTTTGCAGTCGTCAACCTCTGCCGCAAACGCGGGGTTGACCCAGAAATTGCCTTGGCAGCCACCAATCGCAAGTTCGAAACTCGCTTCAATTTCATGGAAGACGTTCTTCTGGAACAAGGAACACCCCTTGGAGAAGCCACGCTCGACACGATGGAAGCCGGCTGGCAGCAGGCAAAAGAGGCTCTGCGCTCGTAAAATCAAAGAAATAGCGAAGGTTGTCGCCCTCACCACGACAACCTTTCGCTTTTATAAAAAGGCAATTAAGCCTTCAGATCGTCATTCGGATCTTGCCAGGAAGGGCTGTAGCCCTTGGCATAATTGAAGAGGTGCTTGTGCATGTATTCAAAGTACTCTTCCTTTTGAGCCTCGTTCAGGCGGCCCCAGATCGCCACATTCAGAGCGCGGGTAACCTTCTGCATCATCTTGAGAGTCAATTGTCTTCCCATACGGGCGCGCTGCACCTGTTTGTGAGTCAATTGTTCGGTGGAAATCCGGACAAGATCATGATTTTCAACTCTCCACTGCTGCATCAACGCGTGAAGGGGCTGCTCACCATGGTTGCGACCCTCATCGTTCAATTCTTCTTCCATACCCGCTAAGTGCCTGAAACCGCGTCAATGATCAATCCCGAATCCTCAAGTGAACACAATTTTTTCCGTAGGGATAACCCGTCAGCAATTGAACAAGCCACAACGGATATTTGACTTACTGGTGCGACATCGGTACCCATAGACAGTGTAATCTCCCATGACGCAGGACATTTCCAGCTCCCAACCGGCCCGATTCCCATCCTTCCCGCGAGGGATTTGGGCGGATATTCCCGATGCACAATGGAATGACGCCACCTGGCAACTACGCAACAGCATACGCACACTCCGGCAATTGGACGAGTTGCTTCCGTTGACGGACGATGAACGCGCCGGCATCCTTTTTGCCACGCACTCACGCCTTGCTCTGTCCATCACACCCTACTTTTTCTCCCTCATTGATCGAGATAACCCCGAATGCCCCATCAGACGCCAAGTCGTTCCACGTGTGGATGAAGCCATTGCCGATCCATCGGAAATGGAAGATCCCTGCGGCGAAGACAACGACATGGTCGTGCCGGGGCTCGTCCACCGCTACCCGGATCGCGCGCTGATGATCGTCACGGATCGTTGCGCGTCCTACTGCCGCCACTGCACCCGCTCGCGAGGTGTTTCCGGGGTAGGGCCCGATCACCTGTCTCTGGATCTTTCCGCCGCCCTGGATTACCTGCGCAAGACGCCACAGGTACGCGATGTTTTGCTTTCCGGCGGTGACCCGCTCCTCCTGCCGAATGAAAAGCTCGACGCCCTCCTGACGGAACTCCGGGCCATCCCTCACATTGAATTTCTACGCATCGGCTCCCGTGTCCCCATCTTCCTGCCCCAGAGGATCACTCCCGAACTGTGCAACGTATTGAGGAAACATGCCCCCCTCTTCCTGTCCATCCACACTAATCACCCACGCGAACTGACGGCAGAATCCCGCCAGGCTCTCAGCATGCTTGCCGATGCCGGCATCCCTCTGGGCAACCAAAGCGTCCTCCTGCGAGGAATCAACGACACGCCCGAAATCCAGATGGAGCTCGTCCACAAGCTCCTCATGTGCCGGGTCAAACCGTACTACCTCTACCAGTGCGACCTGATCAAAGGTTCCTCCCATTTCAGAACATCCCTGCAAACCGGGATCGACATC
Organism: uncultured Akkermansia sp.; assembly: GCA_964448375.1. Taxonomy (GTDB): domain Bacteria; phylum Verrucomicrobiota; class Verrucomicrobiia; order Verrucomicrobiales; family Akkermansiaceae; genus Akkermansia. The sequence continues at coordinate 30,523 of CAYVAI010000010.1, forward strand.
ATTTCCCATCTGCGCGGATACACAACAGGCTATGCCGTCCCTCAATACGTCATCGACGGTCCGGGGGGGGGAGGCAAGATTCCCATCAACCCAGACTACATTCTCGGCCAGGATTCTCACGAAATTTCACTCCTCAATTACAAGGGGCACAAATTCACCTACCCCGAACCAATTCTCCATTCCAGCGAAGAACGACAACAGCTCATTCGCGGTATTCTGGCTTCTTCACCGGAAAATTCCCTCGAAAAATAATGCATTTATAGGAGTGTTCGGGAATTTCCTTATTGATCATAAGGACACGACGTGATTCAATGCGTCTCCACACGGAACAATGATCGTTGACAAGGAAGCGCTACTAGAATGGAAAGAACGAGCACTCCAACAGCCTGATGGCGGTGTGGCGCTTGACCTTGAGGCAGACAGCCTCCATCGTTACCATGAAAAACTCTGTCTCATCCAGTATGCAGACAGCTCGTATTCCTGCATGATCGACCCTCTGTCGATCGAGGACATGCATCCTTTCTCCAATTGGTTGCAGGAAACCACGGTATGGATGCACGGGGCAGACTATGATATGTCCCTTTTCCTGCAGGCATGGGGGACACTTCCGTCCATGATCCTGGATACCCAGACGGCGGCACGCCTGCTCGGATTCCGTCAATTTGGCCTCGCTGCCCTCGTGGAACACTTTTATGGAGTCAAACTCAGCAAGTCCTCACAAAAAGCCGACTGGGGCAAGCGCCCTCTTCCCCAGAACATGCTGGACTACGCCCTCAATGACGTCAACTACATGCTGGACATGGCAGGCAAACTCACCATAGCCCTCAAGGAAAAGGGCCGTTACGAGTGGTTTTTGGAAACCTGCCGCCACGACATGGATCGCGCCGTAGAACGTTTTGAAAATGGCAACCCGGAACCATGGAGGATTCAAGGCTCCGGCAAATTCAACCGCCGTGGCCTCGCCGCGCTACGCGAACTCTGGCAGTGGCGCGATGCCGAAGCCTCCGTGTGGGACAAGCCCAGCTTCATGGTCTGCTCCAATGCCGATCTGATCCGTTGGAGCCAGGAACTCCAGAACCAGACTTCCGTGCAGCCTCTCCCCCGCTTCCACAGCCACAGAAGATCACGTTTCATGGATGCGGTGCAAAAGTTTTACCTCCTCGACGAAGAAGACTATCCCCAGCGCATCTTCGCTCCGCGCCGCCAAAAGTGCGATCAATTTGAAGAGCGTCTGGAACGTTTGATTGCCAAACGCAACGCCATTGCTGAGAAACTCGACATCGAACCGTCCTTCATCGCTTCGCGTTCAATCCTGGAATCCATCGCCGACAACGAGGAAAACGGCAAAAAAGCCCTGCTCAACTGGCAGTTACAAGTCCTGGGGTACACTCCAAAGGCTGTCGCCATTTCATAAAAATTTACATCCGAACAGCATAAAATTCTTGACCAACAGCCCAGAAAAGTATATGCGGTTCGTCCATTCCCGACCAATCAGAAAAAGGAAGACTAATCATGCGTGAAGTTACCGTAAGAAAAGGAGAACCTATCGATCGCGCTCTCAAGCGCCTCAAGACCAAACTCGACGTTGAAGGCATTCTTGACGAAATGCGCCGTCGTCGTGCTTTCGAAACCCCAATGGACGAAAAACGCCGCAAGGCTCGTTCCGCTTCCAAGCGCAATAAAGTGAAGTGGCGCTACAGCAACCGCGAAGAAGCTCCCGCTGTATCCGAAGCTCCCACCCCCACCATCGAAGGTTAAATCCAACCTGGTCGGGAATTATCCCACCTTATAAAAGGGAACTTTTTGCAAGGACACCGTACCAACGGTGTCCTTGTTTCATTTACTCCGTATCCCTATCCGTCGGAGAGATGAAAGCAAACAAGGGAATGGGAGCGGTAATCGTTCTTGACTGTCTTGCGCATTCCCACCACCCTTTCCGAGTACATATCCCCTCTCATATTTCCTATGAATCAGTCCGCACAGCTCTTTCAACGCGCTAAAGCCGTCATTCCCGGCGGTGTCAACTCCCCCGTCCGTGCCTTCCGCAATGTGGACGGAGATCCATTTTTTGTCCGTTCCGCCAAAGGCTCGCACATCATGGATGTGGACGGGCGAGACTTGATCGACTATGTCGGCACCTGGGGACCTGCCATCCTCGGACACGCCCCACAAGTCGTCCTCGACGCCGTTCACCAGGCCGTCGAACGCGGTTTGGGCTATGGAATTCCGACTCCGATTGAAGTGGATATGGCAGAAACCGTCACCCGCTGGTTCCCTTCCGTCAAAAAAGTCCGCATGGTCAACAGCGGCACGGAAGCCACCATGTCCGCTATCCGGTTGGCTCGCGGCTACACGGGACGCAGCAAAATTCTCAAGTTCGAGGGATGTTACCACGGTCACGTCGACTCCCTTCTGGTAGCAGCTGGTTCTGGCGCCCTCACGTTTGGAGAACCTGACAGCGCAGGTGTTCCCCGCGAATTCGCCCAGCTCACCCTCACCGCCCCCTACAATAACCAGGAGGCCGTTCGCTCGATCTTCGCCAAATACGGCAACGACATCGCCGCCGTCATCGTCGAACCCTTCCCCGGCAACGCCGGGTTCTATCTGCCCCGTAACGGATTTCTGGAATTCCTCCGTACAATCACCGCAGAATATAACACCGTCCTTATCTTCGACGAAGTCATGACTGGCTTCCGCGTTGCACCCGGCGGTGCACAACAAATCCATGGTATCACCCCCGACCTCACCTGCATGGGCAAAATCATCGGAGGCGGCCTCCCCGTCGGCGCCTTCGGAGGACGAGCCGACATCATGGACTGCATTTCGCCTCTCGGTCCTGTTTACCAGGCTGGCACACTCGCCGGAAACCCGGTTGCCATGGCAGCGGGACTCGCCCAACTCAACGAATTGGAACGCCTCGACGGCCACAGACGCCTGGAAGAACTCGGGCAGCGACTCGAAGACGGTTTCAAGCACGCCATGCAGGCCGCTGGACGCCAGTTCACCTTCCACCGCTCCGGCTCCATGTTCTGCCTCTTCTTCACCGACAAGCCCATTCTAAACCTTCAGGATGCCATGCAGGCAGACAAGTCCATGTACAAGAAGTACTTTTGGAACATGCTGGAGCAGGGCATCTACATGGCGCCCTCGCCCTACGAAACGGGATTCATCTCCCTGGCTCATACGGAAGACGACATCGATGCCACGTGCAAAGCAGTGGAAATTGCTCTCAAGGCACTCTAAAGTTCTAAAAATTTTACGATTTCAGCATATTTCAGTCAAATTTGTTAAAAACAGGCTTGCCTTATACCCTGAATAAGTGCATCCTGCGCGACCGCAAGACGCGCTTGAATCTGCACGCATCATTTTACAACGACAATTAATCATGAGAAAATACGAAGCTCTTATCGTTTTCAATATGAAGGGATCTGAAGTCCCGGTTGAAGAAGTCATCAAAAACATCGCCAGCGAAATGACTTCCCTGGGTGCTCAGATCACCGAAACCCAGAATGTTGGTCGCCGCGAATTCGCTTACGAATCCGATCACCTCAAGGCCGGTCAGTACGTTACTTACACCTTCGATGCCGAGCCTTCCGCCATCCGTCCGATCCGCGAACTTCTCCGCATCAACCCCATCGTACACCTTCAGTACTACAAGGCTCTCTGAGCTCTTCAGGGCGAGACCCAGCCAAGGCGCCTTGCCAAGCCCTACACTTTTTAAACCGTTCTGTGGTTCGCCCACAGAACGGTTTTCTTTATCCCACCGGAGAGCTTCCTCTCGCTTCATGAGAATAGCTACAAGACAAGGCGTCCTTCACAACAAAGGAACCTCCGCTAAAACTGCAGGCAACCTGGGAATCACATGGATCCCGGTGCCCCGTGACGACGCTGCAAAATACCCTTGATGAAATGGCGAGCAGGCAAGGCAGGCCTCCCGTGGCGGCGGCCATGGACAATCAAAATCATCAGGTACAGTCCAGCCATCACAGCCATGCAAATAGGCATCATAGCATCGGAAAAGTGTTCCATCATGGATGAAGTGCCCATCGGGCCAGAAAGGCTACCAACCGTGAAACTCAGAAGCAACGTCTGATTCATCGGCACCAAGTACTCCTTGGGCAGGCGATCACACCCCAATGTCAGCGTCACCGGATAGAGGGAAAAACTCGCACACCCCAATACAATCAGAGCCACCCCCAGCCAAACATTGCAGGCCAGCAGGACACAGGCTCCAATAATCAACCAGGATTGCAGTTTCAGCACATAGTACCTGCCCTTGACGTCAGCCATCCTGCCAAAAGGCCATTGCCCAACAATACCCGCGCCAATCAGCAGAGCCATCCAGTATCCCACATTAGTATTGGACATCCCTTTATTCACAAGGAACAACGGCATCAATCCATAGATGGAACCCAGAACAATGCCGGAAATAACACTTCCCAATACACTCAAGCGTGGACGTTTGCGGAACAGCATCGCCCACACCGTCGCAAAGGGCCGAGGAGGATCCGGAGGACCACAACGCAACACGATAATAGGAAGAATGCCCACGACCCCAATGGCAGCAACCCACAAAACCGTCTGCACTCGATCTTCAGGCAGCACCGTCACCAGCAACTGCCCCAGCACGGTCGCTATATAATAGACAACCATATACGCTGCGAGAAGACCACCCCGGGTTCTGTTCGTCCCCAGTCTTAGCAAGGCACTTTCGACGACGACCCAAACCAGAGCACAACTGATCCCCGCCACAAAACGGACGGACATCCACCCGGCAAGCCCCCCCAGCGACATCAAGCCAGCCGTTGAACCCACACACACTAAACAGGAAATAACAAAGCTCGTCTTGTAACCCAGGCGGGGAATCATCTCCCCTGCAACCAGGGTTCCAACCAGGTTGCCAACAAAAAAGGATGCGCTTACCATGCCGATCAACCAGGTCGGGATGGAGTCATGCGACAACCACAGCGGGACAATCGTGTTCAGCGTCGCAAAAACCGTCGTCAGAAACAACAATCCCGCCAAAAGCAGAACAACCTGGTGCATCAATGATTTCATGGAATGGATGGCGGCAAATTACCCTGACGCATGGTGCTCAGCAATGCGAATTACACCATCATGACACCCTTATGAACAAGAAAATGTTAGAATTTGTCGAAACTATAAATTTTGAGCTGTCTTTTGCCGGAAAAAGACTATGATAAATGCCCAGTTTACATGAAAAAAGCAATTGTTCCCATTCTGGCCTTCATCGCAGGCCTGTTCCTGGCAGGAGCCAGCGTTGATGCTGCGCAGTCCGATGTCTCCCTGATGAGCTACAACATCAGGAATTGCCGAGGACTCGACAACAAAACGGAAATTGATCGAATTGCTGAAACGATCAAGAAGGCACAGCCCGATGTCGTCGCCATTCAGGAGCTGGACAACAACACCAAGCGCAACGGCAAACGGGACTTTCTTCAGGAACTGGCGAAGAAAACCGGCCTGCATCCCACCTACGCCAAGGCCATCGACTACCAGGGAGGCGCCTACGGCATCGGAGTTCTTTCCCGGGAGAAGCCCAAAAATGTCCGACGTATTCCCCTGCCCGGTCGCGAAGAAAAACGCGTACTGCTCATCCTCGAATTCAAGGACTTTGTCCAGTTTGCCACCCACCTTTCTCTGACTCCGGAAGACCAGAGCAGCTCTCTCCAAATCGTTGCCCGTGAAGCAGCCACCTACAACAAGCCCGTCATCTTCTCCGGAGATTTGAACCTTCATCCCGATTCCACCCAGGGAAAGGGACTTTCCCGCTACTTCACGATCCTCAATTCAATTGAGACACCAAGTTTCCCGGCCAACAAGCCCGAGGAGTTGATCGATTACATCTGCTGTTTCATCCACAAAGACACCGTCTGTAAGGTAAAATCCGCAGAAGTTATCGCCGAACCAGTGGCATCAGACCACCGCCCCATACTCGTTAAAGCCACCCTTTCGCACACTCAGCCATGATTGATGGTTCAACCCAGGCTTTGGAAGTCGTCTTCCATGGAATGGTTCAAGGTGTAGGATTCCGCTACACCGCATACGAAATAGCGCGTAGCTTTCCCGATATTTGCGGTTGGGTTCGCAATGAACCCAATGGCACCGTCCGCCTGTTCATCCAGGGAACGGAAGCTGAACTCAATCAATATTTACACTCGATCAGGACAAAATCGCGCCTGTCCCGACACATTTTCGATATGGTTCGCCAACCAGCAACCCCTGACCCGGTACTGACCAACTTTCGCATTGAAAGGTATTAAATTCACCCGCCATTCTGGAAATGCAATCCACCCTCAAACCAACGAACCCTAATTGATCCTATGAACACTGAAGAAAAATTCGACAAATATGTATTGCACAGCTATGGGAGATTCCCCATGTCCATCGTCCGTGGAGAAGGCTCCCGACTTTGGGATAGCGAAGGCAAATGCTATCTGGATTTTTGTTCCGGGATCGCAGTCTGCGCCCTGGGGCATTGCTACCCAAGCGTGACGAAAGCCCTTCAGAAACAAGCAGAAACGCTCGTTCATTGCTCCAATCTTTACCGTATCCCCCAGCAGGCCGATCTCGCCGAGTTCATCGTCACCAAGTGCACGCAAACACCAGGCAAGGTTTTCTTCTCCAACAGTGGAGCTGAAGCCAACGATGGCATGATCAAGACTGCCCGCCGCTACGGCCACCGCAAACCTGCGGCAGATGGCTCCCCGCGCTACGAAGTGCTCACCTTCCAACAGTCCTTCCATGGCAGAACCCTCGGCAGCATGGCCGCTACGGGACAAGTCAAGATTCAGAAGGAATTCGACCCGATGCTTCCCGGCTTCCGATACCTGCCTTTCAACGATTTGGAGGCAGCCCGCAATGCCATCCGCAAGGAAACCGTAGCCTTCATGCTGGAACCCGTCCAGGGAGAAGGCGGAGTCAACCCCTGCACCCCTGAATTTCTCGAAGGCCTTTCCGATCTCTGCCGGGAACACGACCTGCTCCTGCTCATTGACGAAGTCCAGTGCGGCTTTGGTCGTTGTGGCGACATCATGGGCTGGCGGGCTGTCAACCCCGATGTCCGACCGGACGGCGTTTCCTGGGCCAAAGCCCTCGGCGGCGGTGTCCCCATCGGCGCATTCTGGATCAGTGACCGCATCATGGACGATAAAGGCACCGAGCTTTCCTCCATTATGGATCCCGGTTCCCACGGGTCCACTTACGGAGGCAACCCTCTGTGCGCCACCGTCGCCTTGACTGTCCTGAAGGAAATTGTCGGGCAAAGCCTGCCCGAACGTTCCAAAAAGCTCGGCGACGAAATCCGCCGCGAAATCGAATCCTGGAACATGCCCATCATCACGGCCAGCCGAGGACTCGGCCTGCTCATTGGCATCGGCCTGAACACAGACATCATCCCCGCCGAAGAAGGCAAGACTCCGGCTTCCATCGTCGTGGAAGCCTTGCGCAAGGAAGGTCTGCTCTCAGTTCCTGCCGGCCCCAATACCGTCCGCCTACTCCCCCCTCTCAACGTCACTGATGACGAAATACAACAAGCACTAACCATCATCCGAAGAACTCTTAAGCAATTCGGAATTTGATACAAACAAACACCAACGCCCCCAGTCCACCATGATTGATGATCCCTTGGTCAAACTTCCAGGAACCCCCGTTCGCCAGTTCTCAGTCATGCTTGACAACAGATCTGGTACATTTTCCGCACTGCTCTGCCTGCTGGAATCCCACGGCATTTTATGCCTGGGATGCAGCACAGTGGACAGTCAGGAAGTAACCATTGTCCGCATGATTCTCAGCGATCCTGAGCAAGCCGTCGCTCTGTTTTTAGAACGCGGCATCGGCTTCACCTCCTGTGAAATGATCGTCGTTGCCATTCGTCGGGGAGCCTCCGGGCTTCGCACCTGTCTTGAAATCCTGTTCCGGGCAGAAACCAACGTTGACTTCCTCTATCCCCTTCTCCCCTCACAAGAAGGTACCTCCATGGTCGCCATCCATGTCGAAGATTCCATCTTCGCCCGTTCCGCCCTCAACTCGGGCGGCATCCGTGTCCTTTTCCAGGAAGAGCTTTCGCGATAAACCACCGGTCGGCCTCCTCGCAATGAACGCCAGGCACACGACCTAACTCCAACTCATATGAGTGCCGACATCGTTCACATTCCTTCCCAACACCGTTTCGAACTCCATGTGGAGGGTCTGACTGCCTTCGTGGAGTACGAAATCGACAATGGACATCTGGACATTGTCCACACCCTCGTCCCCCCGGCATTGGAAGGCCGCGGTATCGCCGCCGAACTCGTCAAAACCACATTTGATTACGCCCTCGATCAAGGGCTCCGCCCGCATGGCAGTTGTTCCTACGCTGCAGTCTGGCTGAAACGACATCCGGAATACTCGGCAGGTATTTGACACCCGTTCGACGCTTCCCATCGTAATTTTTATCGGCTTTTTGCAAGGTCGATCAAGTCTCGTGCGTACTTAGTTACGTTCACTTTGCTTAACCTACTTGACGTCAGCAATGAAATGCCCCTCTACCCTTATTACCCTTCTCGTGGCAAGTTCCCTGATTGCCACAGCTCAAACCAGCGAAACCGCTTCCTCGCAGCTCCCACTGTGGAAACTTGAAGGAAACGCCATCAGCCTTGCCCCTCAGGCCGCCCACAAGGATCACTTTGCCATGTCAGGGCGAGCCGTCGACCTCATCCTGGAATGGTCTATCGACAACCATGGCGCTTTTGAAGGAGTCCAATGGATCCGTTGGCCAATGCTCAGAACAATTCCCAACAACACACATGCCGCCTTCAACCAGCGCTTCAGCGAAAGTTCCGATTCGCGCCCACTCATCAATGGGCAACCACTCAGCTCCGGCAAAGTCGTCCGCGCACACATCGACGGGATATTCTCCGTCACCTCCGAGCACCCGGAAGGGCTTGCATCCACGCGAACCATCGTACCTGCATCATCTGCCCCCGCCATCATCGAAACGATTGAATTGCTCAACAATTCTGACAAAAATATACACCTCACCATCCCGGCATGGAGCAAGACCATGGACAGCACCCCCGGCACCCGGGGCAGTTACAAGATTGAAGAACTCCTGCTCGGTGAAGGAGACTTCACCCTCTCCTCCGGAGAAAAACGCCTCTACTCCCTGATTCGTTCCGCCCGGCTGGCGGAAGAAGCCCCCTACCGTGACAACCCGTCATCCGAGCTGGCCGCCCGACGCGCCTTCCTGGATGAAATGAAAGATACCCTCGTCCTTGAGACCCCGGAACCCGTACTCAACGGTATGTTCCATTTTGCCAAAATCCGCGCTACGGAAAGCATCTTCAGCACGCGAGGAGGTCTCATGCACGGTCCCGGCGGCTACAACAAGTTCCTCGCCGCCATCTGGACAAATGACCAGGCAGAATACGTCAACCCCTTCTTCCCCTTCCTCGGCAATGCTTTAGGCAATGAAAGCGCCATCACTTGCTACCGTTTGTTCGCCCAATTCATAAACCCGGAGTTCAAGAGCATCCCATCCTCCATCATCTCGGAGGGAGACGACATCTGGAACGGTGCAGGAGACCGAGGAGACCAGGCCATGCTTGCCTATGGTGCCGCCAGATTCGCCCTGGCCTCCGGAAACAAGGCATGGGGGCAGGAACTCCTGCCCATGATCGACTGGTGCCTGGATTATTGCCGCCGCCACAAGACGCCTGAAGGCGTCATCGCCTCAAAGAGTGATGAACTCGAAGGACGCTTCCCCAGCGGCAAGGCCAACCTTTGCACCAATACCCTGTACTACGATGCTCTCATCACAGCATCCAAACTCCACGCCGCCCTTGATCCCGCCTCCCCCAAGCCGGAAACCTTCACGCGTGAAGCCAATGAACTCAAGCAGGCCATCAAAAAATACTTTGAGGGGAATGTCGAAGGTTTCGAGACATACAAATACTACGAAAACAACGATGTCCTCCGTAGTTGGATCTGCATGCCCCTCGTCATCGGCATCACCGACAGAGCCAATGCCACCGTCGATGCCCTCTTCTCTCCGCGCCTCTGGTTCGGTAATGGAATGCTGACAGCCTCCGGCACCAAAACCTATTGGGATCGCTCCGCTCTCTATGCCTTCCGAGGCATCTTCTCTGTCGGATTGCAGGATCGCGCCCTGCCCAAACTTCTGGACTATTCGCGAGAACGCCTCCTCGGCCAGCACGTCCCTTACGCCATCGAAGCCTGGCCTGAAGCCAACCAAAGCCAGCTCTCCGCCGAAAGCGGCCTTTACTGCCGCATCTTCACGGAAGGCCTCTTCGGCATCACCCCAACGGGATTCCGCAGTTTTTCCGTCCTGCCTCGCCTCCCCAAAGCCTGGGATCATGCAGCTCTGAAGAACATCAAAGCCTTCGGCTCCACATTCTCTCTCAACCTGGATCGCCACAAAAACGGAATCCGCGTCCACATCACGGCACCAAATGGCAGTAGTCTCTACGACAAAACGCTTCCCGAGGGTTCATTGCACGACGTTTCCCTCCTCTGAAAACCCTTGGATACAGGGCGCACATGAAAGGAATCTGCCAATTCTTTGCATAATTTTCTTTTCTTTAGCGACCTGTTCCCTATCAAAGAGCTCGCCCTTCTCCATCTCCGATGGAAATTTTCTGCTGTTTGATACACACTCATGAATACCCCTCCCTCCCTTTCCGACCAGCCCAGGCCTGCCACTTCGCCACGCCTCCTCTCGCTTGATGCCCTGAGAGGCTTTGACATGATGTGCATCATCGGGCTGGACGCCATCGTCCATGCCTTCACCTCGCTCTTTCGGGGAACCCCTGGCGTAGAAACATTGTCCGAACAATTCAAACACTGCCCCTGGGAGGGCATCCATGCCTACGACCTGATCTTCCCCCTCTTCCTGTTCATCTCCGGGATCTCCATGGCATTCTCCATCAGGAAAATGCACCAAAATGGAGCCTCTCTCGGCAAAGCCTCATGGCACCTCGTCAAGCGGGCACTCATCCTCGTCTGTCTCGGCGTCATCGTCAATGGCCCACTGGAACTCCCTTGCTCGGACTGGAGATTCGCCTCCGTCCTCGGCCTCATCGGCATCGCCGGGGCTTGCGCCGGACTCCTCGCCCTGTGGGTGAAAAAAACGCCCTGGCTGGCTGGCATTCTCGTCGGTCTCCTCGTACTCATCGGCTGCCTTCAGCTCAATATCGGCACACTTGACCGCGCTGGAAGCATCAACGCCATGATCGACCGCGCCATCCTGCCCGGCTCCCTCCACGGCGGAGTCATGGATCCTGAAGGCATCCTCTGCATCATCTCCGCCATCGCCGTAGCACTAGGCGGCTACCTCGCGGGCAACTTCCTGGCGGGTTCCTCCTCAACGCCCGGCAAAAAAGCCCTGAGCCTCCTCGGAGCCGGGGGCATCTGCCTCATTGCCGGTTACGCTATGCACTGGAGTTTCTACCCGGCGATCAAATCCATCTGGTCCTCCAGCTTCGACCTGATTGCCAGCGGCTGGAGCCTTCTTGCCTTCTCCACGGCCTACTTCATCTTCGACATCCTGAAATGGCAGAAACTGGCCTATCCCTTCAAAGTCGTCGGCATCAATGCCCTCTTCATCTATCTGGCGCAGGCCCTCATCAACTTCAACGGCATTGCCAGCCACTTCTTCGTGGGCATCGCCGACATCTGGCCCGCGATGAAATGGCCCATCCTTGCCCTCACAGCCTTCCTCATCAAGTGGCTCATCCTCGCCTGGATGGACAAAAGGAAGATCTACATCAAAATTTGATCCCCCCTCCGCCCCCAGGCAGAGGAAACAAGCCTCAGCTACTTCAAGCCTGCTTTGCCCAACGCTTCAGGTTCGGAAAATGCTTCCTCATTTCGGCAGCCGCTTCATCTTTGGTGAATTGATTACCACTGGACGCGTTAAACTCGTCCAGATAATTCAGGCAATGCTCGATCATGCCCTCCATGGTACAATCCTGCACAAACTCCCCGTCTTTGTAACAATAGCAGCAATAATCGCGATTGGCAGAACCATCTTTTTCCATGCCAAACTGATCGGCAGAATGCATGGGCATTCCGCAACTCTGGCAAAACAGGTTCAAATACTTCTGCCCCTTCATAAACACATTATCAATCCAGTACGTCGTCGATTCAGGCGTAAATTTGAGCACGCAATACTCGGGATCTTCCACCCCACGGGGAAAATGCTCAAGCATCCAATCCCCCCAAAGCGAACGCTTGACAGCCTCATCTGCCACAATCTCCATCCTACCCGTATAAACGATACTGTCGCCGCCATGCACAATCGAAACTCCAGCCTTGGGATTGGCCTTGAAATGAGCAGTTTTTGCAGAACTTGCTCCAGTTGAAAGATAAATCGCACCGTCCTCAGCCTTCAGTTTCACCATGGCAACCGGACGAGGATAGCCATTTTCGTCAATAGACGCCACCGTAATAATCTGTGCCGAATCAACGATCTGAGCCGCTTTTTCTTCAATATTCATAATGGGACAAGAGTAACAGTTCCCACCAACTCATGGCAACCATGAATCACTTCCCGATGCAGAAGGAGGAGAAGATGGCGCCGAGGATGTCTTCGGTATCGACGCGGCCGGTGAGTTCGCCGAGGGCGTCGAGGGCATCGCGAAGTTCCACGGCTGTGAATTCGGGGCTGTCTCCGTCCTGAAGGGAGGCTTCGGCGCGGGTGAGGGCTTCGGCACTGCGTTTCAGGGCGCTTTGGTGGCGGGCATTGATGGATGCCAGACCTGCGCCTTCAGATGATGATGGGAGGCGGTCGGCGAAGGCTTGCCAGAGGGCTTGTTCCAAATCGTCGCGACCTATGCCGGAGGTGCAGGAGAAACGGACACCCGGCACGCCGGACCATGCCGGATCTTCCGGAAGATCGCACTTGTTGAGAACGAGGATGCGGGGAATGCCTTCACCGCCTTGTACGACATCAGCCGAGCTCGCTGGCCGAGAAGAATCGACGACTTCCAGAATCAAATCAGCACCGGATACGGCGCGTGCCGTGCGCTCGATACCGGCGCATTCGATGACATCGGAGGATTCACGGACGCCAGCGGTGTCGATGAGTCGCAGAGCAAGGCCGCCGACCTGGATGGATTCTTCGACGGTGTCACGCGTCGTCCCCGGTACATCGCTGACGATGGCGCGTTCGTAGCCCAAAAGGGCATTCAAGAGGCTGGATTTGCCGACATTGGGTTCGCCGACGATGGCGGTGCGAACCCCTTCACGGAAGAGCCGCCCCTGGTCAGCGGTGCGGAGCAGGCGTCCCATGCCTTCGCGGATTTCCTTCACGCTGCCCGTCAGGGCATCAACGGTATCGGGGGAAATATCTTCGTCCGGGAAGTCGATGTAGGCTTCGACGTGGGCGGTCACGTGGATCAATTTGTCCATCATGTCCGTAGCAGCGTGGCCGATGGCTCCATCCAGCTGTTCGCGAGCCGCTTTGAGGGCCAGGTCACTCCCGGCGGAGATTACATCCATGACGGCTTCCGCCTGCGTGAGATCCATTTTGCCGTTCATGAAGGCGCGGCGGGTGAATTCTCCCGGTTCGGCGGGAATGGCACCACAGGAGTACAGGCGTTCCAGCACGCGGCGAGTTACCAGCATGCCGCCGTGGCAGGAGATTTCAACGAGGTCTTCTCCGGTGTAACTGGCAGGTCCACGAAACCAGACGGCCAGCACCTGATCGATGGAGCCGCCCTGTTCATCGCGAATATCCGTCAGCATCACGCAGCGGGCTTCCACCTGTTCCGGCAGGCGGGTACAGCGGCGCAATACGGCAAGGCTATCTCCTCCGCTCATGCGGATCACGGACAGGGCACCCTGTCCAACGGGACTAGCCAGCGAGGCAATCGTCGATTCTCCAATCATGATTCACGATTCTACAGATTCAAAGAAACCACCGCCCAGCACGCGGCCACCATCGTAGAAGGCGCACACCTGCCCGATGGCAAGGGCTCTCAGCGGGTGGTCAAACGTCAATTCCACGCGGCCTTCCCCGATGTACACACAGGTACAAGGCTCGGCCTTGGCACGGTATCTCGGCTGAGCGAGAACGCGGACAGGCAGAGGTCCCCGCGTGTTTTCAATGCCACTGACGATGGCCTTCCGAGCATACAATCCCTGCGTGGCAACATCTTCGTAGCCGACAATCAGGCGGTTATGGGCTACATCCTTCCCCACGACGACGTAGGCCACGCCTTCTCTGGGGGAAGCAACGCCGTGTCCCTTGCGCTGGCCAATTGTAAACAGATGGAGCCCTCGGTGGCGGCCCATCTTCTTCCCCAGCGTATCCACAATGTCACCGGGCTTGTCCGGCACGTAGTGTTGCAGGAAGTCGCTCATCTTCACCTGGCCGATGAAGCAAATGCCTTGGCTGTCCTTCTTGCGGGCAGTCGGCAAGCCATACTTGAGGGCAAGTTCGCGTACCTGAGGCTTGAGGAGATCTCCCAGGGGGAGACAAGCTCGCTCAATTTGTTCCGGGCGCATGAGTGAAAGGAAGTAGGACTGGTCCTTGTTGGGGTCGCTACCACGCAAGAGATCGACACGGCCATCGGCTCGGACGGCACGGCGGGCATAATGCCCGGTTCCTACCATTTCAAAGCCTTGTTCGAGGGCATAGTCCAGAAAGACCCCGAACTTCATTTCACGGTTGCACAGTACATCCGGGTTGGGGGTATAGCCCGCGCGGTAGCCTTCAATCAGGTAATTGACGATACGGGCGCGGTACTCTTCCACCAGGTCAACCACGCGGAATTCGATGCCGAGCGTGCGCGCCACGGCGAGAGCATCTTCGATATCGCTCTCCCACGGGCACTCTCCGGGGATATCCTCGGAGTTCACCCAATTTTTCATGTAGGCCCCAACAACATCGTGGCCCTGCTCTTTGAGCAGGGCCGCGGCTACGGAGCTATCAACTCCACCGGAGAGACCAACCAGGATTCCAGCCACCTTGGGTTCCTCCTATTTGTTTTAAAATCAAAGGCTCAGACTGCACCATAGGGGATCACCCAAGACGGGCTCACCACCTTGACAACCTTGCCCACGGGGGCGCCATCCTTGGAGTCAACCTGCTGAATCGTCAGAACGCATTCAATGGGGTTGTTGCCAGCTTCAATCAGCTGACGAGCAAATTCGCGCTGGTCGAAGTCGGTCAGATCCAGATAGACATTCATGGTCTTGTCAGAATCCATCGTCTTCACCTTGAGGCAAAGGAAGCGGGTGTTGTCTTCAAAGGGAGCCTTGTATTCCTTGTCCACAACGGCATACACGCGGAAGTCTCCTGTTTCCTTGCTCTTGTCGGCAAGCCATTTGTCCCAATCGTAGGTGCAATAGCGAACTTCGCTTTCCCAGTCGATCTTGGGTTCCTTGTCAAAAATGCGCATAGCAACAAAACCAGTGGAGCCGTCATCGAGAACCACCTTCGTGCGCCAATAGGAAAGACCGCCGAGAGCAAAACCGGACGGAGGTTCCACGGACTTGATTGTCCTGCTCGTGATGGGGTGTTCGTCGTAGTACTTTTCCATCAGGGGCAACATGCGTTCGGATTCCAACACGAACTTGGCCTTGTCCTGAGGCGTTTTGGCAGAGTAGTAGCCATTGACTGCAAGAACGATTCTGCCAAGGACGGAGTCGGGGTCAATCGTCTGCTGTTGCTGATCGGCGGCAGGGGCACCAGCCGTCGCAGTAGCATCAGAAGCCGGTGCCGTTGCAGACGCAACAGGAGCTGTCTCAGTCGAAGCCGGTGTAGCTGGCGTCACAGGAGCCACCGCAACAGCAGGAGCCCCGGAGTCCTTCCCCACCATCACAATGATGCAACCAATCAGAGCCAGAACCAGAAGACCAATGACGATCAAATACGGTCCGGAATTCGATTTTCTTTTCGCGTTTTCCATAATTTTGGTATGTAAGATAGCTTGATAGAAAGTTATCATCAACCTGTGGTCAGCCGGTTAACGACCACCCTTCGGACGAAGGCTTTCCAAACGAAGTTTTACTTCAGCGGCAAGGGTAAAGGAAGAAGAATTTACGGATGCACCAAGTTTCTGCAACCACGCTTCGCGCCGTAGCCATGTCCTTTGGCGTTTAGCGTACTGCCTGGTTGCCAATGCTACAGCCTGAATGCAAGCTTCTGTATTCATGCCTCCACGCAAAAAATCACGAATTTGTATGAGCCCCAGCGTCCTTTCCGCTGTCGTCGAACATTCGCCCAAGGCCGCCACTTCATCGACGACTCCAGAGTCAAACATCAGCCGGGTACGTTCCCGAATTCGACGTTCCTGATCCTCTGCCTCACGATCAATCACCCAGCCGGGGCCCGCAGGGGGGCGAAGCCAGTTCTCCTTCCAGTACCGGAGGGGCTTGCCGCCCAGAATCACGATTTCAAGGTTTCTTTCGACGTACCTTCTGTTCTCCCGGCTCGTCATGGCAGCGCCTTCAGGGTCTCGCATCTGCAATTCCTCCACCAGATCCTGAAGTTCCCGGGAAGCAAAACTTTGACGAAGGCTCTCATCCGCCGGAGGAGCATCAGAGAGTCCATGCGAGAGGAACTTCAAGTACAGGCCGGAGCCGCCGACAACAATGGCCCGTTTCCCCCGACAGTGAATGTCCTCAATGCAGTCCATAGCCCGCCTGTAATGGGAGGAAGCATCCCAAGCCTCTGATGGGGAGAGGAACTCTACCATGTGGTGGCGCACCCTTGCCTTGTCCTTCTCCGAAGGGGCAGCCGTCAACACGGACATACCGCGATACACCTGGTAGGCATCGGCACTGACAATCTCTGCATCAATCAATTGGGCAAGTTCCAAAGCCAGCGACGACTTGCCCGAAGCGGTTATTCCCGCGATGAAGACCAGATTCGGGGCATCATTCATGATTATCCACCGGGATCTCCTGGCGAGCTTCCTCATCCAGCCGTTCAGCAAGCCATTGCTTGATCATGCTCTGGTAGTTGAGATAGCGACTACGGGCAACGCGCTTGATGCGAGCCAGCATGCGAGGGTCGAACCTGATTGTGATCGTGCTGGATTCTCTCCCTTCATTAGACAGGAGGGAAGATTCCATCAAACGAACAGACAGTTCATGATCCTCCCAGAATCTGGCCTCAACCATCGTGGAGGGGAACACGGGAACCTGTTGCCATGAAGAAAGTGTTTCCATATTGGTATCAAAAAGAAAAATAGTTCATCAAATGAGCGTCGCATATTTGCGATTATAGTACATGAGTTCGTTCGCCGTCATATCGCGAACGGCAACGATGCGGGCCATCTTCCCATCGCTCCAGAATACGAGGAACAAGCCTCTCCCTTCCAACGTGCGCCCCAAACAAAAATAACGCGCGTCTTCCGTCCACTCCACTTCATCAGGCAGGAGGCGAACACCGAAGGGATCTTCCAGGCACTCCTCAATTTCCCTCGGTTTGTAACGAGTCGGGTCAAATACTAATTGTCTTAAATCCAGTTCCATCGAATGAAATCTATCATAAAGAATAGTGACTCAAAAGGGAAGTAGATTTTCCTCTGACGCAGAGCCAGAGCGTAATGCATCAAAATAACGGTCACCCAAGCTGGCGCGAGGGAAGCTTTTGAACCATATCAGGAGCGCATATTTGTCCTTCCGTATCCTTTTTGAAGCGTAGACCTGCCGAGCCCCATTTAGTAACTCAAGTCGTAATTGTTTGCTCATTTTAAGAACCATACGAATATTTTTAAGAAACTATTTTGATGCATCCTCCCTTTTGCTCATTTCACCGGTTTTACTTGAAAGGGCCTTCGGAGACTTTCTTTTTGATGCATTACGCGGAGGGAACATATTTCCGGGATATCAATTCACGGGCTTGACCTTCGGTCTCCTAGTCAGCAAGCTGGACATATATGAACGATCACACGCACCATATCGCCGTGTTGGCGGGCGATGGCATCGGCCCGGAAGTGATGGCTGAGGCTTTGAAAGTCCTGGCCGCTGCGAGTTCCCGTTACGGTTTTTCCGTGAGTTATGAAGAACATTTTGTTGGCGGAGCCGGTATCGACAATTGCGGCAAGGCCCTTCCTGATGAAACGGTTGCAGCCTGCGAAAAGGCTGACGCCATTTTGTTTGGTTCTGTCGGCGGCCCGAAGTGGGAGAAGCTTCCGCCCAACGAACAACCCGAACGCGGCGCACTTCTGCCCCTGCGCAAGCACTTCGGCCTGTATGCCAATTTGCGCCCCGGCGTTTGCCTGCCGGAGCTGACGCATGCTTCCCCGATCAAGAGCGAAATCATCCCCAATGGCTTTGATATCCTTTGCGTTCGCGAACTGACTGGTGGCCTTTATTTTGGTACACCCCGCTTCCGCGAAGTTGAAGGCGACGACGAAGTAGCCGTGGACACCCTCCGCTACCGCAAGAGCGAAGTGCTCCGCATCGCCAAGGTGGCTTTTGAAGCCGCACGTGGTCGTTCCGGGCGCGTGACGAGCGTGGACAAGGCCAACGTGTTGACCAGCTCTCTGTTGTGGCGCGACGCCGTCCTCGAAGTGGCTGCCGAATACCCGGATGTGACCCTCAACCACATGTACGTGGACAATGCCGCCATGCAGTTGGTGAAGAATCCCACCCAATTCGACGTTCTGGTGACAGAAAATATGTTCGGCGATATCCTCTCCGACGAAATGGCCATCATCTGCGGTTCTCTCGGCATGTTACCCAGCGCAAGCCTCTGCCAAGGTCAGGAAGGTCGCTTCTTTGGCTTGTACGAACCCTCCGGTGGTTCCGCTCCCGATATCGCGGGCCAAGGCATTGCGAACCCGATTGCCCAGATACTTTCCCTGTCTATGCTTCTGCGTTACTCCCTGGGAGAGACGACTGCTGCCGACGCGATTGACAAGGCTGTGCGTTCCGTGATTTCCGCCGGATACCGCACGGGAGACCTCTCCACCGGGGTTCCGGGTGAAATCCGTGTTAACACGGCAGGCATGGGCAACGCCATTGTGGCGGCACTTGCCTGAGTATATTCACAATGATTCCACCTGCTGCCATGAAAGTTCTGATTATCGGTCAAGGTATCGCCGGCACCTGCCTCGCGTGGAAGCTGCAAGGCCGTGGCGTGGACTTCATGGTGGTGGACAAGCCTCTGGGAGAAACGGCTTCCCGCGTGGCTGCCGGCCTCGTCAACCCGATGACGGGCAGAGCCTTCCGACCAGGGTGGCGACAGACCGAGTGTCTGGACGCCGCCTCAGCCTTTTACCCGGCAACGGAAAGTGTCTTGCACGGTTCCTGGTGGCAGAAGACGCCAATTTTCCGTGAACTGGAAACGGAAGATCAACTGGAAATCTGGAAGGAGCGCCAGTTGGACGAAGCCTCCTCTGCCTATGCCGGCCCTCTTTTTCCTTGGCCTGAAGGCTGGAATGGGAAGGGACAGGCAGCCTATACGCGCGGTTCAGCCGTTCTCCATGTGGAGGGCTTCGTCAATGCGGCTCGCGCCTTGTGGGTCACCGAAGGCAGGATGACGGAGGCGGAAGTTGCCCCGGAATCCATCATTGCCGATGGCGATGCCTGGCTTTGGAACGGGGGCAGATATACTCACGTTGTCTGGTGCACGGGCTGGGAAGCTGGCCTGCACCCGTCCATGGCTCCGCTGAAAGGCAGACCCTCCAAAGGAACTATCCTTGATCTGACCCTGCCTGAGCTGGAGTGGAAATCGGGAATCCTGCACTTTGGGCACTGGCTCGTTCACCGTGGCGATCTCTGGCGTTTTGGAGCAACGTACGCCTGGTCGTGGGACGATCCTGGTTTGCCGGAGGCTCCAGCAGTTCAGGAATTGATGCTCAGTATCGTCCGCAGATACAAAGGAAGTGATCTTGGCTATGTGGGAGCTCGTGCGGCCATTCGCCCGATTATACGCCGCAGTCAGCCAGTGGCTGGCCCCATTCCGGGACTCGACGGGCAATACGTTTTCTCCGGCCTTGGCAGCAAGGGTGTGACAACGGCCCCCTGGACTGCCTCTATATTGGCGGCTCACTTGCACGAAGGTTCTGAAATTCCTCCGGATTTGTCTCCGGCCTCATTTTGGAAGTAAGACTGGTTGCGGGAACGATTCTTCCTGGATGGAAACAATCATCCCGGGAACCGTCGTGGCATCAAGGCCTACGATCCCCGGGATGAATAATGAGTGAGAGGCTGGCTCTTTACTTGACGGTTACGGTCAGGTTCTTGAGTTCACCCTTGAAATTGCCCGTTTTTTCCAGAGGGAAGACGAGAGTCCGGACACTGGCGATGGTGTCCTTCTTGTTGCTACCGCGGACGACGCGGATGGTGTCGAGGTTCTCCTTCAGCTGCCCGTCCACATACAATTTGGTGCTGCGGCTGTCGCCTTCGACGGCCAGCTTCACTTCCTGCCCGATGGGCACCGTGTAGTCAAAGGTGTACAGATAGCCATCGCGAGCGAAACCGAGTTTGCCGTCCTTCGGATCACTGAGGTAAACTGTGGCGTTCGGAGACTGGAAGAGGACGGTTCCCTTGGAATTTTCATTGGCCTTCAGGGTGAAGTCCACCTTGTAGCCATAGCCAATTTCCTTCATCCCGGTTGCTTCGCCGGGGGCGAGGGTTTCTTTTTGCAGAACGATACCTGTGGCGTCCTTGACACGTCCCATGACGTTAACACCCGGTGCTTCGCTGAGATTGAGTCGGAGTTGATCAAACTTTTCAAAGGGAATCAGGCCACCGCCTCCCGTCCACATTTTGACGGCAAGCGTCTGCATGGCGGGGAAAACGCGGTGGTGGACATCCTTTTCGGAAATGCCGTTGCCGACGTGGTCATTCCACACGGCGAACATCCCCCCCTTGATCTTCGGGTCTCCCTCATCGAACTTTTCTCCGCCCACCTGGTTGGGTTCCCAGGAATTGTAGAGATGTTTCGTATTGAGGTAATTGTAATAGTAGCCTGCCTCGGGCACGATGTAGAGCAGGCCGTCCGGGATACTGACGATATCGTAGCCCTGCTTCACCATATCCCTGGGTTGGGCATAGTTATTGTGCCAGGCATACATCAGGACATTCTCCGCCTTAACCGGCGTGTCTCCCTTGGCATGAGTCAGAGCCCCCCAGATGGCAGCCTGTTTGCCGTAGCCTTCCACGAGACGGATATAGTGGTCGGTGAAAGAACGGAATTTTTCCACAACTTCCTTTTTGGCATTGGAATATTCATCGGTGCCGATATGTACCTGCTTGCCGCGGAAGACGGGGGCGGGGCCAGAGAGATACTCCTTGAACAAGCCATCCATGAATGTGTAGGTCTCCGGGTTGAAGATGTCCAGGTGATCCATGCCATACTCCTTGCTGCCAACTTCGGGTTTGTAGTGAGAGAAGGCCAGTGAGTGGGCGGGGATATCGATTTCCGGTATGATGTTGACGCCGCGGCGTTCTGCCTGCTTCTGTAGATCAATGAATTCCGCTTTGGTGTAGGAACCATCCTTGGCGGTCAGGCCGGGGTATGTGTCGCACTCCAGCCGGAAAGCAGCGTAGGTCTTGTCCCAGTCGTTATCGAAAAACCCTTTGAAACCGTTGTCATTCAAGTGAATGTGGAACGTGTTCATCTTGTAGTACGCCATGAACTTGACGTAGTCCCGGAGGAAATCAATCGTGAAAAACTTGCGACCACAATCCAGCATGAAACCGCGGACGGCATACTTGGGGGAATCCAGTGTCCTGCCCATGGGGAGCTGGAGTTCAGGTGATTGTTCCAAAATTTGAAGCAGGGTGCGCGTGCCCCAGTAAACGCCTTGGACATCATTGCCGAGGATGGAAACACTCGACCCTATGTCGAGGGAATAGGCTTCCTTGTTCTTGTTGGGGAGTTCTCCCAGAAGCAGGATAATGTCACCGGAATTCGGCTGACCAAAGCGGACGGGCAACTCCCTCCCGAACATGGTCTTGATGTCTGCTACAAGTTCCTTGGCAGTCGCTTCCAGCTTGCTTCGGCAAGAGTCGGGCACGACGATGGCTGTGCTTCCGGTGAGTTGCCAAATGCCTTCATCTCCCACCCAGTCTCTGAGTTCCGGGATGACGAAGGGTTTTTCATTAGGCTGCGCCAGCGCCATCGTGGAACCGAGCAACGATAACGACGACAAGAGGATCAGTTTCGTATTCACAAACAGGAATACGTATTCCTTCGGTCAAATCTTTCCCAATAAAGTGAATACAGGTTTAACACAGAGGGCGGACAGGAAGCCCCTTCGTTGTGAAATAGGCCTTGGCTTCCGGTACCGTGTATTCTCCAAAGTGGAAAATCGAAGCAGCCAAGACGGCATCTGCCTTGCCCTCTGTGAGGACATCGACCATGTGATCCAAGTTGCCTGCCCCACCGCTGGCAATGACCGGGATGCCGACCGCTTCGCTGACGGCTCGCGTCAGAGCGATGTCGTAGCCGGTCTTGGCTCCATCGGCATCCATACTTGTCAGCAGGATTTCTCCGGCACCGCGGCGTTCTGCTTCGCGAGCCCATTCAACGGCATCCAGACCGACGAAGTTGCGCCCGCCATGGGTATAGACTCCCCACTTGCCAGACGAGAGGCGTTTGGCATCAATGGCGACAACGATGCATTGGCTTCCAAAGGCAGTGGCTCCTTCATTGATCAGATCGGGGCGATTGATGGCAGCCGTATTCAGTGACACCTTGTCGGCGCCAGCCAGAAGCATTTCGCGCATGTCCTCTACCTTGCGGATGCCTCCGCCAACAGTCAGTGGCATGAAACAGCAGTCCGCCGTTCTACGAACAACATCCACCATGGTTGCCCGACCATCGGACGAGGCCGTGATGTCGAGAAAGACGAGTTCATCCGCTTCCTGTTTGTCGTAGGCCATAGCACATTCGACAGGGTCTCCGGCATCCCGGAGATTGATGAAATTGGTTCCTTTGACGACGCGACCGTTTGTGACGTCCAGACAGGGAATGATACGTTTTGCCAGCACGGAGACCATGTAGCCACTAATTTGCCATAAGGGGAAGCTCAAATTGCGCTTGTTAGCGTCGAAACAAAGGGTAAACTGCCCCCAAGCCTGCCTTATGGATATCGCCCGCAAAAGATACAAAACATTCAGCCGCCTCTCTCTTGCCGGATTGGGCATGATGGTTGCCTGTGTTTTGTGGGAATTAGGATGGCCGTTGGAAACAAGCCAGTACGAAAATATCGTTATGGCTCTCAACCTGGCGACGATTGCTCACCTCGTCGGCATTATCGGAGCTTACGTCTATTGTGAAGAGAAAAGGCGGCCTCCGTTGCGCCTCCTGATTTTCCAGATTATCGGCTGCCTCATTATCTTTGGCCTTCTGGTTAGAGAGGATACACTCACCCCCGAGAAGATCAAGCAAGGTGAAGTCATTCGTCTGATCGCGACGATTGGTTTGGTGCTGATACCCGCCCTCGTTTCTCTGACGCATGTTTTCCAGTGGCTGGTTAAGCGGCAGGGTAAACCGGTGATGCCTCCGGCACTGCAATTTGTCGTCTCCCTCCTCTGTGTGGTTTTTGCCGGAAGCGGGCTGCTGATGCTTCCAAATGCCACCAATGGCGGCATTCCTTTCATCGATGCCCTGTTTACCAGTGCTAGCGCCGTGTGTGTGACAGGGCTGTCTTCGGTGGACTTTGCCTCGCAATTTACGCTGACGGGGCAGATTTTCGTATTGTGTCTGATCCAGATTGGCGGCTTGGGCGTGATGACATTCGCCTACTTTATTGCCATGATCGCAGGGCAGGGTTTTTCGCTCAGGGATCGCGTTTTGTTGCGCAACATCCTTGATGAAAGCAACCTGAATGCTGCTGTTTTGTCCGTACGCCACATCGTCATTAGCACCTTGTTTTTGGAAACGACCGGGGCCATCCTCCTCTACTTTATATGGAAGGCCCAAGGGGTGGATCCGGGCAGTAGCCCCTTGTGGTGGCATGCCATGTTCCACGCTATCTCCGCCTTTTGTAATGCTGGGTTCTCCACCTTCCCGGGTGGTTTGGGCGGGTCCGGTCTCGTGGCCTGTCGCATGGGTCAATTGGTGATTTTGTGCCTGATTTCCATGGGCGGGCTTGGCTTTCCCCTGTACCAGGAAGCATGGTTTCACCTCAAACGCTGGATGCAAGAACGCAAGAGTCCGAGCCGTATGCGCAAAATTCCGTGGTCACCATACAGCAAGCTCGTACTCTGCACCTCCTCCATCATCGTGGTGGTCGGTACATTCTCCCTCTTCCTCGTCAATACGGATATGGGGCGTGAAATGAAGTGGACGGAGCGCCTCTGGATCTGCCTTTTCGACAGTATTTCTTCTCGTACGGCTGGTTTTGCCATTACGGACATGGGGCTCTACATGCCTGCCGGGTGCTTGATTATTTGTGGATTGATGATTATCGGCGGCAGTCCGGGAGGCACGGCAGGAGGGATACGCACAACGACGGTTGCCGTGGCGGCAGGTGAAGTGTATCGAGTGCTCAAGGGCCGTAAGTATGTCCAGTTTTTCAAGAGAAGAATTGACCAGTCGGTGATTGAGCGATGCCTGTGTACAATTGCCGTGTGTGGTGCCTGGGTGGGGGGCTCAACTGTGTTGGCCTGTTCGTTCCAGCCACAAGGAGTGGCACCTCTGGATATGTTTTTCGAGATTTGCAGTGCATTCTCCACATCGGGTTTGTCCATGGGGGCGACATCTTCCTTGTTCGATATTCCGAAATGCATCGTCATTACCAACATGATTGTGGGCAGGGCGGGGCTCTTCCTGTTCCTTGTCGCCCTGGCGGGTACTCCCGAACCCAGGCACTTCCACTATCCAGCCGTTAAAATACCCCTTACCTGAACCAATCCCATATGAAATACACCGTAATCGGACTTGGCCAGTTTGGCCAGAATCTCTGCCTGGAACTTGCCGCCAGAAAAATGGATGTTGTAGCCGTGGGTAATACGGAAGAATCCCTGGAAGAAGTCCAGGACCAGGTCACCTATGCGATTATTACGGATTACACAAACCCCAATTCCCTTAAGGAACTGGAGTTTGATGACGATTCCGTAGCCATCGTTTCCATTGGCGACAGCTTCGAGGAAAACCTGCTGGTCGTCTCCTACCTTCAGCAGATGGGTGTCAAACAGATTTACGCCCGTGCCATCAGCGATGTTCATGAGCACATCCTTAAGCAGATGAACGCCAAGTTTATTAATCTGGCTCAGGTGACGGCTCGCCAGTTCGCCAGCCAGCTCCAATCTCCGAAATTCCTCAGTGCAACGCCTCTGGATGAGTCTCATGCCATTGTGGAAATCGCCGTTCCTGAAAGCTGGGTGGGAAGTAAACTTCGCGATGTGGAACTCCGAACCCGTTTCAAGCTCAACCTGCTTACTATTCGTCGTGGCATTATCCCAGAAGAACGTGAGGGGGTGCTTGCCATGCCGCGCAATCCTGTTATTGGAACGCCAGATCCCGACTTGGAATTCAAGGAAAAGGATATCCTCATCCTCTTTGGCCGCGAGGACAGCCTGACCCGGTTTGCCGAGTTTATCACGGAGGAGCAGGAAAAATAGCGCTGGATATTTTCCGCTTCTCCAGAAGGTGTGATCTTTCTTCAAGATTGATGGTCAATATTTTTCCTATGGATGTCAAAATGTTGTCCGAATGATATTTCGGGCACCAATGACGATATGGTGGCTTGCTCTTTCAGGCAAAACGTGAGAAAGAGAGCTGTCCTTATACCTGACTGCCTGTTGACACAACTCTCACTACTTCCTTCGGGAAGGCTCTGTTGCAGGAATTTCACGCGATGGGCGTTTTTGAGTTGGATGCATTCGGAAATGGGCAAGGACGCAGCCCCGTATCCGCGGATGGAACCATAAACCCGGATATCAGGCTACCGCATTATACATTAAAAACAGTACCATATGTCTCAACATTATACATCAGGACGCCAGGGCAATGGCCCTCAGCGCCGCAACAACAGACAGGGTAGATACCATGGAGGAGGAGACCGCAAAGGCGGATACAGACCCTCCCGCAACAATGCTCCCAAGCCGGTCAAACTTACCTTCTTGCAGAAGATCCTGAAATTTGTCGGCCTCTATAAGCCGCCGTTCCAGAAGAAAAAAGAAGCTCCCGTCAAACCGGTTGAAGGAAAGACCGGCAGGACGAATATCCGCATCGCCCGCTCTCGTGAAAGCCGGACGCCCATTTCCCGCCAGCCTGTCAGTGTTCCCCGCCTCTATGTGGGTAACCTCTCCTATGAAGCGACGGAATCCGACCTGGAAGACCTCTTCAAAGGCATCGGTGGCGTTCGTAGCGTGGAAGTGATTTACAATCCCCGGACGCACAAGTCCAAGGGCTATGCATTTGTAGAAATGCAGTTCATGGACGATGCCGTGCGTGCCGTTACCGTCTTGCACGACCAGCCCTTCATGGGGCGCCTTCTCACGGTGAGCGCTGCCAACGAGCGCCAGGAACTGGGTAAGGCCGATCAGGATGACCGCCAGGAAGAGGGAGAAGTTGTCGAAGCAACATCCCGCAAGAACGAAGCCTGATTGAATACCGATCAACGATTTGATTTGCTGAAAAGCCGCCCCGAAACGGGCGGCTTTTCTATGGCCTTCGATTCCCGGTATTTCAGTGATTCAGAACACAAAAGCCACCCCATTTGCTGAGCTGGGGTAGCTGAAGGAGATGTTGAAATGAGGGGGTGATGGATCAGGCCCGAGGCTTGATCGGTTGTTTGTAGTCACCGATTTCCTCAAGGCGCACGGGGCCAGCGGGAGAGGCTTCCAGAGGGGCTGGGGACAAGTTGTACTTCTTGCCCATGAACTCAAGTTCCCCGGCGGTGTCACGATCCAACTTGATGTTGATCTTGTGGAAGAAGGGGAACAGGTCTTCGCCGCAGGCGATGCTCATATCCTCCACCATTTCTTCCCAAGTGAGCTTGCGTCCGGGATCATTGGCCCAGCGTGTGTGCTGAATCCATCTCCAACGGGGGTACCAGGTCGTGCCGTAGCGGTCATCCAATTTCTGCCAGATGTACCAGGTCTTTGTCCATTCATCGCTGTTGTTGTATTGCTTGCGGTATTCCTGGTCATTCGAGTACTTTTTAAGGTCAAACTCGAGAAGTTTCGGGTTTTCGAAGGCGACATTGCATGAGCGATTTGCCTGGGTACGGCGCGGTTCATCGAAGAGGGCATCTGCCTTGCCCTGGAACCACCCGGCATGAGCTTCTCCCTGGTTGGGCATGGGCGATGCAGCAGCCTTGTCTCCCTGCGCATTGGCCGGGCCTCCCATGGTGTGAGCCAGTTCGTGCGCATAGATCGAGATCAGCCCCAGTGGGGATGCGCTGATGATGCCGTTTTCTTTGGGCTTGAAGGCATTGACTGCCCAACCACCGCCATCCCCCGCGGAAAGAATCAGGTACATGGGTTCCTTCGTCGGAGGGGAAGGAAGCCAGTTTTGTACCTTTTGGGTGACCAAGGGGTAACTTTCAGTGACTGTTTTGAGCAACTCGGGCTTCTGATTCTGCGCGTAATACACAATGATTTCCGTCTCGGAATTTTCCAGTTCGGGGTAGATGGCGCCACCGCCCCCCATGGGCTGGGGAAGGCGAGCTTCTTCGGTCAAAGGAGTTTGTCCGGCAGAGGCCCAGTCCAGCAGTTCGCCAAGATTCTGATCTGCCTTTTTACCAGCTTCTTCATCCTTCCCGTTTTTGCGGATGGCATCAAGGCTGCCATGGAGGACGACTTTGCCTTTGCCGAAGGAACGTCTGGCTTCAACGGCTTTGCCATCCTTGCCTTTTGCTGTAACCTTCCAGTTGTCATCAAGTTGAAGAGCTGCATAATGCTTCCCTTCATAGCGGTCACTCTCAGCAGTCAGTTCTCCGCCAAACTGGCGAGCGAGCGTATTCAATGACCAATTCTTCATGGCATCGGCATTATTGATGGGAACTCCCTGGATAACGAGAGTACCCCCTTGCTCGACGAATTCCAGCAATGCTTTTTGTTCTGCCTCTGTATAGCACTGCCCGTTGGGGTCGGATTGTTCCGTAATCAGGATGTTGACCGGGAAATTGGGATACCATGCAAAGGGGCGAATTCCCTGAGAAGGATCGACAGGGACACGGATGCGGCACTTGCCGTTTTTGTCCAGAACGCTGTTGAGGCTGGCCTGGTTGGTAACCGGGCGGTAGCCCTGCTGGATGAGGCGTCCGGCCAATCCCCAAAGCGACGCAAACGAACACTGATGCGAGATGTCGATCATAATGTTGTAGCCCTTGTCATTGGGGATGTTGAGTTTACCAGGCGGGTACTGTTTGCCGATTTCCAGAGGGAGTGTTTTACCCTGGTGCCAATAGGCATCTATTTGCTCCCTGCTCATGGAAGTGTGAGCCGAGGCTTCATCGGCAAATCCCCAGGGAGCCTGGGAAAGTGTCAGCATGATCGCCATGGCGGCGGCGATGGAGGGGCGGATATGGTATGATTTCGTCATGGATAGTGTTGGGGCTATGGGGCCATGGCCTGATGCCGGGAATTGGTCAGGCCGAGCTTTTCCGGGTTCTTTATCAATACGTAATCGCAAGCATATTTTTATCATCATTCTGAAAGGGGCATATTTACCAGCTTTCCTCCCTGTGAGGCGCAAAGCTGTGGCATATAGGCAACGCCGGGAGCTTATTCGGCATCTAAACTGTATCAATGCCCATCAATAATAAAATGAAAAAAATATACACATTTCTCGCGCTGGCCGGTCTCTTCCCTTTGGTCGTTTCCGCTTTCGCCGTACAGGAGCCTTCAAAACTTTTATCATCTCCGCAACAACTTCCACGGACTGATAAATCCGTTTTACCAGATGCTCCATTCGCAGATGGCAAGTACGTTCTGCCCCCTCTTCCCTATGCTTATGATGCTTTGGAACCGTATATCGATGCCGAAACAATGAAACTCCATCACGACAAGCACCATGCGGCTTATGTTGCTGGAGCCAATACTGCTTTGCAGAAACTCCGTGAAATTGCGGAAGGCAAGGGAGACCCGGCCATGGCAAGTCATTGGGTGAAGCAACTGGCTTTCCATGGGTCGGGGCATGCCTTGCATACGATTTTCTGGCACAATATGACCCCTGATCCGCAGGCGGCTCCGGATGGAGCACTCGCTGTAGCGATTAAGGATTCATTTGGCGGTTACGATCAATTTTTGAAGCTTTTCAAGGCGGCAACTATTGGTGTGGAAGGTTCCGGTTGGGGTGTTCTTGGCTACGAACCGATGAGCGGCAAGTTGATTGTACTCGGTTTGGAGAAGCACCAAAACCTTGCTGTGATGGGGATTGTGCCTCTTCTCGTATGCGATGTTTGGGAACATGCCTACTATCTCAAACACCAGAACAATCGTGCTGCTTATGTGGATGACTTCCTGAAAGTTGTTAACTGGAAGGATGTGGAACAGCGCTTCGACCGAGCGGCGAAAGGCTGATGTGCTGCAGCAAGACGAAGTCTCCATGCAAAGAACCGCCCGGGAAGCATGCTCCTGGGCGGTTCTTGATGAGGATCGAAAGTTGCTTGCCTGTCTCTCAGGAGAAGAGGAGCAGAACCGGGTTTTCCATGAGCGTTTTGAACTCGGAGGCAATGGCTGCCGCTTCACCCTGGCTCAACAGCGTGGAGTTGAGGTAGAGCGTGACGGGTAAAAGGAGCTTGTTGACAGGGCGGCCTGCTTCAAAGCCAGTCTTGGGACGAGTGCCTCCCAGGGCAATGAAGGCTTCGGGCTGGGAAGCCAGTTTTTCACGAAGATTGGGGACGGGAAATCCTGCATCAGCCAGGACAATGGAAGGAGCTTCCGAAGGAACCGGAATATTTTCACCACTTTCGACACCGATGCGTGCGCGGGCAATGTGGTAAATCGTCTTTTTGGCGGCATCGTACACGGGGATTTCACGGATTCCTTTTTCCATGACCATGACGAGGTCGATGGAACCACCCGTGCGGCTTTGGCGCGACAGGCAGGCTCGGACTGACGCCCTTGCCGCATAGTCGAACAGGGAGTAACGGCAACCCATCAATTTTTCACACTGAACGGCAATGGGCATACTGATGGCAGCCAGTTGTGACATATCGGCCGGGAAGGAATAGGCGTAGTAGCCATCCATGCGGACGACGACCGAGGAGACACGCATCCTGACAGAGGCTTTCTTCATGATGGGCAGGGAGTCTTTTCTGGCCCTGTCGGCTCCTGCCTTGATGTCGCAGGACATGATTCTGCCGTGTGGGCCGGAACCTGTGATCCCCGCGCAATCAATATGGAGATCGCGAACCATGGCTGCAGCCAGCGGGCTCATGCGAGTGGAGGAAACTGTCTCGTAGCTTTCGCCATCGTCTTCCTCCAGAATAGCCAGTTGCTGGCCGTCGGTGACTTTGCTTCCTTCCTCAACGCTCAGTTGGGTCAAGATACCATTATCGGATACGAGGAGTTCCAGGTCGGCGTATTCCGTCTTCAGGTCGGCAATGTGGTCTCCGGCAGAGACGGGATCTCCCACACGTTTCAGCCATCGGGATACGGTGGTTTCTAAAATCGTGTCGGACAAACGGGGCATTTCAATTTTGATCGACATAGCGTGAATCCTTACGGTCTTATTCTGCACAAACGCTCCCCGATATTCAACGTACTTCTCCGAAAAGTTTGTTCGGCCTCCATACTTACGCTTTTATCCCGCATAAAAACTAAAAAATCCCGGTGCATGGGGATGCCATACACCGGGAGGAGAGTTGTCTTTACAGAAACGGATGAGGAAAATGCTTAGGCGCTGTATTTTTCCTCGCCGTCGATGATGACCTTGGCCGTGCTGAAGTCGTCGTTCAGCAGCACCATGTCTGCGTGGAAGCCGGGGGCAATCTTGCCGAGGCCTTCCAGACCGAGGGACTGAGCCTGGTTCCAGGATGTAGCCTTGACCAGTTCACAGAGAGGTTGCCCAGTCAGTTCATGGACATTACGGAGGCCATAGGCGTACTTGAGCGTACTGCCGGCGAGGTTGCCGGATTCCTGAAGGCGGGCAACGCCGTCCTTGACGATGATGGGGAGACCGCCGAGGTCTCCGGGGCCATCGGGCATCCAGGAGCAGGCGAGGGAGTCGGTGATCATCAGCATTTGTTCTACCTTCTTGCTGGTGAAGACGGTGGAGAGCATGTCGCCGCAAAGGTGAATTTTGTCGCAGATGATTTCGATCTTGATGTCTTCGTCCAGGAAGCCGGAACCAACCAGACCGATTTCACGGTGGTGCATCGGGGACATCTGGTTGCAGAAGTGGGTCAGGTGGGCGAGACCGGCAGCCTTTGCATCCGTGAAATCCTTGTGCGTGGCGGCACTGTGACCAGCCGAGCAACGGATTCCCTTGGCCGTAGCCTTGGCAACGAAGTCAACTCCACCGGGCATTTCGGGAGCCAGCGAGATGAGGAGCACGGGGGCGATGGCGTTCAGGTGTTCCACTTCTTCGATGCTGGCCTGGCGGACGTAGGCCGGGTTCTGGGCACCGCAGCACTTCGGGTTGATGAAGGGGCCTTCGAGATGGACACCGGGGGTCTTGGCGAATTCTTGCGTCTTGCGGTATTCGGCAACCGTTTTGCAGACATCTTCGAGAACCTTCGGGGGCAGCGTCAGTGTCGTCGGCAGCCAGGAGGTAACACCTTCCTTCATCTTGCATTCGGCGATGACCTTCAAACCGTCCAGATCGGCGTCGCAGGTATCGTGACCACCAGCACCATGGCTGTGGATGTCGATGAATCCGGGCAGGAGCATTTTGCCTTCGGCATCAATGACTTTGTCAGCGGCAGGCAACTCGGTTCCGGGCTGGATGATCCGGCTGATGCGGCCTTCTTCCATTTCAACGGCGGCTCCGACGATGTCGATGCCGGGAGAAATGACGTGGGCGTTTTTGATCAATGTTTTCATGATATGTTATTCAGTTGCGTATGGTTGTGTAGAAAAAACGGGTTATTTGTCTTCCTTCTCAGCCAGCCGGGCATCGAGTGCCTTATTCCATTCCTGGATGCGGGCTGCCTCAAGTTTCAGGACGGGTTCGGGAGAGTCAACGATGGTGACGGAATTGATTTTATCTCCCTTTCGGATGGCGTTGATGACGCTCATGCCGGACACGACTCTGCCAAAGACGGTGTGTTTGCCGTCGAGGTGGGGAGTGGCGCGGTGGGTGATGAAAAACTGGGAACCGTTGCTGTTCGGCTGTCCGGTATTGGCCATCGAAAGGATGCCGGGACCATTGTGGGTAAGGCCTTCCACAATCTCGTTTTCAAAGGAATAATTGGGGGTGCCGTAACCGGTGCCGCTGGGATCTCCCGTCTGTACCATGAAATTGGGGATGACGCGGTGGAAGGTAACTCCGTTGTAGTAGCCACGCTTGGCCAGGTTGAGGAAGTTGGCAACGGTGAGTGGTGTTTTCGAGGGGTAGAGGACGAGGTGTACCTGCCCCTGGTTTGTGTTGAGGACAACGCGGACGTCCTTGAGGTTCTTGCTGCTACCAGCGTCTCCTTCAGCGGAGGCGGAGGCAAAGGTCAAGCAGATCATCAGGGCGGTCAGAACCGTCATTATGGCGATGAACTTTTTCATAGTTCTGCTTGATTAGCACGAAACGCGAAGGTGAGCCAGAGTAAATCGTCGCATGAAGTCGGATCGCTGCGGGCTCATGATGCGGCGGATGGTGACAGACAGCTATTCGACGAGAACTTTGCCGTCGGCGATGGTGATGATGCGGTCTCCGCGCTGGGCAATATGCTGGTCGTGGGTGACGATGACCAGGGTTTTGTCGTCCTCTGAAGCTAGGTCGAAGAGGAGCTTGAGGACTTCGTCGCCATTGCGGGAGTCGAGGTTTCCCGTCGGTTCATCTGCGAAAATAATGGAAGGATTGTTAGCGAGGGCGCGAGCGATAGCGACGCGTTGCTGCTCGCCGCCGCTGAGTTCTCCTGGGAGGTGGTCGAGGCGGTCTCCGAGGCCGACGCGTTCCATGAGTGCCTTAACGTAGTCGGCATTCGCTTTGCCGCCGATTGAGGAGGAAAGGCTGGCATTTTCCAGAGCCGTTAGTTCAGGCATCAGCAGGTAGTTCTGGAAGATGAAGCCCATGTGCTTATTGCGGAAGCGCGATCTCGCCGTGGTGTGAAGGGCGTAAATATCCTCTCCGGCGATAATGACCTGACCGGCCTGGGGTGTTTCCAGTCCGGCCAAGGTGTACATGAGGGTTGTTTTGCCAGCTCCGCTGGGACCGCAGAGGAAGACTTTTTCTCCCTTGGCTATGTCGATGTCCAGTCCATGGAGGACTTCAATCGTCTTTTTGCCGATTGAGTAACTGCGGTGGAGGTTCCTGGCGGTAATCACGACGAGAGAATAGCGGAGAGGCGGTGGAAATTAAAGCTCAATATTGTCAATGAGGCGGACGTCTCCGAAGAAAACGGCCAGTGCCATGAGCGCGGGCGAGCTATGATCGGCGGCGGCGAGAGTTTGCATGGTTTCCGCATGGACGATTTCTATATAATCCACCTCGGTCCCGGGAACTGAACTCACAGTGTCCAGAGCATGCTGACGGATGGAGGCAAGGGATGTGCCCTTGGCATACTCATCGCGGGCATTGAGCAGGAGCTTACGCAGGATAGTCGCCTCCTTCTTCTGTTCGGGCGTCAGGCGCGCGTTGCGGGAGGAAAAAGCGAGTCCGTCGTCGGCTCGGACGATTTCCACTCCGTGAATGGTGACCGGGAGGTCGAGGTCGCGCACCATGCGGCGGATGATGGCCAGTTGCTGGAAGTCTTTTTTACCGAAGATGGCGTCCGTCGGCTGGACGATGTTGAAGAGTTTGGTGACGACGGTGCAGACTCCCGAGAAGTGACCAGGGCGGGATGCTCCGCAAAGCTTTTTGGAGAGGCTAGTCTCGTCGATCATGATGCTACGATCGGGGGCGTACATGATTTCCGACGTCGGGGTAAAAACGTAATCGACTCCGGCTTCTTCGCAGATGCGCAGATCGTCTTCGAGTGTACGGGGGTAGGTGGCAAGGTCGCTGGAATTGTTGAACTGGATCGGGTTGACGAAAATACTGGCGACAACAACTCCATGTTCTCCCGCCATTTTTCTGGCTTCCACGAGGAGATTTTTGTGTCCATCATGCAGGGCGCCCATTGTGGGGACGAGTACGATTCTTTTTCCATTGCGTGCGGAGGCGAGTTTTTCGCGCAATTCTTCCTTGGCCGAATAGCTTTGCATGAGCTCAGGTTGCTTCCGTGATGACAAAAGTTCAATCACGAAATGCGCCTGACTTGTATTGACGAATAGCCATAGACGTGTAGAGTGGTGCATACATCAAGCTATACGAAGATTATGAAGCTTTTTAACACAACCCTGATCGCCGCCGCCGCCTTGGGAATGGTCTCTGCCGCCCACGCTGAATTGAAAGTTGCTACTGTTGACGTTCAGCAGGTTTTCAAGGACTACTACAAGACGCACGAAGCCCAGAAGGAACTGGACAACGTCAAGAAGGATGTCGAAGCCGAAAATGCCTCCCGTCTGGAAAAAGTGCAGGCCATTGAAAAGGAACTGCAGGATATGAAGAAGCGTGCCGAAGACCCTTCCTTGAGCGATAAAGCTAAAAAGGATCTCGCCGAACAGTTTCAGCTTAAGCAGAACGAAGGCATTGCTCTCGAAAAATCCCGCCGTGAATTTGTGGAACGCAAGACGCGCTCCCTCAACGAATCCATGACCATGAAGACGCGTGCCATCGTCGAAGATATCGACAAGGTGACTTCCGCCAAGGCTACTGCCGGCAAGTTTGACCTCGTTCTTGACAAGAGCGCCACGGGGCTGTCCCAGACGAAGGTGTTCCTGCACACCAATCCCTCCATGGATATCACGGATGCTGTGAAGAAGGAACTCAACGCCAGTGCTCCTGCCGGTTTCGACCCGAGCAAGGCCGCAGTTGATCTTCAGGTGCCTGCCGCTGCTCCTGCTGCTCCTGCCAAGTAATGGACTTTCCCCTCTTGAGTGAACCATGAAACTTGATCTTGGATCATTGGTGTCATTGACGGGGGGAACCATCCTTTCAGGCGATCCCGGTCTTGTGATTACTGGGGTCGCTTCCTTGAACGAAGCCTGCCATGAGGAGGCTTCGTTCCTCGGAAACGAAAAATACTTTCACGATTTTTTAGAGACGAAGGCCGGGTTAGTTCTCGTACCTCCGTCTCTTCCGAAGTATCCGGAAGGGGTGGCTCTTATC
The DNA here is from genome assembly GCA_964448375.1 of uncultured Akkermansia sp. Classification (GTDB taxonomy): domain Bacteria; phylum Verrucomicrobiota; class Verrucomicrobiia; order Verrucomicrobiales; family Akkermansiaceae; genus Akkermansia. The sequence goes on from CAYVAI010000010.1 coordinate 65,774, forward strand.
GAAGTGGAAAACCCCTCACTGGCCTTCAACGCGCTCGTCAAATACTTTCAGGCGAGCTCCTACCGCTTTTTCCCAGGCATTCACCCCTCTGCCGTGATCGATCCTACTGCCCAGGTGGATATCGAAACGGTGAGGATTGGGCCGCATACCACGATTGGTGCCCATGTAACGATTGGCAAAGGTTCTGACATTGGGCCGGGCTGCGTGATCGGAGATGGTGCTATCCTGGGTGAAAGTTGCCGTTTGCATTCCAATGTAACCATCCGTGAACGTTGCCGTCTCGGCAAACGTGTCGTTATCCAGCCTGGTGCCGTGATTGGTTCCGATGGATTTGGATTCCTGATGGGCGAAGATGGCCGATACGTTGGCATCGACCAGGTGGGTATTGTGGAACTGGGCGACGATGTGGACATTGGCGCCAATACGACGATTGATCGCGCCAGGTTTGGCCGGACGGTTATCGGCGAAGGCACCAAAATCGACAATCTTGTCCAGATCGGGCACAACGTCAAGATCGGTAAACATTGTGTCATCGTGTCCCAGTCGGGTATTGCCGGCAGTACGGTTCTCGGAGACTACTGCACGATTGCCGCACAAGTAGGGATTGCCGGACACTTGAAGATTGGCAACAAAGCTACTTTGGCCGCTCGCACGGGCGTGATGAACGATCTCGCCGAAAATGGAATCTTCTGGGGTACTCCCGCTGTTCCGTTCAAAGATGCCAGCCGTCAGTATGCCGCTATTCGCAAATTGCCGGATGTCCTCAAGGAATTGAAAGCCTTGAAAAAAATGTTCCTCAGCGAGGATTGATCCTGCGAAAACAGGTTCCATGGATGCCCGGCATTTGTCATCACTCCTGACGGAGTATTCGTCCCCCTTCCCTGAAGAAGGTCTTGCACGCACGCGTATGCTCGACCTTCTGGAACGGGGGCGGGATGCATGGACTCGGAGTCACTATGTACCGGGGCATTTTACGGCCAGTGCCTATGTGCTGGATTCTGTTGGCGGGCGTGTGGCGATGGTGTTCCACCGCCATTTGAAACGCTGGCTCCAGCCTGGCGGGCATGCGGAAGATTCCGACGCGACGATTGAGGCCGCCGCCCGGCGTGAATTGCTGGAGGAAACTGGCCTCGATCCCCAAGGTGAATGGTCACTCCTTGACCTGGATATTCACGTGATCCCGGCACGGGCGGACCAGCCAGCCCATGAACATTTTGACCTCCGTTTCCTGTGTATTCCGTCTCAGGACATTCTGCCTGAACTCTGTGCTGCCGATGATGCTGAATCTGCACAATGGCAGCTTGTAGAGATATTACGGAAAAGTGAAGAAATCGGGATGAGGCGTATCTACGCCAAACTGGCTGAATTCATCAGCCACAGGCACGCTTAGGCAATGGAAATTGCTGTACTCCCGCCTAATCTTATTTATGATGCGAACCGCACCTGGAAAGGGGGGCGAGAAAGGAAGTTGTCATGATGGGTGAAGCACAAGAACAGGGTTCGGATTCAACGAAGAGTGTGAAGCTGACCGCTCCTCCGGAGCGGAATTTCACCGATAAGGAACTTCGTAGCGTTCCCAAAGCCATCGACGTGGAGAAGAGTGTCCTGGCACTGATGGCAAGCGATCCGGCGACTTACGTCGGCAGTTGCATTACGATGGGGGTCAATGAGGAATACTTCTATCTGCCCGCGCACCAGCTCTTGTGGAAAATCTTCAGCGAACGTTATTCCAAGAACGAGCCGATCGACATTATCTCTGTCACTCAACGATTGCAGGATAAAAATGAACTGGAATCCGTTGGTGGTATTCCCGGATTAGCCGAAATTTTTTCTTTCACGACAACGGGGGCATTTTTCAATTACCACATTGGGATTCTCCGCGACAAGTACGTGTTGAGGTCCATTATTACGGCGGCCACGACCTCTATTGAAGCGGCTTATTCCTGGCATGATGAGGAAGTGCCCAAACTGCTGGATTCCGTCGAATCATCCATTTTCCAAATCCGCGAACGCCTCGGCAAGGAAGATGATAAATCTCTGGGTAAAATCGTTGCCGAGGCTGTGGATCGTTTGGAGGAAATGCTGGCCAGCAAAGGCGAAATTACCGGATTGGGAACAGGCTTTGAAGTATTGGATGGCATGTGCAATGGTCTGAAAGCGGGTGATATGTTTGTTGTCGCCGCACGACCATCTATGGGCAAAACCTCATTCCTGCTGAATATGGTTGAACACATGGCATTGAATCTCAATAAGAAAACATTGATGTTCTCCTGTGAAATGCCTGCCGTGCAGATTGTGGAACGTTTGCTGTTCGCCCGTTCTGAAGTGAGGCGTTATGAATTGAAGTCGGGTAAAGGTTTTAGCCGGGTTCAGGCCAAGCGCTTCAAACAGGTAGTCGAGGATGTAAGCAAATCCAATCTGGTTATCGACGATACGGCGGCTATCTCCATTAATGAATTGAGAGCCAAGGCGCGACGAGTTATGCGCGACATGGACGGCCTCGATGTGATCGGGATTGACTATCTTCAGCTGATGAGGTCTCATTCCAAGCAGGCTCAAAATAGTCGTGAACGTGAAATTGCTGAAATTTCAGCAGGTTTGAAGTCCTTGGCCAAGGAACTGAAAGTACCTGTGATCGTGCTTGCTCAGTTGAACCGTGGCCCGGAAAATAGAACGGGTAAGAGCAAGGGGGTTCCCCAGATGTCTGACTTGCGTGAATCTGGTGCTATTGAACAGGACGCCGACATGATCGGACTTCTGTATCGTTCTGCGTATTATGCTGAAGATGAAGAGGATCGTCAAAAATTTGGCGGGCGCGCCAACTTGTACCTCGCCAAAAACCGTAACGGTGCCACGGGCGATGTGCCACTGCACTTCGAAGCGGAATTGATGCGCTTCAGCACTCGCGAGCGCGACGAACACGACCCCGAAGAATAAAATTTCCCTTCTGATTCCACTTGTTTCCCTTTTCGGGGCGGAGCATAATCTTCCCCCGTGAATACGGATACACAACGCTGGATAGAACTGGATAAGAAACACTGCTGGCACCCATTTACGGCACAGTCTCAGTGGTGTGCTCCGGATTTTGAGCCTCTGATGCTGGTATCCGGCCAGGGGGCCTGGCTGGAGGACAGTGAAGGGCGCCGCTACATCGATGGCAACAGTTCCATTTGGTGTAATATCCACGGGCATGGGCATCCGTCTATCATTGCCGCCATGAAGGCACAGTTGGACAAAGTGTGCCAGACTTCGTATCTGGGATTCGCCCACCCTTTGGCCTCGGAGTTGGCAGCCCGGCTTTGCTCATTCTTCCCGGAAGGGACGCTGACTCGCGTGTTTTATTCCGATGACGGCTCGACGGCTCTGGAATCCGCCATCAAGATGGAACGCCAGTACCGTATCCAAAGCGGGCAGGAAACTCGGCAGGGATTCATTGCCTTCGACAATTGCTACCACGGCGACACGATGGGGGCAGCCGCCCTCGGCGGTGTCAGCTTGTACTTCGATCGTTTCCGTGCCGCTGGCTTCGACGTGACACACGTCCGTTGCATGGAGGAGCTACGCAATTTGCCTGCTTCTGTGGTCTCCAGTACTGCTGCCGTAGTGATCGAACCCGTTGTCCAAGGGGTGAACCGCATCAATGTCTGGCCGGAAGGTATGCTTCGAGAGCTGCGTGCATGGACGGAAGAAAATGGCATCCACCTGATTCTCGACGAAGTGATGACGGGCTATGGACGTACTGGTCACATGTTCGCCTGTCTCAAGGAAGGCGTCATTCCGGACTTCCTCTGCACGGCCAAAGGCCTCACTTCCGGCTACACGCCCATGGCCGCTATACTGACTCGCGAGGAAATCTACAATGCCTTCCTTGGCGAAGAGAGAAGAGCTTTTTTCTATGGACATACCTTCACGGCTCACCAACTCGGCTGTGCCACGGCCATGGCCAGTCTCGATGTATTCCGCGACGAGAAGGTTTTGGAAACCCTCCCTCCCAAGATTGCCCTCATGCATGAATTGGCGGTTGATGCCTGCGAAAAATCTGCGTACCTGAGCGCTTTCCGCCAGTCCGGCATGGTGATGGGGATTGACATTTCACGCCCGGATGGTTCGCCGTACCCCAAGGAATATGCCATGGGTACCCAGGCGTGCCTCGCCATGCGCTCTTACGGTCTTTTGACCCGTCCTATTGTGGACACCATTGTCGTCATGCCTCCTTTGTGCATCAACGAACAGGAACTGCGTGCCCTCTTCTATGCTCTCGTCCGAGGAGTCGAAGATGCTTGTCAGGCCATCGATGAGTAAGACCCTTGATGTTCTTTGATTTTCAAGTTTCGGGGAATTAGAAGAACTGCTCCATGTCTATCTAAAAAGGGTCTGATTTGATAAACTGGCCGGGAGACAATAATTTACTTTTTCTTGAGGGGTATTGAGTTACTCTGCTTAGTGCAATGTCATGGTATCAACAAGGAGACAATTCGTCACAGAATTCTGATGAAGGAGCGAAGTATCTGGCGCAATTTCGCCAGAGCTTTGAGGAGTGTCGGCCATGCGAGCCTGTTGTTTTAGACGATTATGAAACGGGACTTATTGAGCGCATTCGGAAAGCATTCGAGGGTGTTCGACTGGAAGATGGTATTGGATTGATGCAGGCCGAAGCAGAAGATGATTACGCCAGCATGGATGTTCAACATTTTCTGGCTCAATACGAAGAGCGGGAAAACTGGTCGAGCCTGACGGCCAATCATCTGAATACATGTTCCTGTGCCTTGTCCTATGTGGACGCAAAGGGATTCCGTTTTCTGATTCCGGCTTTTGTCATCCATGATATCATGGGGCAACTGACTTCAGCCAACCCCTACTACAGTCTGACCTATAATCGCCATGGCAACCTTGACGCCACTTCATTATCCATGGAGGAGCACAAGCAATTGATCATTGATAAATGCGCCCTGCTCTCTGACGATCAAAAAGCCGTGCTTCAGGAGTACATCCGCTATTACAGAAACAGAGATGGAGAATATTATACATCCCTCTGGGATACTCCGGAAGATACGCAACAAGGTGAATTCCATGAGAAAATGGATGCCAGTCATTATTCCGAATATGTACCTTCGGCAAAAAACTGGATCAGGAATGATTACCCGATGTGTCTTTCCCGCCAGGAAACTATGATTCACGCTGTTGACGACGAGCAAAAACAATGGCTTCTCAGAATCATCCCTGGCTTTCTTGATCAAAGCATCGAATGGGAATTCACGGAAAAAATATCCCGGAAGCATGAGGAAATACGCATCCATCGAGAGCTGGTTCAAAGCGGTATCCCCTTGCCTTCACCTCTGGAAACAGGTGCATACGGCACTTCAGGGCGCATCTATATTCTGCAACCCTGGATACAAGGGATGTCATTGAAGGACTTGGAAGGCGCACAAAACAAGCTGTCATTCTCGGACTGCTACCATCTGGGGCTGCAAGCAGGCCAAATCTTGAAGGCGATTCATTCTTCCCCGGTTTTACCTCTCGAAGCTGGATTCAGCGACGATCTCATTCGCGAGGAATTCGAACGGTATATCCAGACACACAAGGACAACAAAAGTTCAGACATTGGACTCAGGAAAGCCCTCAATTACGTCCGAGAGAACATCTCTCAACAAGCTCACACTCCAGCCGTTTTTCTGCACGGCAACTACACCACGGAGCACATATTCCTGAAGGATGATGATTCACTCTCAATCAGCAATCTTAAATCATGGACAACAGGTGACGCCGCCCGCGATTTCAGTGCCCTGCTGCTCCAACAGCCATTTCAAGACCTAGACCGCTCGATCAGCTTCGCCACAGGACAAATCGACGGCTATTGCGACCACACCCCCACGGACAATTTCTTCAAACGCATCGCATTCTACACCGCCTTCCATCACTGCTTTTACAACCAGATCCATACCGACCTCATTGCCCACATTCCATACAATACTGAATGGCTATCCCACACCTACCATGAATGGAAATCGCATATCCCAACATGGTACTCTGGGAAAAGCAGATAGTTTTGAAGCAAGTTTACTTTCTGGTTCGAGTATTTTGAATTGTATAGTTAATCTTCTCACTGAATTCATTTATATTGAACATGGGTCGTCAGTGTATCTCATACCACAATGTCTCTAGAACCCCAGAGAGGAAGGACGAATTGAGGCTGGAGCGCGAAAATTTCGAAAGAAATTGGGGAGAGGACCGTATTTTATGTATTGTTCTTCGGCTTGTGGGCGATGCGATTGGTTTCCCCTAGTTGTTGCTCGTTCCTGAACTCTCGAATACCCATACCTCTATTACCTGGAATCTTTTATGTTAGAAACTCAAACTTCTACTGCGGCTTTTGCGGACACGAAGAAGCATTACAATATTCTCGACGGTTTGCGCGGGGTTGCGGCTATTACGGTGGTGTGTTTCCATCTTTTTGAGGCATTTGCGACCAGTCATCTGGACCAGCGTATCAACCACGGCTATCTGGCGGTGGACTTCTTCTTTATCCTGTCGGGCTTTGTGGTGGGCTATGCCTATGATGACCGTTGGGGGAAGATGAGTATCGGCGGTTTCCTCAAACGACGTCTGATTCGTTTGCATCCGATGGTTGTGATGGGAGCCCTCATCGGGGGGATCATGTTTTATTTCCAAGGTTGTTCCGTGTGGGATGTCTCGAAGGTTACTGTGTCTGCGTTACTCGTCGGAACCTTCCTGAACAGCTTGTTGATCCCGGCTACGCCCGGTGGCGAGGTGCGCGGACTTGGCGAAATGTATCCCCTCAATGGCCCGAGCTGGTCACTCTTCTTCGAGTATATCGGCAACATCCTCTATGCCTTGTTCATCCGCAGGCTTCCCACGAAGGCGCTCGCCGGACTCGTCGCTGTCGCCGGATGCGGGCTTGCTTCGTTTTCCATCTTCGGGCCCTATGGCGATATCTGTGCCGGTTTCACGATGACGGGGACGGAGTTCACGGCGGGTTTCCTGCGCGTGATGTTCTCCTTCTCGGCAGGTCTGTTATTGATCCGTATTTTCAAGCCATTGCAAATCAAGGGGGCGTTCTGGATCTGCAGCGTTATTCTCGTCGCTCTGCTGTCCGTGCCCCGCGTCGGCGGAGCCGAGAACTTGTGGCTGAATGGCTTGTATGATACCGCTTGTTTCGCCGTCGCCTTCCCGATCCTGGTTTACCTCGGCGCCTCTGGCAAAACCGTCAACACGTTCACGACGAAGCTCTGCAACTTCCTCGGCAATATTTCCTACCCCCTGTACATGGTGCACTACCCCTTCATTTACCTGTACTACGCATGGGTGAAGAATGGCGATCTCACCTTCGAACAATCCCTCCCGGGAGCCGCCGCTCTCGTCGTCGGCAGCATCATCCTCGCCTACATCTGCCTGAGATGGTACGACATCCCCGTGCGGAAGCTTCTGACGAGCTGGTTTCTCAAGCCCAGCAAAAAGAACTAAACGCGAAGCACGAAGCACTTGAGAGCTTCGCTCTACGCCTGATTTTACACATCTTCCCTCCCACCGGGAGAAGCAACACCCACGGCGTGTTCATTGCGGACACCTCGCGGGTGTTTTGTCTCCCGAGCATTGGCATGAAGAGACAGGGACTCCCCCCACACACTCACCTTCACGCAGAGAATGCTTCCAGATGATGCCGTACCAGCCCTTCCCCTGCCCTCCTCAGCCTCCCTTATTCCTCACAGTTTCTCTCCATCGAGCCATTCCACGGAGAATTTGTAGGTCAGGGAGCCTTCGTTCCACATGCTGAAATTCGTCCCCCAGAGATTGTTGCTGAGGTTGAAATGGATTCCTCCCCGTTTGTCCGGGTAGTTGAGGCCATAATTGATTCCCCGTGCTTCCCCCAGATTGATGAGGAAGGCGGTATCGCTCGTGATGCGGAGCGTGCCCTTCGAGGTAATCACATCGACGTAGCGGTCGATGCCGTGCATCTGGCGGTTCCCTTGTTCGACCACGTCCAGGATATCGACGCGTTCCCCGATCTTCTCCGCGATGATTGATACAATGTCGTCCGCCTGGAACGACAGCCAATAGGACTCCGGCAGGCGCACCGCCGGCTTGTTCTGGAGCGTCAGTGCAATCCCGGCCTTCTTCCCGCCAGCATACTCCAGAACATCCACATACATTTTTTCGGGCAACACGCGGGGATCAATTCCCTTGTCCGCCGGGAACTCCAATTCGCTGATCGTCCGGGTTCCTTCGGGCGTCGTTCGTGTCTCCTGCCTGGTCACTCTGGCGAGCAGGCTTGCACTGACGGCACCTGATTGATCCAGCCCCGTCTTGCCAATGTCGTCAAAAGCCCAGCCATATGGAGCGCGCAAATAGTGATCGAGATAGTTCTTATAGTCCTTGCCATCGTACATCCTGTAGCTCAAGCCACCCAGCTTCAGGATGCCCCCCGCCAACAGCGACGGCTGCCAGGGCACAGGCTGTTCCAGCGTTCGGGCACCATCCGTCCATTCGGGGATACTCGGTTTGTCGATTTCCTTCATTCTGTCACGGGCTTCCTTTTGCAGTGGGGCGGGCAGATACTCAATCGCGGAATCGACGTATTGATCCAGTTCCTTCCACGATTGCTCAATCTTCTGGAACGGTGCTGTGGAACGCGCCGGAAGGAAAGCATCCATGTCGTACTTGTCCCAGTTCCGAAGATGAGACTTCACGTCCATGCCCTGGGTATGTTCGGCGATCAAGCCCAATTCCAGAGCAAAGTTGAGCGCCTCATCGCTGTCCTTCTTGAGCTTCCCTTCGCACAACCATTGGGAATACAGCTCGGACAAAGCACGGAACCGTGCCATGCGTTGCGGGGCACTGCCGTAACCATAAATCCAGGTATCGCCGATTTCGGACGTCACCACCGGGAGCTGGTCTTGAATCGCTAGGCACTCCTCGGCAATTTCGTTGAACGACGCGGCAATCAGTCGGGCATTGGGATAACGCTTGTGCAAATCGGCGTAAATGGCTTTCACCCTCTCGTAGGGATGCGGGCCGTGGTTGTCTCCGGTGAAATTGATGGAGATCGCGACTTTGCCTCCCGGTAGCAGGTTCTCCGACCCGTAATCCTTCTGATAAACCAGAATCAACTCGCTGCCGTCCGTATCACGCCAGCGGCAGAACTCAGGGACAGAGGGGATGGGCGAAGCCGGATTCACCCCGATATGCAAGAAGCGTATGCCTGCACGGCTCATGGGCGACACGATGCTGCGCGTGTGCCCCGGTACGTCCGTCATCTTGGCGGCAATCGTTTTCTTGCCGAATTGTTCGTCGAGCTTCCGGGACAGGAGCAGGCCGGTTTCAAACAAATCCTTGTTCATCGTCTCGGACTCCACCGTGTACGGCACGGCATTCCAGACGATGTCGCCACGGCGAATTGCCTCCTCCAGCCGCTTCACATTCTCGGGCGACGCCGTGTGAAGGTACTTCCAGATCAGCCACGCCCCCGTCGTCCAGACATACTTCTCCGTAGATTTTTCCGCATTCAATTTTTCCGACAAATCGAGAGCCTTCGGGATAAACTCCGAAATATATCGCTGGGTGACCACCGAGCTCAAATCCGTAAATCCAACGTCCAGATGGGTTTTGAAGACGACATAGACTTTCGTTACCTCCTGATTCGGCTCTGCCCCGGCGACTCTCGCCGAGACCAACAGGATGCCCAGCGGGACGAGTAATAATTTGATCATCAGTCTTTTCATCATAGTCTTATTCCTTGTGTTCATGTGAATCCAGCCGTGCCGGGAAATGCCAATGGATGGACGGGCGAAACACGATGCAGAATTCCCCCCTTCTCCCTACTACGCAAACAGGTGATTCAACTTTTCAGAAAATATTTCATGATGAATAAATTGTATATCAACGTCCGACAACTGTCCCCTTGACTCCACCTGACCCCCAGCATAGATTCATGTAAAATATGCTTTATCTGCCAGCATTTTCATTTCCGGATCCGGAAGAAGAAGAGATGTTTTTGGGTTCCATCAACATGACTTGCTTCAATACCTTCTATCCATTCAGGGTACTGAGTACCAAGGGTATTGGCAAAATCAAATTCGAACCCTTCACGATTCTGTACGGTGGCAATGGATGCGGCAAAACAACCATCCTGAATATCATCGCCGAAAAACTGGAATTGAAGCGTGGAACCGCCTTCAACAGAACGAGCTTTCTCCACAACTACCTGCGCTTGTGCGACTTCAAATGGGCCAAAAGACCCTCCACCGACAGCTGTATCATCACGAGCGACGATGTCTTCGACCACATTCTCAACACCCGGAAAGTCAACGAAGAAATCGACACCAGACGCCGGGAACTCTTCTCCCAGTATTCAGAAACCAAGAAGAAAAACTTCCGCATGAATTCCCTGGATGATTACGATGAATTGAAGAATCACAATCTGTGCAAGCGGGTCAGCAAGTCGCAATTCATCAGTCGCAAGCTGGACGACAATATATTGGAACAATCGAATGGCGAAAACACCCTCCGATACTTTTCACACAAAATCACTCAGGATTCCCTCTACCTGCTCGACGAACCGGAAAACAGCCTTTCCGCAGAAAACCAACTGAAACTCGCCCAGTTTCTGGAGGATTCCTACAGGTTCTACAACTGCCAGTTCATCATCTCCACCCACTCCCCCTTCCTCCTCTCCATCAAAGGAGCCAAGGTGTACGATATGGATGAACTTCCCTTCGCCGCCAAAAAATGGACCTCACTCAAAAACGTCCGCCTTTTCTACGACTTCTTCACCCAACACTCCGACGAATTCTAAGACTCGTCCCAGCGGACGCATCCCTGGGCAAGGAGGTATCAGCCTCTGGTTTGGGCGTCCATCAGCTGCTGGCGGGCACGCAGTTCGCCACCGCGTTCCATTTCACGAACGTATTTGCCTGTACCGGGGGACATGGAAGCGGCCTTTTGGAAGTAATTGACAGCCTTGTTCTCATTGCCTGATTTACGGGCAATCACTCCGAGCAGGAAGTAGCCCTCCGGGTCGCCCGTCTGGTCCACATACTGGCGGGCGAGTGACTCACCCTGGTTCCAGTTGCCCGCCTTGCATGCCTGGGCAGCCTGCTCCAGCACGGGTTTTTCGCTGGAAGTATCGATATTGACGGAGTATGAGCCCATGTGAGGAACTACATCGGCAGCAATGTTGCGAGCCAGTGAATTGGCAGGGAAGTTGTCCCGTCCATAGAAAAAGTCGGAGTACGAGCCCAGCCCGATGACGCTGCCATCCTGCCAGACGGCACGGAGATCCAGGCGGACATTGTATCTGTCCGAATCGTAGTTTTTGTGATCCTTATCGTGCTTCTTGTCGTACTTCTTATCATGATCGTGCGTATCATAGTTGCGATCCCGGTACACATCGAGGTTGAGATACATCACGGCGTTGGCAAAGGCCGGAGCGTTGGAAATAGTATAATACCCGCTATTGAGCAAGCGGCGTTCCACCTCATTCACCAACTCCGGGGAATACCTGGTGTAGTTTGACGTCACACACACACGCGATCCACGTCCCAGGTTGATCTTGGCGGGCTCCGCCTGCTCCATGTACAAATCCGTCCCACAGGAAGCAAGCAGCAAAGTTCCCACCGCCATCCAGGCAGCAGAGCACAAAAAATTGATGAATCTCATGGTGTAATTCTATTCCCATTCACGAGGATTTGGCAATTGTTTCCGTCTCCGAACCTGAAAAATATTCAGTCGGGAGGCTCCTAGGAAGGAAAGCGCGGTTCCGTGTTCAGGAGCCATAGATCCAGGAACATCCATGGGCGGGCAGCGCGTTCGCGCAGCCACATGCGCAATTGCGTTTTGCGCGTGCTGGTGTCCGGCGCATTGCAGGCCCAGGCATCTATGCCATGGTGGGCGGCAATCGCCAGAGCTCGGGCGTTGTGGTAGGGTTGAGAGACGATCACGATACGCTCCGCGTGGAACACATCGCGAGCGCGCAAGATTGAATCAAGCGTGCGCAACCCGGCATAGTCGCACACAATTTTATCCTCCGGGACGCCCTGTTCGACGAGTGCCTTCTTCATCTCCCTCGGCTCATTGTAGTAGCGAGACCTGTTGTCTCCGGAGACAATCAGGGCATTCACCTTGCCAGACTTCCACAGTTCGGCAGCCATTTTGATTCTGTTGGCAAAGGAAGTGTTCACGTGTTTGCCAATCATCGGCGAGCAACCGAGCACCAAACCCACGGAATTGCGCGGAAGCTCCAACGGAGAATCCACCATGCGGTCGTGCGAATGGACAAATACATAACCCTCCGACACGAGCATCAGAAACAATACCAAGGCCATGGGGACACCACCCCCCCATCTCAGCCAGCGGCTTCGCCATAGAACCAAAAGCACGCACTTCCAGCGGGATGGGGAAGTACTCTTCCCCGGCAGTGGTGTCTGTTCCGTACTTCCCTGCATAGTTCCGGTTCGGGGAAAAAGCCCAGACGGCTTTACTTGATTGCCTTCGCCCGCTTCTGGACAAACTTCTCCATATCCTCCATCTGTTCCTCCAGGCAGGCAACCAGCTTCAACTGGGTGCGGCAGCGAATCAGGTTGTGATTAGGCTTGGACGTTTTGAAATACACATCGCCTTCGAGGTAGTCCGTCAGGAAGCGTATGCCGATTTCCATCGTAATCAACTTGCCGGAAAAAGCCAGGCACTCAATCTCCTTCTCCGTCAAAAACCCACTGGCGGCATCCAAATACCCTTCGATGATGGATTGGAACATCGAGATGCGGAAGCGCACCTTGGAGAGATCCTCTTCATCCTCGGCAGCAGGCGTCGTCACCGTGCGCACCATGTCGCCCACATCATAGAGCACCAGCCCGGGCATCACCGTGTCGAGGTCGATCACGCACACGGCCTGGTCGGTTTCCTCGTCCAGCATGACGTTGTTAATCTTGGTGTCGTTGTGCGTGATGCGGACGGGCAGGCTGCCTTCCTTTTGCAAATTGAGCAGGACATCGACATCCTTTTCGCGCTGGCGGACGAACTCCAACTCCTCCAAGCAGGACGCCAAACGCCCCAGAGGATCGAGTTTCGCGACTTCCATCAGGCGGTCATAGCGTTTGCGGGTATCGTGGAAGCCGGGAATCGTCTCCACGAGGTCCGACGGATTCATGTCGCTAATCAAGTCCTGAAAGGAACCGAACGCAAACCCGGCCTGATAGGCCTGACGCGTATTCTCCACAATGTCGTAGGTATGGGTGCCTTCAATGAAGTTGTAGCAACGCCAGATTCCATCATCGGGCAACTCGATGTAGTTGCGTCCCCCACGGGCAGGGTACAGGTTGAGCGTTTGCCCAGCAGAATCCTTGCGCCGGCGCAGAACCTTCCAGTTGATGTGGCGGGTCACCTTCTCCACATTGCGCATCACAGCGCGGGGATCCTTGAAGACCATGCTGTTGATCTTCTGAAGGATGTACCGCTCCTCCGTGCCGCAGGATTTGCGGTAGGTCGCGCAATAGGTCGTATTGATATGCCCGTTCTGGATCTCCTTGCCATCGACAAATTCGCCTTCAATGGCAAACAAATCTCCGATCTCGGCAATGCGTGCCAGAGTTTCTTCGGAGGGCGGGGGCAAAGTCTTTCCTTGGGAGTCCATCGTCATATCAATCAGTCAGGTGTTATCAATACTTCGCCCTTAGCGGGCAAACTGGTAGGCAACAAGCTCGTTGAGCTTCGTCTTGAGCTCGGCAATACCCGTTTGTTCCTGAGCGGAAATAGGGACAATGTCGAGCTTCGGGAAGCGGAGACGGAAGCGTTCCAGGTTTTCCTCGGCACCTTCCAAATCCATCTTGTTCGCGACAATCATCCAGGGTTGCTTGGCAAGTTCCTCGTCATACAGCTTGATCTCGGTACGGAGTTGTTCTAGGTCAACAATCGGGTCGCGGCCTTCGCTACCCGCCATGTCGATCACAAAGAGGAGCACCTTGCAACGAGTAATATGGCGCAGAAACTCGTGTCCGAGACCGCGATTCTGGTGTGCGCCCTCGATCAAACCCGGGATGTCGGCCACGATGCAGCGGCGGTGGTCGTCGAACTCCACCACGCCGACGATGGGCTGAAGTGTCGTGAAGGGGTAGTTGGCCACCTTCGGCTTTGCAGATGAAATATCGCCCAGAAGCGTGCTCTTGCCCGCATTCGGGAAGCCCACCAGCCCGGCATCGGCAATGCGCCTCAATTCAAAATAAAAAACGCCTTCGCCCCCCGGAGTTCCTGCCTCGGCCTCCTTGGGAGCCTGGTTGGTGGGAGAGCGGAAATGCCAGTTGCCACGCCCGCCCTTGCCTCCTTGGCACAACGTAAACTTCGTCCCGATTTCCGTCAGGTCGGCAATAAGCTCCATCTCCAACTCCTCGTCCTCCGAACGGTCAAGATAGGTCGCCTCAGCCATCGACGAAGCATTCGTACGGTAGATGCGCGTACCGGGAGGAACCTTACCGATCACGGATTTGCCATTTTTGCCGTGCTTCTTAAAGTCCTTGCCGCCAGCACCTTCTGTTGCTATCAACTTCGGATCATAGAAAAATTTCCGCAAATCATTCGTGTGCGGATCAACCTCGAGGATCACACTGCCCCCGTCGCCACCATCTCCTCCGTCCGGTCCTCCCTTGGGGGTAAATTTTCCCCGGTAGAAACTGGCGGAGCCGTTTCCTCCCTTACCCGCTTTGGCAAAGATGCGAATGTGATCAACAAACATGGCGCATATTCTACTGAATTCGCAACAAATAGCAAGTTCCACACCGCAAACTGTGTGTCCTAACCAACTCTTTAAGATTGATTTTACAAATATCTGCGCCATCATTGATTCCAGTTTACGCTATGCCGAAATTAGAATTCACCGTTCCCGGATTAACCATCCCATCCGTTCTTCTGCCTCTGGATCAGGACTATTCCGCCTCCATCGGGCGTTCGGAATCGGCTGACATCTGTATCCCCATCGGTTCCGTTTCTTCCCTGCACTGCTCGATCTCGCGCGTCCCGGGAGGCTATGAACTCAGGGATATGTGTTCCACCAACGGCATCTTCTTCAAAGAAGAACGAGTTCTGCACGCCATTCTTGCCCCCGGTAGCGAAGTCATCCTTGGTGAAGCCACCCTCACCCTGACCGCCACCGACGAAGAAAAAGCCACCCTCCATGCAGAAAACCCGGCATCAGAATCAACACCAGCCCCCACGGGTACAGAAACTCCCGCCACCTCATCGGACAACGACGATTTTGTGGATCTTTCTACCCTCTCCGGACTTTCTGGGCTCTCCGGATTGAATTTTGACGATGACGACACATCCGACACCGTGACACCCGAGCGGGAAACGCTCATATCGTCCTCCCCTCAGGCGGAAACCATTCAGGGCATCGTCCTACCCCCCGCCAACCCCTCTCATCCCGAATACGGCCAGCTCCACTACGGAGCCTCGACGAACGACGACGTCACCCGCGCCCAACCCGCGCCACGCCGCTATGCGCCACCCGTAGCCAAGAGCAACTACCCGGCTATGGTTCTCTATGCGCTCATCATGTTCGTCCTTGGCATCGGCACCGGGGTCACCGTCAAATACTACTCCAACACCGGAGAACTTCTCCCCATGGTCATGCTGGGAATCCACTCCCCCAAGGAAACCATCAAACAGCACGTACAACAGGCTCAGGAAGAGCTCGACCAAATCAAAGCTGAAAGCGATGCTGCCGCCAAAGCAGCTGAAGTTGCCGAATAAAGGCCCGTTGCCCCACTTTGGTCTCTCCGCACTAACGGAGTCTCTCACAACATTCTTAGCGAGAGCATGAAGCAGCATTGATACACCTTCTCAACGGACCTTTGTACCCGTTCGAACCACGCTGATTTTTTACGCGAATTGATAGTTCTTCATCAATCCATTCCCTACATTTTCATCGTCTGAAAATTGGCCATCATTCAATGGCATTTGAGTTATTGATTGAAAGCAACCTGGCGCGAGTAGTCACGAGATACGAAGCCAAAGCATAAGACATCTGATTTGGACGAGAGCAGTGTTGATCCTTTGAAACGATTTGCGAAAGGATTGCTTGCGAACTTCAATGAGGTGATCAATTTCTTCAAGTACAGGATTAGCAACGGCAAGATTGAGGCGGCTAATGTTTCTATTTCAAGGATTCAGGCCAAAACTTGCGGCCTCTTCAATATTCCTTACCTCTCCCTCAAACTACGGCAGGGCTTTTACCAGCGTATCTGACACAGAGCCAAATTTCTGTCCCCAACGCTTTTCCCCCTTGCTTTTTGTAAGAGCGGGGCTAGATTGAATCCACCAAACATAGGATGTTTGGAACTTTCCCCCTATTAACAAGGAGCAAAACATGGATATCATTCACGACAATGCCGCTGACCTCAGTGTGTTGAACGGCAAGACGATCGCAGTACTCGGATACGGCGCCCAGGGACGCGCCCAGGCACTTTGCATGCGCGACTCCGGCGTCAACGTCATTATTGGCGTTCGTGCCGGCAAGTCCTTTGACGCAGCCACTCAGGACGGCTTCAAAGTCATGAGCGTCGCCGACGCAGTCAAGGAAGCCGACATCATTCACATCCTTCTTCCGGACGAAATGCACGGCCCTGTATTCGAAAACGAAGTCAAGCCGAACCTGGTCGCCGGCAAGGCTCTTGCCTGCTCCCACGGTTTTGCCTACGTGTTCAAAACGATCGTTCCCCCGACTGATGTGGACGTCATCATGGTGGCTCCCAAGGGTCCTGGTACGGAAGTCCGCAAGGTATTCGAACAAGGTTTTGGCTGCCCCGGTTTGATTTCCGTATTCCAGGACGCCACAGGCAAAGCCAAAGACATGGCTCTCGCCATGGCCAAGGCAGAAGGCCTGACGCGCGGTGGTGTGCTTGAATGCACCTTCGAACAGGAAACCTACGAAGACCTTTTCGGTGAACAGAATGTCCTTTGCGGCGGCATGGTTGACCTGATGAAGTACGGCTTCGAAACCCTCATTGAAGCTGGTTACCCGGCAGAAATGGCTTACTTCGAATGCATTCACGAAGCCAAGCTCATCGTGGACCTCATCTACGAAGGCGGCATCCAGAAGATGAACTCCGTCATCTCCAACACCGCTGAATGGGGCGAATACTACAATGGCCCGCAAATCCTGACGCCCGACGTCAAGGAACGCATGAAGGAATCCCTCAAGCGCATCGAAAGCGGCAAGTTTGCTGAAGACTGGCTTGCAGAAGCCAATAGCGGCGCCAAGGTCCTCCAGGCCAAGCGCGAAGAACTCGGCCTGCATCCTGCAGAAGTCGTCGGCAAGAAGATCCGCAGCCTGTTTGAAAAGCGCTAATCCACGCTTTTGAACTTACTTTCGCTGCCGTCGGCACCCTGTGGGTTCGGCGGCAGCTTTCATCATGATTGTCAATGATATGGATCGGGAATCCGCCGACACAGTTATCCATGTAGAAAACGCACGCGTCTTTCTGGGGGGGTGTGAAATCCTGCACAACATGAACTGGCAGGTAAAGCGTGGCGAACGCTGCTTCATCCTCGGAGCCAATGGAGCAGGTAAGACGACGCTCGTCAAAATGCTCATGGGCTATGCCTGGCCGCTCTACGGAGCCAAAGTCCAGGTGCTCGGTAAAACATTTGGCACCATCAACCTGTCTGAACTCCGCAAATCCATTGCCTGGGTCAGCCCCTTCATGCACCAGTGGCTTGCCGACCGCGAATGGACTGGTCTGGAGATGGTCCTCTCCGGTCTGGACGGTACCATTGGCATCTTCCGCAAAACGACTCCAGACGAAGAAGCCCATGCTCGCACAATCATGCAGTCGCTCAAAGCGGAGCACCTCCTCGACCGCGCCGTCCACATCATGTCCTCCGGAGAACAGGTCAAAGTCCTCATTGCCAGGGCTCTCATGACCAACCCGGAACTCGTCATCCTCGACGAACCTAGCGTTTATCTCGACATCGCCGGGCGCGAATTCCTTCTCAAAACCATCCAGGAACTCGCCGAAACCCGTCCCGAACTCACCATCGTCTTCATCACCCAGCGCATCGAAGACATCCTGCCTGCTTTCGATCGCGGCATGATCCTCAAGGCTGGAACTATCTGTGCAGAAGGCTCCCGTGAGGAAGTCCTGACCGAGGCAAACCTTCGCATGGCATTTGATCTCAATATCCGTCTCATCAAGACGGATCAAGGCCGTTTCTGGACTGTCATCGAATAAACCCTACAATTTTATTTCCACCCCAGCCCCCCACTCCCTCACATATGGAACTGAAAAAACCCGTTCGCATCTCCCTCTCCCGGCAAGTTCTCAATGCCATGGAAGGCCTGATCCGGGAAGGACGCTGGACCGTTGGAGATCGCATCCCCGCCGAGCCGGAACTTGCCAAATCATTCTCCGTCAGCCACAACACGATCCGTGAAGCCCTGCAATCTCTGATCCATGCGGGTATCCTGGAAGCACGTCCAGGAGACGGCACCTACGTCATCGCCAATGACCGCTTCGCCGTCGCCATGAACAACAAATTGCGAGAAGCGGAACTCCACCAAATCCTCGAAGCGCGCAGGGCTCTCGAAAAAGAAATTGCTCGTCTCGCCGCCGCCAACCGCACGGAAGAAGACCTCCACCAACTGGAACAGGACTGGAGTATCTGCCAGGCACGCTCAGGAAAAGGCATCGAAGACGACATGCGCTTCCACGCCACCGTCGCCGCCGCCACCCACAACCCCGTCCTCGCAGAGCTGTATCGAGTCATTGTCTGTTACCTTCAGGACAATCTGGAGCACCTCCTGGCAGAAAAGCAATACGATGCAGGAGCCATGCAATTGCACGCCGACCTCCTGGAGGCCATCCGTACCCATGATGCCGATACCGCAGAGGCCATCATTGTCCGCATCGTCGAATTCGATGCCGACAGCATTGCTGAACAATAAACTGGTTCGAAACAACATACTGAGGCCTCATTCAAAAAAAATTCAACGGATAGCACCATTTTCTTGTCTAAACTCATGCCTACTGATAGGTAGGTATTCCCTAATCACCATCAAATCATCAAAACGAATATGAAAAAAATCATCGCTATCGCCGTTTGCGCCTGTGCTCTTGGACTTAATGGCTTCGCTGCTGACGCTCCTGCCGCCAAGTGCGACCAGAACTGCCCCAAGGCCAGCAAAGACTGCAAGAAGGAATGCAAGAAGGACAAGAAGTGCGATAAGAAAGGCGAATGCACCAAGAAGGGTGAATGCCCTAAGAAGGCCGAAGCCTAATTGCCTGCTACCCTCCCGCCCCGGTACACCGGAGTTGCGACACGGTATCAACCTTTCAAACTGCAACAGGTTCGCTTGTTGCAGTTTTTTATTGCCCCTGAAACGCACATCCCATCCTTCTGCAAAAAGATGTAAGAAACACATATTCCATGTCGTATCCCGTTGTATGAATAAACTCCTAACCCCACTTGCCGCCTCCGTTTGCCTTCTGGGCCTGACCAGTGCATGGGGAGAAACTCCCTCCGCACAATCTATTGTGACGCCCACTCCCCAGCAAAAGGAATGGGCGGAGCAGGAACTGGGCGTAATCATCCACTTTGACATGCCCACCTATGTACCGGGCTACAATTGGCGGCAATTTGGCACTCATCCAGCACCATCCGTCTTCAACCCTACCCAGCTGGATACTGACCAGTGGCTGAAAGCTGCCAAGGACATGGGAGCAAAATACGCGGTTCTCGTCGCCAAACACTGCTCGGGCTTCAGCCTCTGGCCCACCAAAGCCCACGAATACAGCGTCAAAAACTCCCCTTGGAAAAATGGCAAGGGCGACATCGTCGCCGACTTCATCAAATCCTGCCAAAAGATGGGCATCAAACCCGGCCTCTACGCCAGCACAGCGGCAAACGGATATTGCCATGTGGACAACCCCGGCAAAGTTCAGCCCAGCGCGAAAATCACCCAGCAGGATTACAACAAAATTGTCGAAACCCAGCTCACGGAATTATGGAGCAACTACGGTAAGCTTTTTGAAGTCTGGTTCGATGGAGGAGTCCTCCCCATTTCGGAAGGAGGGGCCGATGTTTCAGCCCTCCTGAAAAAGTATCAGCCCGATGCTATTGCCTTCCAAGGCCCGGAAGACCACCCGAACCTCATCCGATGGGTCGGCAATGAAGAAGGTTTCGCTCCTGAACCCTGCTGGGGAACGGCCAATGCCACCACCAAGGCCGACGGGACAATCCAAATTGAAGGTATGGGAGGCTCCGCCACAGGCTCCATCTGGTGCCCGGGGGAAGCAGACCTGACATTGCGCCGCAATTCATCCTTCCAGGGCGGGTGGTTTTGGACAAAGGGACAGGACGACACACTCTTCAGTGTCGATGACATGATGCACAAGTACGTTTGCAGTGTTGGCCGCAACACCAACATGCTCGTAGGCATCGTCGTCGATGACCGCGGACTCGTTCCAGATGCCGATGTGAAACGCCTCAAGGAATTTGGAGACCGCATCCGCCAGGACTTCGCCCATCCCGTCTCCACCATCCAGGGAACAGGCAAGGAACTGCTCCTCACCAACGCGGACAAACAACCTGTGCACTACATCGTCCTTCGCGAAAACATCGCTAAAGGAGAATGCGTCCTCGGCTACAAAGTGGAGTGGGACACCGGTAAAGGATGGGAAACGCTTTTCGACGGCAAGGTCATCGGCAACAAACGCATCATCAAAACCAATGAAGCCACCCCTCAAAAAGTGCGTTTCACCGTCACCGAATCCCGGAGCACGCCCGATATACTTGAATTTTCTCTTTATTAAGGAAATCTTGGCAACAACACTTGCATAATAAATATCGTTTTTCAACGGATACAGGAGGGGATGTGTCTCATCCATATGTCTTCCGTTGTACGTTTCATCCGTTTCGGGTTCAGCTCGACATGTTTCCTCTGCTGTTCCTTGGGTATTTTGACGTCCTGTAAGCCGGAGAAACCAAAAGAGCGGGTGCCCTATGCTGTAGAATCCACCCTGCCGACGCGAAAGAACATGCCGATCACCCAGGAGTGGATCGGTAGCCTGGCGGGAACAGTCAATGCCACCATCCTGCCGCAAATCAGTGGGTATTTAAAGAGCCAGGACTACCGAAACGGGGCTCTTGTCAAAAAAGGGGACACCCTATTCCACATTGACGAACAAAGTTTCCAAGATCAAGTCAATCAAGCGGAAGCCCAGCTAGCCAAAGCCAAAGCCCAACTGCAACAGCAGGAATACGACAAAAGCATCTACGCACCACTGGCGGAACGAGATATTGTTTCCAAACAAAAACTGGAAGATACAGCACTGGCTGCCGAAGCCGCCAAGGCCTCGCTGGTTGCTGCCCAGGCAGCCTTAAGCCTCGCCCGGCAAAACCTGGCTTATACGGTCATCACTGCCCCAATCGATGGGATAGCTGGCATCGCCACCGTTCAACAGGGAGACCTGGTCAGCCCGGAAGGAAAGACCATGACCGAGATCTCGTCCATCAACCCGATTCGTGTCAACTTCGCCCTCAGCGAAAGCAACTGGCTGAAATACGATCAGAAGCGCGATCAAGAAGCACCAGGAATCACTCAGAATAGCGAACTTGAAATCGTCCTTCCCAATGGCGACACCTATCCCCACAAAGCGCGCATCGTTGCTATCGACCGCGCTTTCAACCCCACCACAGGCACAATACAAGTACAGGCTGACCTTCGCAATGACGATGCTCTGCTCCGCCCGGGCATGTTTGTCAGAGTCCGTGCCCTCATGGGAGAAGAACGCGATGCGCTCACCGTACCCGCCCAGTCCGTCATCTCCATGCAGGGACGCAACTTCATCGTGACCCTCGATCAAGAAAACAAGCCCCACATCATCCCTGTCAAAACCGGACAAAGCTTCGGAAACCTCCAAGTGATTATCCCCCTTGAATCCGGTTCCGTCACCACCGACACCCAAGTCGTCGTCGAGGGGGTACAGCAGGCCATGATCTCTGCCTCCGGCGGGGATGTACCCTTGCTCGTCACTCCCTATCAGAAACAAGTAAACACCTTGTAATTCAGGCAACACAGAGAGGGAATCCACCTTATGTCCCAGTTCTTCATCAAACGCCCAATCGTTGCCATCTGCATCTCGATTATCGTCGTCATGCTGGGAGCTTTCTCCCTGTTCCGCCTGCCCATCGCGGAGTACCCGGATATCATTCCGCCCGTCATACAGGTATCAGCCACATACCCCGGAGCAGATTGCGAAACAGTCGTCAAATCCATTGCCTCGCCGCTCGAACAGCAAATGTCAGGCATCGACAACATGGCCTACATGTCGTCTGTCAGCACCAACAACGGGCAAATGAGCATGACTGTCGTCTTCGATGTAGGTACCGATCCGAACATGGATCAGGTACTTTCCTACCTGCGCTACGGGCAAGCTACCTCCCAACTCCCCGGAGAAGTGGCGGAACTTGGCGTCTCGCTCAGGAAGTCGAGCGGCCTGCCCACAATGGTCGTCAGTTTCTATTCCCCTAACAAAAGCTATGACAGCCTGTGGATCTCCAACTACGCCAACATCAACCTCGTCGATGCGCTGAAACGCGTCAAGGGAGTCGGCGACGTCCAGGTCTTTGGCGCCGGCAAATATGCCATGCGCATCTGGCTCAATCCGGAAAAATTATCTGCGTTCAATATCAGCGTCACGGAGGCCAAGCAGGCCGTCCAGGCTCAGAATACCGTCAATCCGGCAGGTAAGGTCGGCGCCCAGCCTGCACCCACCGACCAGCAATTCACCTTCACCGTCAAGGCTCCCGGACGCCTCAGCACAGTGGACGACTTCAAAAAAATCGTCATCCGCGGCACGGGCGACTCCATTGTTCGTCTGGGAGACATTGCCCGCGTCGAACTTGGGGCAGAAAGCTATGACCTTAGCGCTCGCGTCAATGGTTCGCCCACATCGGCCATCGCCATCTATGAAGCTCCCGGCGGCAATGCCCTCCAACTGGCCGAAGACATCCGCCAATTGCTGAAGGATACGCCTCTGCCGCCCGACCTGAGCTACCTTGTCTCCATGGACTCCACGGCAGCAGTCCAGGCAGGCATTGACGAAATCATCCAGACCCTCGTCATCGCCCTGGGGCTCGTCATCCTCGTCGTCTTCATCTTCCTGCAAGGCTGGAGGGGCACCATTATTCCCGTCTTCGCCATCCCTGTTGCCATCATCGGCACCTTCGCCTTCTTCCCCATCTTCGGTTTCTCCATCAACACAATCTGCCTGATGGGAATGGTGCTGGCCATTGGCTTGGTGGTAGATGATGCCATCGTCGTCGTCGAAGCCGTCCAAAACCACATCGATTCCGGCGAATCCCCCAAGGAGGCCACGGCCAACGCGATGAAAGAAGTCTCCGGTCCCATCATCAGCACGGCTCTCGTCATCTCCTGCGTCTTTCTTCCCACGCTTCTGCTACCGGGCGTCACCGGAAAATTGTTCGGCCAGTTTGCGATCACCATCGGGGCATCCATCATCCTTTCAGCCTTCTGTGCCCTGTCGTTGAGTCCGGCGCTGGCTTCCATGATTCTGCGGAAGGAATCCACCGACAGCCACAAAATTCTGAGGCCGCTGTACCGCATCTTCAACGCCGGTTTCGACAAGGTACGGACGCTCTACATCGCCATTTGCGGTACGCTGGTCAAGCGCATCACTCTGTCTCTGCTGTTACTTGGCGGGATGGCCTTTCTGATTGTCCCCATCATCCAGCGCATTCCGGGAGGTTTCCTCCCCAACGAAGACCAGGGTTACCTGTTTGCGGGCATCCAGCTTCCTCAAAACAGCTCGCTGAACGTCACCGAGAAGGCATCCGCACAAGTCGAGGAAATCCTTAAGACCATCCCCGGCATTCAGGATGTCACCACGGTCAACGGCTTCAACCTGATGACCTATGTCCAAAGCCCGAACAACGCCTTTTTCTTTATCTCACTGAAGCCCTGGAAAGATCGCCGCGCCCCGGACGAAAGCGCGGATGCCCTGTGTGAACGCATTACGGCAGAGCTCAGACAGCGCGTTGCCGCCGGTATCAGCTTTGTCTTCCCACCACCCCCCATTCCCGGAGTTGGCACATCCGGAGCCGTCACCTTCATGCTGGAAGACAGGCAGGGAAAGGGAGAACAATTCCTCACCACCAACACGGCAGCCTTCATCGCTGCAGCACGGAAGAATCCCGCCATCGCCTCAATCAACAACTTTATGACGCCATCGATTGAGCAATACAAGCTCGACATCGATACGGAACAAGCCTCCCTGCAAGGAGTAGATGTGGCGGACGTGTACAACACCATCCAGGCCTACATGGGCAGCATCTTCGTGAACTACTTCAACATCTACGGCCAGCAATGGCAGGTGTACATGCAGGCGGACGGGGATTACCGCAACTCCATCGACAAGCTCAATCTCTTCAATGTACGGGCAGCCAATGGCGACGCCGTCCCGATCAATTCCATCGTCAGCGTTGGCAAAACCTGGGCACCCGACTTTCTGATGAGGCAAAACATGTACAACAGTTCCATGCTCAACGTCTCGCCCTCCCCGGGTTATTCTTCGGGGGAAGTCATGGCCGCTCTGGAACAATGCTTCCATGAAACCATGCCGGAAGGCATGGGATACGGATACTCCGGCATGAGCTTCCAGGAACAGCAGGCCTCTCAAGGGTTAACGCCGGGCGTGATCTTCGTCATCGCCTCCATCCTAGTCTTCCTGATTCTGGCTTCCCTTTACGAAAGCTGGTCGTTGCCCGTCGCCGTCTTCATGACGGTGCCAGTAGCCTTTCTCGGCTCAGTTGGCGCCCTGCTCGCCTTCGGGCAGGAATTAAACGTGTACTCTCAAATCGGCCTCATCGTCCTCATTGCCCTGGCTGCCAAGAACGCAATCCTCATTGTGGAATTCGCCGTACTGGAAATCCGAAGAGGCAAGCCCTTGCTGGATGCCACGCTGAACGCCGCTCGCATCCGGCTGCGCCCCATCCTGATGACAAGCTTCGCCTTCATTCTGGGGTGCGTCCCTCTGGCCGTTGCCACCGGATCGGGAGCTGCGGCACGGCAAGTTGTCGGCATTGGAGTCATCGGAGGGATGATCACCGCCGTCTTCCTCGGCATCTTCCTGATTCCCTGTTTCTTCCACATGATCGCCAAGTGGACGGGGCTTGGAACTTCCATCACGGAAGCACCAGGCACACCGCAATCACCAGAAGACAGGAAGGTAGAGTAAAATCTACTTTCTGCCAGCCGGAGTCAGAGCATAGACATTGCCCGAGAAATCTGCAACGAAAACGGCATTTCCGGAAATGGCCGGAGTGTTGAAGAAAGGAGCTCCCGCCTTCATCTGCCAAAGAACCTTGCCGTCCTTGTGGCCGAGGGCAGTCAGGGCGCCGTCCGAGGCCGTCACCAGGACGACATCGCCTGCCAGAATCGGGCTAGACTCAATCGTCGCCGCTTCCTGACGCGTGTACGGAGCCGTGTACATCAGGGCATCACTGGCACCAAAACGCCATGTTTCAGCCATGGTTTCGCGATCCAGAGCTATCAGCCCATCGAATGCCGTCCCGAAGATGATTGAATTTTCCGTTACCAGCGGCGTGGACGTCACATCCACGGATACGGGAAGTTTCATATACTTCTCCACCTTGCCCGTAGCCGTTTCCAGCACGAACAGCCCATCCTGAGAGGTAATATAGGCCTTGTCTCCATGAATAGCGGCGGAAGCACCACGATTGCGGAGCCCATCCTTATCTGCCTTCCAGAGCATCTTCCCCGTCGCGGCATCGTTGCCGAACAATGCATTCCATTGCGAACCGGAAATCAACACGCCATTCCCAAGGGAAATAGTCGTCGTCGTTCCATCGCGCTGATCCCAGCCGGAGTTCGTCCAAAGCACCTTGCCATCCTTGACGGAACAGGCCGTCAGCCCCTTGCCGGAACCCGCATATACAATGCCCTTATCCGCCACGAGCCCCTCACTCAATCCGGGAATCCCCTTGACGGAAAGCTTCTTCTCCCAACGGATCATACCCGTCTTGCCATTGATCGCGTAGAGGTAGCCATCCACATCCTGCGCCAGCACGGTATCTCCATCGATGGCAATCGTGTTCTTGATGGAATTGCGTGTCGGGTATCGCCACAGGAGTTCCCCTGTCCGGGCATCGAGCGCGTACACTCCACTCTTGCCCTTCAAGTCCTCATCGACAGCAGCAACATAGACCTTGTCACCCTGCACGACGGGAGAAGACATGTACACATTGGCTCCAATGTTGGACACCCATGCCAGTTCGTAGGGAGGCTGGGGAGCATCCGCAACCGTGCCGATGTGTTCCGGGTTACCCAACAGGTTCTTCCAAGGTTTGCCAGTCTTAACGGAATTGGCTGTGGCAGGGGTACAGACAAACTCTTCCAAAGCTTCCACCGTCACGCCATGCCCAAAATCCGCTTGAACCTTGAGGGACGCCTTCTTCCCGGCAGTACCGGCAGGCATGGGCACTTCCGCCGTCCAGTTCCAATCCGTCCTGCGAGCCAGAGCAACCGGAGGAAGTTCCCTTCCATCCACCGTCAGGGTACACGTCACCTTCTGCGTTGGAGAACCCGCGTGATAGGCATTCGCCGACACCGTCAGGGAACCATCCTTCGCCAATGGCGACGCCCCGTTCTGCACGGAAGCGACATGTAGCTTTTTATCCAGATAGACGTACCTCAGATTAGATGCCGGGTATCCCTCTTCATCGACGCGAACCTCACGGAAGGCAGCCGTCGAATGGTCAATGCCCCCCTTATCCACTGTTCCTGTCCCCATGGTGAAAACTTCCCCCTGGAATCGCATGTAATTGATATGCCAGTGTCCGTAGAGCCAGGCCTTCAGGTTGTGGGCATTAAGATCGACTTCCTCATTTTTGCCAATGCCATATTTGAACTCGTTGTCCGTTGTCAGCAAATCGTGGTTGAACACAATTACGGGCTTGCCCTTGGGCACCAACTCCAGGTCATTCTTCAGCCAGCGGTACACGTCTTCCTTTGTGTAGCCGGGGCGATGGTCGCCGGAGAGCATGGGCGTGACAACGTAATGAGTGCTGCCAGCATCGAAGGAATAGAAGGTCGGCCCATACACGCTTTCAAACACCTCTTCTCCATACTTCCCAGCCACAAGATCGTGATTGCCGATGCCATAATAAACCGGGCAGGGGAAGTTTTCGGTATTCATTAAATTGACATGCTCCTTCAGCCCCTTCTCATAACAAATATCCCCGGTATGGATTACGAATGAAGCTCCCGTCTTGTCCGCGTACTCACGAAGACTCTTCACCCAGTCTTCGTGCCTGTCAGTATTGAAAATTTCCGTATCGGTAATCTGAATAAAACTATGATCCTTACCCGCTTTACCTTTCTTGTTCGGGAGAAGGGCAAAATCGTATTGGTTCTTCCCTTCCTCGATCTTCCTGTAAAAGGGAAATGCCTTGCAACCGTCCGGCACCGTAACAAAAATGAAGCGTTCCCGCTCATGTCCCGGCAATGTGTAGCGGCCTTTATTGTCCGTTTTGACAGCATGGAGACCATCGGATACGACCACTCCGGGCATAGCCTGCTCGCCCGCATCGCGCGTACCATTGGCATTCCGGTCCGCAAAAACCACGCCAGAGTACTCCGCCAAGGCACCAGGCACCATCACGGTACCAGCCAGGAGAAAAAGAAAACGAGAAGGTTTCATATTTTTTTGAACATAAATGAATTTTACAACGTGTCAGCTTATAGTTAGCTTTATCCCATTATTAACGCTGGAACAGACAAAAAAGTTTCATCTGCAAGGAAATTTCCTCTTTTTTCCAGCGTATAATAAGCATGTCCCCCTATTCTCTTCCAGTCATACTTTTTCTGACAGGAGCCAGTATATCCCTGGCAGCACCTCTGCAAAGCTCCAAAATTTCCTCAATGGATGAAGGATGGAAATTCGCCCGTTTCGGTACAATGCCGGATGGAACCATGAAAGCCGAACCCGGTGTTCCCGGACTGACGATCTGGGCTTCCAGCAGCCAGGGAGAAAACAGCGCGGCTAAGGCACTGGACGGCAATCGAGACACCCGGTGGTGTGCCACACGCAGCGGTGCAGGGCAGATTCTCTCCGTCGATATGGGTGAGGCAAACTCCGTCACTAAAATCTCAATCCTGTGGGAAAAAACAGGCGTTCACCAATTCAAAGTGGAAGGTTCCGACGACGGGAATACCTGGCAAACCCTCTGTGATGAAAGTAACAACAAACTCTCTGCCGACAGTTCCACTTGCGAATTGAAGCCGGAGAAAGCCCGCTTCTACCGGGTTGTCATCACCGACGATACCCCCACCATGTGGGCCAGCATCCGCGAACTGGAATTCTTCGACGGTGCCGGCAAAAAGCTTTCTCCTCAGCCCTCTGCCGAATCACGACAGCCCTCCCCAGCTACTCCAGGCTTTGATGATGCTCAGTGGAGATCACTCGATCTCCCACACGATTGGGCAATCGAAGGCCCCTTCCGCATGGACCTCCCCAACAATACCGGCAAACTGCCATGGGCCGGCATCGGGTGGTATCGTAAAAACCTGGATGTTCCGGCTGATGCCCAAGGCAACCGCTTCTATCTGGACTTCGACGGAGCCATGACCTGCCCGCAAATTTTCGTCAATGGCAAACTGGCGGGTGAATGGAAGTACGGCTATGCCTCCTTCCGGGTGGACATTACTCCCTTCCTGAAATTCGGGGAAAAGAACACCATCGCCGTCCGCCTCGACAATCCCCCCCATTCCTCCCGCTGGTATCCCGGTGCCGGAATCTATCGTCATGTGCGCCTGACGGAGGCCAACCCGGTACACCTCGACCATTGGGGCGTGTACGTCCGCACGCCGGAAATCACAGCAGACAAGGCAAGTGTGCTAATCGACACCGCCGTCGCCAACAAGAGCGACAAACCCGCCCAGCCCACCGTCATCCAGAAGATACTCGACGGCGACAAAGTCGTTGCCACAACGGAAACAACTGGCAAAGCTATCGCCCCGGGACAAATCGGAACCGTCCAAAGTTCTCTGGACGTCAAATCCCCGGTTCTCTGGGATCTCGACAACCCCCATCTGTACACGGTCGAAACCACCGTCATGCTCGACGGAAAGGCGATTGATTCCACCAAAACCAATCTCGGCATCCGCACCATCGAATGGACGGTGGACGACGGCTTCCACCTCAATGGCAGGCGCGTCACGCTCAACGGCGTCTGCCAGCACCATGACCTCGGCCCCCTCGGCGGTGCCGTCCACAAGCGCGGTTACGAACGCCAGATAGAAATCCTCAAGGAGATGGGCACCAATGCCATCCGCACCACTCATAACCCACCCGCGCCCGAACTGCTCGAAGCCTGCGATCGCATGGGCATCCTCGTCATGGACGAATTATTCGACATGTGGGAAAGTGCCAAAAATGAGAATGATTACCATCTCTACTTCAACGATTGGCACGAACGCGACCTCGTCAACTTCGTCCGGCGCGACCGCAACCACCCCTGCGTCATCCTCTGGAGCGGCGGCAATGAAGTTCACGAACAAGGTGATCCCTCCAAGCATTACATCTCCAAGCGCCTGACCGAACTGTTCCACCGTGAAGATCCGTCCCGCATGGTCGGCATCGGCTGCAGCGGTGGCAATGGCATCAAGAACGGATTCGCCGATACGGTGGATGTCTTCGGTGCCAACTACAAGGCATGGCAATACCAGGAATACAAGAAGATCAAGCCCAACCTGCCCGCTTTCGGCAGCGAGACATCCTCCTGCGTGAGCTCGCGCGGAGAATACTTCTTCCCTGTCAGCTGGAAGAAGGACGGAGGCTTCTTCAACTTCCAGGTCAGCTCCTACGATTTATACGCCCCGGCATGGGCCTACAAGCCGGATGTTGAATTCCGCGGTCTGGATGCCAACAAGCGCATTGCCGGGGAATTCGTCTGGACCGGATTCGACTACCTCGGCGAACCGACTCCCTATAACCACGATGCCACCAATGCCTTGAACTTCTCCGATGAGAAGGAAAAGCAGAAGGCTCTGGCCATGTTCGAGAAACTGGGCAAATACGCTCCTTCCCGCAGCTCCTACTTCGGTATCGTTGACCTGTGCGGATTCAAGAAAGACCGTTTCTACCTCTACCAGGCACGTTGGATGCCTGAGCTGAAGATGGCTCATATTCTGCCGCATTGGAACTGGCCGGATCGCCTCGGAGAAGTAACCCCCGTCCACGTGTACACCAGCGGCGACTCCGCCGAACTCTTCCTCAACGGCAAGAGCCAGGGAGTACGCAACAAGGGAACGGATGACGACAATGCCTACCGCCTCGTCTGGCATGATGTGAAGTACGAACCCGGCGAACTCAAGGTCGTCGTCACCAAAGACAGCAAACCCTGGGCGACGGACGTCGTGCAGACCACAGGCCCGGCCACAACCTTCACCGTGGACGCCGACCGATCAGAAATCGCAGGTGACGGTCAGGACCTGTCCTACCTCACCATAACGATGAAAGATGCACAGGGTCGCACCGTACCGACGGCACAGACTCCTCTTGAATTCACCGTTACCGGCCCGGCAGAAATCATCGGCGTTTGCAACGGCGACGCCACGGATTTCACCCCCTTCCAGGGCAACAAAATCAATGCCTACAACGGCATGGCACAGGTCATCATCAGAGGCAAGAGACACGGCTCGGGAGCCGTCACCGTCACAGGTACCGCCAAGGACATGCCCGCCATCACCACCAGATTGAATGTCGTTCCAGCCCAAGCGGAATAAGATCAAATCGGAAACCATTACCCGCTCCTATCCACATGAAAAAATCATTCCTCCCGGTCTGCCTGACCACCTCGTTCCTGTTGGCAGGAATGGCCGGTATGGGTCATGCGTCTGAAGCACCTCTACCCACCGCCACCCCGCATACCGTAGGTGTTAACGATCAAGATTTCCTGATCGACGGCAAGCCCATCCAGATCATTTCTGGGGAAATGCACTACCAGCGCGTCCCCAGAGAATACTGGCGAGACCGTATGAAACGCATGAAGGCCATGGGCTGCAACACCCTTTGCACCTACATCTTCTGGAACATGCACGAACCCCGCCCCGGCGAGTGGGATTTTTCCGGCAATCTGGACATTGCGGAATACTGTCGCATCGCCCAGCAAGAAGGTCTCTGGGTCATCATTCGTCCCGGTCCCTACGTCTGCGCGGAATGGGAATTCGGCGGCTTCCCCTCGTGGCTCCTCAAGGGACGCAAAATCAAGGTGCGTTCCAATGATCCCGGCTACATGGTGCCAACCCTCAACTACCTGAAGAAGGTAGCAGCCGAACTCGCCCCCCTTCAGGCCTCCAAAGGCGGCCCCATCATCATGGCTCAGGTTGAAAATGAATACGGAGCCTACGCCGGGGACAAGGAATACCTCCGCGCCCACCTCAATGCCATGAAGGAAGGTGGTTTCACCGATGTGCAGTTCTACACGGCCGACCAACCCACCGACGGATGCCTGAAAAATGGCACCCTGCCGGAGCTTCCTGCCGCCCTCACCTTCGGCGGTGGAGCCAAAAACGCTTTTGAACTCTTCCGCAAGCACAAGCCAACCGGCCCACGCATGAACGGCGAGTTCTGGTGCGGATGGTTCGACCACTGGGGAGCAGTCCACAACCCGCGCAACACCGATTCGTACAACAACGAGTTCAAGTGGATGCTGGAAAATGGCATCTCCGTCAACTTCTACATGGTACACGGCGGCACCTCATTCGGCTTCATGCCAGGCGCCAACGGTGGCAACAACAACATGACGCCGGACATCACCTCCTACGACTACTCCGCCCCTATCAGCGAATCCGGCAAGCTCAACGCCCGCTTCCAGGCCTTCCGCAAAACCGTAGAGGACCACCTCGGACATGCCCTGCCGCAACCGCCGCCCGATCCGGAATTCATCGACGTCGCTCCCATCTCGTTCTCCCAATCCGCCGGCATGTTCAACTCGTTGCCCACGCCCGTGAAAAGCGAGAAGCCCATAGTCATGGAAGACCTCGACCAAGCCTACGGATTCGTCCTCTACCGCACCAAAGTCACTGGGCCTCTTGAAAACGCGCCGCTCACCATGACCCGCCTGATGGACCGCGCCATCGTCTTGCTGGATGGCAAACGCATCGGCACCGCCGACCGCAGGCACGGCACCAACACCGTCAAACTGGAGATCCCCGCCGGAGAGCACACGCTCGACATCCTCGTGGAGAACATGGGGCGCGTCAACTACGGCGGAGCCATCACCACGGAGAATAAAGGCATTACGGAAGGCGTCACCCTCGCTGGCAAACCCGTCACCGGTTTCGAAAACTTCTCCCTGCCCTGCGCCGACAAGGAAGTGGCTGCCCTGCCCTTCTCCACATCGACGCCCCCCGGCGACCAGCCCGTCTTCCACAAGAGCACCTTCAAGCTGGATCGCACCGCCGACACCTTCATCGACATGCAGGACGGCTGGACGAAGGGCGTTGTCTGGATCAACGGTCACAACCTGGGTCGCTACTGGTTCGTCGGTCCCCAACAAACCCTGTACTGCCCCGCTCCCTTCCTCAAACAGGGAGATAATGAAATCATCGTCCTCGACCTCGAAGGCGGCAAGGGCACCGTCAAGGGTGGCTCGGAACAAATCTGGAAAACGAACAAGGAGAAAAACCTCTTCAAACTCAACCGTAAACCCGGCCAAACAGTCACCCCCGACAAGGCCGCCCTCGTCCGCGAAGGAGCCTTCCAGCCCGGTGAAACCTGGCAGGACATCAAGTTCGACAACCCCGTCGAAGGCCGTTACTTCGCCATCGAAGCCCTCAGCTCCATGAATGGACAGGACTACGCCGCCATCGCCGAGCTGGAAATCCTCGATGAAAAGGGAATCCCTCTTAAAAAGGAGGAATGGAAAGTCGCCTACGCCGACAGTGAAGAAGTGGACGCCGAACCCGGCAATGCCGAACTCGTCATGGATCGCCAGCCCGTCACCTTCTGGCACACAGCCTGGAGCAACAACGGGCCCAAGCACCCTCACCTGCTCGTGCTCGACCTCGGAGGTAACAAAAAGATCTCCGGCTTCCAGTACCTCCCCCGTCCCGGTGCCTCCGGCGGCAAAATCAAGGACTACCGCGCCTACGTCAGCCTCAAACCCTTCCCAGGACAATAAAGGCAGGCTTACAACAACCGGGGCGGCTCACCACCGCTCCGGTTTTTTTATAGGGGCACAAGAGAATTGTGTGCAATCATCCATCCCATCAAAAATATATTGACTTTCTCTTGGAAATTTTATATTTGAAATAATATGAAAAGGAATATAAGAACATTATTATTGGCATCTTGCCTCATGGGAGTTTGCCATGGGGCAGATGAATCATTTCGTGTAGTTGTTCCTCCCGAAGTAGTCCCCGAGCTCCCCGATCAGGCAATCATGTATTCCTTGTCGGGCGCAGGTTGGGAACCGAATAAAACCATGCAGGCTTTTTGTAAATGGTTCAAACCTCAGGAAAAAGGAATCAAACTTGGCGACAAGTACAAGGCCATTTATTTTGCGATTGCCTTTCCGGAAATGAAACATTACGGAGCCGCTGTCTATATTTATGATCTTCCTGTTGATGTAGCCAAGGCCGTTCAATCCGCTCTTAAAATAAAGAATTCCGCACTCGTTCAAGAAATCAAAGCTCCTGAAAGACATACAGCCAAAATTGTCAAAAACCGTTTGATCATCATTCAGGCTCCTGCTCGTGATGCCCTATTCACAGAAAAATTAATCAACAACATCGATCGATTTATTTATATCCAATAACTAACAATCAATCATACAATGAAAACAAACGGAATAAATAATGAACCTACTCCACCTCTTATCGAAGGTATAATTACTATTACTATTGCCTCAGAAGTAATAGGTACATACCTTGCAAAAAGTTATCCTATCGCCACAGGAAAAGCTTATGAAGTTCCTGTTTATAGAGTAATAATCACAAGTACAGCCTATCCTGATAAAATACTTTGCGACATAATGACTTTACGATTTATGCCAACAAAATTAGCCATTGAATCTAACGTCTTTATGTCGGGTCTAGCTGACTATAAAATTTTTGACACTACTGTCTATAATCCAAAATATAATCCACACAATCATGATGTATCAACATTTTATCGCGGATCTTTCAGTCTATATGGGAATTTCCTTATTCATGCAGGACCACTGGATTTAAAAGATTATGGCTGGGGCGCTAAAGGTTGCATTGAAATTTTCGAATTTTTTGAATTCAAAAATAAAATTTGGTCTATGGCTGGCAAAGTGGATCGTAGCCTCCTTCTGGAAGAATTGCTTGTTTATTTATGCGAATCAAATCGAATCCGAATTGTAATTGAGAAAGCAAATAGACCTCCTGTCAAAGAAGTAGACCCTCCATCTGGAGAAGAATCAAAATTTTGGTAATTAAATTATTTAAAACAACAAAAAGCCTCATTATCGTAAATAATGAGGCTTTTTGTTATATACGAAAATCAACATGCCTAAAATCTTTGTCTTTGGTTTTCCTGGTAAGTATGGTGGTGCAGCAACAGAAATGTACCATCAAATTTTACTATGGTTAAAAATGAAAATAGAAGTTCATTTGATTCCCGCATGGGATCCTGAGCATGAAGATTTATTTCCTGTTATAAAAAAAACGGAGGTAATTATTCATACCCCTTTGGAATGGTATTCCTTATCGCCAGACGATGCTATTATCGGATACTGTAGCGACCTCTTCTTATTTTATTTACCATCAATAAGAAAATATACCCATCGTATAATATTTATAAATTGCATGACTTTCCTTTTTGAAGAAGAAAAAAAGGCATTAAAATGCGGGTATATAAAAATTTTATTATATCAAAACAAAAAAATAATGTCTACAATCAAACGCGAAATTGATAAATTATGTTTGACTAATAAAATAGAAACCATGTCTATTATTCCGTACTTTCACGAAGATGACTTTGTTTTTCATAAAAATAGAGATGAAGGCAAATTTGTATGTGGTCACATTTCACGAATTGATGAAAAAAAGTTTGCAAAAGGAATAGTTCCTATTTACGAAGGCGTTATATCACCTGTTCCGAAAAAAGGAATATTCTTGGGTTACGGAAGTCAAATAGAGGAAAAAATTGGCAAATTACCAAATTGGATAATGACAGCACAAAGTCATTATTCTCTATCAACATCTGAATTTTATAGAGCATGTGATGTTATACTTCAACCATCAGATAGTATTGAAAATTGGCCTCGCATCGGATTTGAAGCAATGGCAACAGGAAGTATACTCATTGTTGATAATAGAGGCGGATGGAAACAAATGGTGAAACACGGCCAAACAGGATGGCTTTGTAATTCGACTCAAGATTTCATTCATTATGCTTCATTGATGGCAGAAAATTATAATTTACGGCAAGATATGGCAATGGGAGCTAGGGAACGAGGGCGATATTTAGCAAATGAACAATCTTCAGCAGAAAGCTGGTTGAATGTATTTTCAAAAATTTTTGAATGATTTCCACATTGGATCAAAAACTTAAATAGAAATAATATTACCTCTCGACTGTATAGCGCAAAATGTTTATCAAAGCTCCCGAACCTACTTTGAGGAGGTTCTGTTCAGTTTTCGGGGCAACAGCACCCTCACCTGCTCGTGCTCGACCTCGGAGGCAGCAAAAAGATCTCCGGCTTCCAGTACCTCCCCCGCCCCGGTGCTTCCGGCGGCAAAATCAAGGACTACCGCGCCTACGTCAGCCTCAAACCCTTCCCAGGACAATAAAGGCAGGCTTACAACAACCGGGGCGGCTCACCACCGCTCCGGTTTTTTTATAGGGGCACAAGAGAATTGTGGGCAATCATCCATCTTATCAAAAAAAATATTTGTTTTTGCCGGGAAATTTTATATATTGTATAATATGAAAATAAGTATAAGAACATTATTAGTGGCATCATGCCTCATGGGAGTTTGCCATGGGGCAGATGAATCACCTCGTGTAGTTGTTCCTCCCGAAGTAGTCCCCGAGATACCCGATCAGGCAATCATGAATCCCGTATCTGAAGTTGCCTGGGGAGCTGATGAAACCATGCTGGCTTTTTGCAAATGGTTCAAGCCTCAGGAAAAAGGAATCAAACTTGGCGACAAGTACAAGTCCATCTATTTCGCAATCTTTTTCCCGGAAATTGAACATTACTATGCTACAATCTATATTTATGATCTTCCTGCTGATGTTGCCAAATCCATGCAGGTTGCTCTTCAAAAAGGAAATTCTTCCTTTGTCCCGGGAATCAAAGTCCCTGAAAAACATACAGCCAGAATTGTTGCAAACCGTTTGATCATTATTCTAGCCCCAGTTGAAAATTTGAAATTCACAGAAAAATTAATCAACAGCATCGATCGATTTATCTGCCTCCAGTGAATTGAGAAATCAGCCATCAATCGTATAGCGTAGAACGGTTTTCAAAGCCTCGGGAGCTACTTTGCGGGGATCGGACAGGTAGATTTCGCGGTGTGATGTGGAGTTTCTGTTGAGGCCTTGTTGCTGGCAGAAGCGTTCCATTTGAGCAAAGCTTTCCGGTTCGTCATCGTAGGGTCCTATGTGGAGCATCTGAACGCACAGTCCCTCTTCAACAGAGACGAGGGAGACTTGTTTCAACAGGGGAGAAGGTTCTTTTTTAGCGGCAATTTCAAGAGCCTGTTTGAATACCTGACTCGTCACAAAACCGGGTTGCCGAATCATCATTGTGTAATGAAGGCGGCTCTTGTCGGCCAGCTCTTGCGAGGCATCGCCTCCTTCCATGCTCCATGTGGCTTCCAACGGGTACACTGTGTATTCAAAATACCCCGGTGGGACGATGCCTTTTTTGGGCATCATCCTGATAGCGTAGGCTATGGAGTACAGGACACCGATGTCATCGGCAAATTCCTGGGCATTCGGGTCTCCATGACCATCCAATGCCAGGTAGAGGCACGAAGGCACCGTCACGAGGGCTGGCTTCCTGCCGGGCAGGTAGAGTTCCTTCTCCCGCTTCCGCCATTCATATTTTACAGATTCTCCCATAAAGAATCCAATATCAAATGGGCTAGCCCCGGACAAGCATATTGCCGTCGATGCGGTACAAAACGTGGCGCAGTAGAGGATGGTCGGAAGGGACGTTGGGATGGTCGAATTCGCCCACTTTCTCCATGCCAATTCGTTCCATCACGCGACTGGAAGGCACATTCGGGACAGCCGTAAAGGAATAAACCTCCGCGATTTTCAAGTCATCAAGGGCATAGCGCAGGCAAGCGGCAGCAGCTTCGGAAGCATAGCCCTGCCCCCAGGCGTCAGGAACCAGCCGCCAGCCAATCTCCACACAGGGGGCAAAGGAAGCCTCAAAGGTCACGCGGTGCAGACCGAGAAGGCCAATGAATTGGTGATCCTCTTTTCGCTCAAGCGCATAAAGCCCGTAACCGAATTCCCGGTGCTCGGCAAGGATGCGGGTAAGGTTGGTGAGGGATTCCTCCATGGACAGGGGAGCCAGGAAGTAGCGCATGACTTCGGCATTGGCATTCATGGCGGCAAATGCCGGGAAGTCCTCCGGCTTCCAGGAGCGGAGGATCAGGCGTTTGGTCTCAACGATGGTTGTGGTGTTCATGGCGGGAAATTGCTTCATTCGCTTTTGGGTTTCCAGGCGACTCCCATGAGGGTTTGGAAGAATGGGGCTTCGGCTTCCTTGTCCACGATGTCGGTGAACACATGGATGAATCCTGCTTCCCTGAGCATGGATTCCATCTGTGCCTCGCTGAAGCCCAGCCAGGTATCGGCATAGAGGTCGCGGACTTCCTCAACATTGTGGCGGAGGAGGTCGAGAATCAGAAGACAGCCGCCCGGCTTCAAAATCGTCCAGGCGCTTTGCAGAGCCTTCATCGGGTTGCGGGCATGATGCAGAGCCTGGCTCAGCATGGCGAGATCCACCGTGCCAGGGTCGATGGGCGGCTCTTCGATATCGCCGAGGCGGTACTCCAGATTAGTCAAGCCGTGGTCGCGAGCCATTTGCATGCCGAGTTCGACCATGCCGGGCGAGTTGTCCACCGCGATCACCTGACGAGCACGGGGGGAAAGAAGCTGAGAGACGAAGCCCTCGCCAGCCCCCAGGTCGGCAATCACCTCATAGTTCATGATGCGGAGCAGGCCCCCGGCCAGTGCCTTCCAGGAACGCCCCGGCGCGTAGTTGCGCCCGAAGCGTCCAACAACATCGTCGAAGTAGGAGCGCATCTTGTCCTTGCGCTTCTCCAGAATGAAACGCAAGGCCGTACGATCCTGTTCCACCTCGGGCAATTCCTCGCAGGCTTTGGCGGCAACACCGCGTAAACTGTCATCAAGGCAAGAGGCGTAGAACACATTTTTCCCCGTACGGGAATCGCTGACAAGTCCTTCTTTTTTCAGTTGGGCAAGCTGAGTCGAGATGCGGCTTTGCCCCATATTCAAGGCTTCCTGAAGCTCTGCGACGCTGAGTGCCTCACCGTCCAGCACATTGAGGATGCGCAGACGCGTCGGGTCTGTCAGCAGCTTGAGAGATTTCAGGATTGACTTCATGAGAATTTGATATATCAACGAATCACGATTTGACGATATGAAGACACCTCACATTTTTACCTCTGAATCCGTCGGCGAAGGGCACCCGGACAAGGTGGCCGATTACATTTCGGATTCCATCCTTGATGCCTGCCTGGAGCAGGACAAATACAGCCGGGTGGCCTGCGAGACGCTCGTGAAGAGCAACGTAGTGGTCGTCGCAGGCGAGATTAGCACGAAGGCGAAGATCAATCCAGAAAAGATTGCCCGTCAGGCCATTCGGGAAATTGGCTACTGCTGCCCAAAGGACGACGATGTGTTCAATGCGGACACCGTATTCTTCATGAACATGTTGACTGAACAATCGCCGGACATCGCCCAGGGCGTGAATGCCTGTGACGCCGAAGGCAAGGGCCACGCGGAACAAGGAGCCGG
This sequence comes from uncultured Akkermansia sp., assembly GCA_964448375.1. GTDB lineage: Bacteria > Verrucomicrobiota > Verrucomicrobiia > Verrucomicrobiales > Akkermansiaceae > Akkermansia. The sequence continues at coordinate 104,854 of CAYVAI010000010.1, forward strand.
AGACCAGGGCATCATGTTCGGCTATGCGACGAATGAAACGCCGGAGTTCCTGCCTGCTCCCATCGTATTCTCCCACAAGCTTCTCATTGAACTGGCTCGCCGCCGCAAGGCCGGGGAAGTCGCCTGGCTGCGTCCTGATTGCAAGTCACAGGTAGCTGTCGCCTACGACGAAGACGGACACCCCGTCCACATCGACAACGTCGTGATCTCTACCCAGCACACAGAAGATGTGGATCATGCCACGATCCGCGCCTACTGCATCGCCCTGATTAAAAACGTTTTGCCCGCAGAACTTCTGGATGAGCAGACGGAATATTTCATCAACCCGACCGGCAAATTCGTCGTCGGTGGCCCTCATGGAGACACCGGGCTGACCGGACGCAAGATCATCGTCGATACCTACGGCGGTCTCGGACGCCACGGCGGCGGCGCGTTCTCCGGCAAGGATTCTTCAAAGGTGGACCGCTCAGCCGCCTACATGTGCCGCTGGGTTGCCAAGCACATCGTCGCCTCCGGTCTCGCCGACCGCTGCGAGCTCCAGGTGGCCTACGCCATCGGCTACCCGTCTCCCGTGTCCATCCGTGTCGATACCTTCGGAACGGGACGCGTCAGCGAAGAAAACATCGAATCCGCCCTGGAAGAGATTTTCTCCTTCAAGCCAGCGGACATGATCAGCCAGCTTGATCTCCTGCGCCCGATCTACCGCCAGACAACTCACTACGGACACTTCACCAAAAGCGATCTTCCCTGGGAAACCCTCGATGAGGCCCGCCTGACCAAACTCCGCACCCTGCTAGCCTGATCCTCACCAGACTCCACCTTCACCTTACTACACATGTTCTCTGAAACAGCCACTTACAAAGTTCGCGACATCAACCTTGCCGATTTCGGTCGCAAGGAAATCGACATCGCCGAGCACGAAATGCCCGGCCTGATGGCCATCCGCGAGAAATACGCTACCGATCAGCCCTTGAAGGGAGTCCGCATCACCGGCTCCCTCCACATGACTATCCAGACGGCCGTCCTCATCGAAACCCTGGTTGCCCTCGGTGCCACTGTCCGCTGGGCGAGTTGCAACATTTTCTCCACGCAAGACCACGCCGCCGCTGCCATCGCCGCAGATGGGACGCCCGTCTTCGCCTGGAAGGGTGAAACGCTGGAAGACTACTGGGAATGCACATGGAAGGCTCTCAGCCACGATGGTGGCCTTGGCCCTCAGTTACTCGTCGATGATGGCGGTGACGCCACACTTCTTCTGCACAAGGGGTACGAAATGGAAAACGGTTGCGACTGGGTCAATACCCCTTCGGAATCCAAAGAAGAAGAAGTCATCAAGCAGCTCCTCAAGCGCATCGCTCAGGAACAGCCCGGCATTTTCCACCAGTGGATGCCCGAGATCAAAGGCGTGTCGGAAGAAACCACCACGGGCGTTCACCGATTGTACCAGATGCATGCCGCAGGCAAGCTCCTCTTCCCCGCCATCAACGTCAACGACTCGGTCACCAAATCCAAGTTCGATAACCTGTACGGCTGCCGAGAATCCCTTGTGGACGGCATCAAGCGCGCCACGGACGTCATGCTGGCCGGCAAGGTTGCCGTCGTCTGTGGTTATGGCGATGTCGGCAAAGGCTGCGCCCAGGCTCTGCGTGGCCTCGGCACACAGGTGATCGTCACGGAAGTGGACCCGATCTGCGCTCTGCAAGCCGCCATGGAAGGCTACCGCGTACTGACGGTGGAAGACACCCTGGGCTGGGCTGACCTCTACGTCACCACCACAGGCAATTGCCACATCATCCGCATCGAGCACATGGCGAAGATGAAGGATCAGGCCATCGTCTGCAACATCGGCCACTTCGACAACGAAATCGAAGTCGCCAAACTGGAAGAATTCCCCGGTATTCAGAAGCTCAATATCAAGCCCCAGGTGGATCGCTTCTCCTTCCCGGACGGGCACTCCATCTACCTGCTGGCCGAAGGCCGCCTCGTGAACCTCGGCTGCGCCACCGGCCACCCCAGCTTCGTGATGTCCAACAGCTTCACCAACCAGGTGCTCGCTCAGATCGACCTCTGGACAAATCGCGAAAACCGCCCGGTCTCTGTCGAAGTGCTGCCCAAGCTCCTCGACGAAGAAGTCGCCCGCCTGCACCTCGAAAAAATCGGATGCAAGCTGACGACTCTCTCACAGGAACAAGCCGACTACATCGGCGTTAAGGTCGAAGGCCCCTACAAGCCGGAATTCTACCGCTACTAAGCCCATCCGCTCCATTCTCTTCGCCGTCCATCTGCACATGCCGGATGGACGGCTTTTTGTATGCCCTCCTTTTTCCCTGAACCGGGTATATTACCTTTACACTGGTAGCAGGCGGGAATATGGTGCCCGCCACTTTGGAAGGAATAAGGTAATGATTCTGTTCACATGTGACTACAATGAAGGTGCCCATGCGGATATTCTCCGCAGATTGGCGGAAACAAATATGGAACAAACCGTCGGGTATGGTGAAGACCATTACTGCGAAGAGGCTCGCTCCTTGATTGCTACTCTCTGCCAGCGGGATGATCTCGATATCCACTTCCTCGTCGGCGGCACACAAACGAATTTTACGACAATTGCCGCGGCCTTGCGCCCTCACCAATGCGTGCTTTGCGCAGATTCCGCGCACATCAACGTGCATGAATCCGGTGCCATAGAAGCCTGCGGCCACAAAGTGTGCGCTCTTCCCTCCCCGGATGGCAAACTGACTGCCCAACAAATCGACAATGCTTGGCACGCCCACTGGGATGATGAAACCCACGAGCACATGTCTCAGCCCAAGATGGTTTACATCTCCCACCCAACGGAACTGGGCACGACCTATTCCCGGCAGGAATTGGAGGAAATTTCAGCCATGTGCCGCATACGCAACCTTTACCTGTACATCGACGGCGCCCGCCTCGGCTATGGGCTTTGCGAGGAATCGTCCGACCTCGATTTACCGACAATTGCCTCGCTTTGCGATGCCTTCTACATCGGCGGAACGAAAGTGGGGGCCTTGTTCGGCGAAGCCCTCGTCCTGCGCAATGATACGTTGAAGGACGACTTCCGCTACATCATCAAGCAAAAGGGAGGACGCCTCGCCAAGGGCAGACTTCTTGGCATCCAGTTCCTGGAATTGTTCCGAGACGGGCTTTACTTCCGCCTGGCAACACACGCCAACCGCATGGCCGTCATGATCCGCGACGCCTGCCGCTCCAAGGGATTGCCCCTGGCAGTCACCAGCGGCACGAACCAGCAATTCATCACCATGCCGGATGCAATGCTCGGCGAACTACGGACAAAGTACGGATTCGCCTACCTCCGCCGCGAGGACGAATCGCACAGCACCGTCCGTTTCTGCACGAGCTGGGCAACGCGCGAAGAAGATGTCCAAGAACTGATTGCCGATATCAACCGCCTGTGTTGATTACTTCGGTTGAGTGGCTGGTTTGGCTTTGTCGTACTGCTTCATGACTCCAGTGGACCAACTCACCGCATCCGGAAAACGGCACGCAGGAGTCGTCATCAAATAGGCCCCCAATTTGTTGGCAAGAGGTGCGGCATCCTGAAGATGCGATGGAAACAAATCGTTCATCTCCGCTCCATCCTGGCCGATGTCGTACAATTCCGGGATGCGATTCGGCACGAGCAGATACTTCAGGTTGCTGTCGAGGACTGCCGATGTGTAATCGGTACACCAGTACAAAGTCCGGGGCACCTGGTTGTCAGCCATTCCCAACAAAGGCATCATGTCCATGCCATCCAAACCTTTCGGAATTGCTGCCCCATTCAGTTGCAGCAGAGTTGGCAGAAAGTCCACTGCCGACACAACCTGACCGCAAACAGACCCTGGCTTCACGCGTTTGTCACCAGGAAAGCGGACGATCATGGGCACACGTACGCCACCTTCATAATGAAGCCTTTTGGCGCCCTTGAGCGGAGCATTGCACGCGGGGCCACCGGGTGCGCCTCCGTTGTCAGACAAAAAGACCACCATCGTTTCATTGGTTTTGCCAGCATCATCCAATGCCTTCAAAATACTGCCGACAGCCTTGTCCATCCCATGCACGACGGCAGCATACTTCCGACGGGAGGGATCAGATATCCCGCTGACAACCGCCAAATCCTCGATTTTCGCATCGTAGGGCGTATGGGGAGCATTGAAGGAAACGAACAGAAAAAAGGGGGTGGCCTGACCTTTGTGCTTCTCAATGAAGCGAACACTTTCTCGGGCAATGTCATCCGTCAAATAACTTATATCCGTACTGTCCGTGTAATTCGAAACAATCTTCGTCGGATTCAATCCTCCGCCTTCTTTCTTTTGCGGAAAATAAGAACGAGATCCTCCCAGAAAGCCCCACCAGGTATCAAACCCGCGATCAACTGGCTCCAGCCCCTTGACATGACCCAAATGCCATTTACCGATCACGGCACTGGAATAACCGAGAGGCTGCAAGTATTCAGGGAAACACTTTTCCGACTTTGGCAGGCCATAATGGGGTTCATCCAGATAAGGCATTTTGACGTTTGGATTCGTCGTAATACCAAACCTTTTGGGAAATCTACCCGTCAACATTCCCATGCGCGATGGAGAACACATCGGAGCCGTCACATAGGCACGGGAACAGAATACTCCGTCCCGCGCCAAAGAGTCGATATGTGGCGTCGGGATTTGCCGGGATCCCGTACAGCCCAAATCACCATAGCCAAGATCGTCGGCCATGATGACTACAAGATTGGGCCCCGCTGCCATCGTCTGGAACGGCAACAAAACCGTCAGAATAATACCAGCGAGTCCTAATCTCATCTTTGTAACTTCTATTTAGTATTATTTTTCTTTGCCGGGGCGGGGTTGTACACCCATACGACTTCATCCCTGTGCAACTGGCCCTTGTCATCCTTGGAGATGACTTTGACCACGTTTTTACCTGGTTTGAGTGCGACGGGAGGCGTTGCAAAGCCATTGCGGCAGTATGAGGCGACATCGGGTACTTCCTTCTCGTTGAGGAAGACCTTATTGTTCTTCATGTTGGAGTAGAAGCGGATCTGAACCGTCTCATCGGAGGTAGGCGTCGCGCGTTTTTCCTGAAGGTGAAGGACGGGGATATCCTCACGCCAATTGGCCTTGTAAAAATAGAAGGCATCCTTGGGTACCTTGCGGTCGAAAGTCACCAGCCCCTTGTCATTGATGCCGGGACGGTCTCCCTCATCACGCCAAACGCTGGCAAAATCAAACATGTTCCAAAGGAAGGTGCCCCAGGTCGTTTCACGCGAAGCGATCTTGTCCCAGAGGATTTCATGGGAGCGGGACTGCCATTCTTCCGGGTGCCACTTGCCACTCGCTTTGGGAGCCTTGTCTATCTTACGGTCATGGTGTTTGATGGAAGCACCGCTGCCGTATTCACTGATGCAAATGGGGGTGTTGGGATAGCTCTTGTGCAAGGAATCGATGGAGCCCCCCATGCCAGTTGGGCCACCGCCGTACCAGCCGGGGTAGGTATTGAGCCCCAGGAGATCCGCGATGGAGCAAAGGTCCTTGTTGCCGGGTCTGTTGACGGCGATCACGGTCTTGCGATACGGATCTTCCTTGTGGGCAAGGTCATTGAGTTCGCGGAGGAGAGGCAGGGGATCTTCTGTGCTGCGGTGCAGCAATTCGTTACTCAAGCCCCACATGATGATGGCCGGGTGGTTGCCTAGCTGGCGGATCATTTCTACGAGCTGGCCCTTGGTAGTTTCTTCTACGGCTGCGTCCTTCGGCTTGCCGACGGAATCGACATAAGGGATTTCCTCCCAGAGAACGACACCCGCTTCATCGCACATGGAGATGAACTTGGGGTCGTGCGGATAGTGGGCCAGACGGATGGCATTGGCTCCCATTTCCAGAATGAGGTCGAGATCGCGACGGTGTTCCTTCTCAGTCAGAGCCCAACCTTTACCCTCCCAGTCCTGGTGACGGCAAATGCCCTTCAACTTCATGGGCTTGCCATTCAGAGCAAATCCTTTGTCTGGGTCAAAAGAGACGAAGCGGAAACCGACAGGATAGGAAAGAGTCGTGCTGTTGCTACCAGACTTGAAGTTGACGTCCAGCTTGTACAGATAGGGGTCTTCCCGACCCTGCCAGAGGTGGGGGGAAGGCACGGTCAGGTTCACCACATGATCGCTTGCTCCGGCGGAGAAACTGATAGTCTTGCTCTCTGTCAAAACGGGTTTGCCCTGGGCATCGCGTAGAACAAGTTTCAGAGTGCCTTCTCCACCATTCGGCAGAGCGCTATCCACTGTCACGGTCACGTCGAGTTTGGCGGAGTTTTCGCTCACATCATACTGGCTGATTCTGACGCCATCCGTACCAGTCGCCACGGGAGAAATGCAGACCGGGTCGCGCTCAATCAATTCGACATCGCGGTACATCCCGCCGTACACGGGAAAGTCACCGCTGATCGGCAATATCTCCATGCGCAGGGAATTGTCCGCACGCACTTCCAAGACATTGCCGTTGCCGGGCTTGAGCTTGCTGGTCAGTTCGGTTCCAAAAGAAGTGAAGGCACCCTTGTGAGTTGCCAGCTTTTCCCCATTGAGGTAAACTTCTGCATAATTGGAAACGGCTCCGAATTTTGCGAACACGCGTTTCCCCTTGAATTTGTCGGCGCCCGGAAGCTGGGTACGATACGTCCCTGGCCCACGGTAATAGCCGAAGTCCTTGTTATTTTCCGTACCACCGCCCTTTTGGGCATCCTGTGCATTCCAGCAATGAGGAACCGTAACCGGTTTCCAATCTGCCTTGGGATCGTCAGCAGAAGTACGGGTAAATTTCCAGTTCGGCAAAGTCGCACCGGAAGCGGCAAGAGTCGCTACTAAAGAAGCAATAAAAAGAGACCATTTCATGGGATTAGTTGGAAAGTTAAATAAATGATATACGATATATACGTCAAACGCCCGCTTTTTTTCTCGCAATTGTGTGATAAAAGGTCGAAAAAGCGACAGTTGGCGAAAGGATTCCTGCTGAATCGCGTACTTATTACGTAGCCCTAAGCCTGTTACCTCCAGCTCACTGTCATGAAAAAAATTGCACTGGTCTCAGTTCTGCCCATCATATGTTCCCTGTTCGTATCGTTTGCCCAACCCTCACCTATCGACCCTGAATCGAGAGGCAACCTGCCTTGGTGGAAAGCAAGATACGAGGAACAGGTTAAGAGGTTAAAGGAAAATCCCTGCGATATTCTCTTCCTTGGCGACTCCATCACCGACAACTGGGAAAAGGCCGGCAAAAAGGTATGGGACTCGTCTTGGGTGCCGCTCAAGACTCTTAACTTCGGCATATCCGCCGATAAGACGGGCAACCTCATATGGCGCATCGACGACTCCCAACTGCCCTCAACGACAGATCCCAAGGTTTGCGTCGTCATGATCGGCACCAACAACACGGGGCATTACAATGGCGGTGAAGCTCCGGAAAAAACAGCGATCGGCATTCTTTCCGTCGTGGAAAGACTTCTGCTCCGTTACCCGGATACCCATGTTGTCCTCTTGGCTGTTTTCCCGCGCGGAGCTACGCCACAAGATCCCCTGCGCATCCACAATGAGAAGATCAACGCGATTCTCGCGGACTGTAAACTCCCCAGGACACAGTACCTGAACATCAACAAAAGCTTCCTCGACAACAAGGGGGCCTTCCTGCCCGGCGTCACCAACGACAATCTCCACCCCACAGAAAAGGGGTACCAAATATGGACCAAGGCTCTCATGCCCACTGTCAAGAGCATCCTTAAAAAAAGCTGAGTTCACTCCACTTAACCATCTCCGATTTATGCAGTCCCTCCCCTCTTCAACCACTTCGTACACAGGATGGGTAGCCCCATCGCTGATGTGTGCTCTGTTCTCTGCTACAGCCCTGGCAACCCCCCCCGACTGGGAAAATGAAGCCGTAACTGGCATCAACAAGGAACTGCCTCGTTCCTATTCCCTCCCCCGTGCCGACAAAACCATGTCTCTCAACGGCAACTGGAAGTTCAACTTTGCCATGACGCCCGACGAACGCCCGGAACGTTTCTTCGAAACCGGATACGACGTCAGCAAGTGGCCCGATCTGAAGGTACCCTCGAACTGGCAGCTTGCCGGTTACGGTTCAGCCCTCTACACCAATGTCCGCTACCCCTTCAAGTCCGATGCTCCGCGCGTCATGGGAGAACCTCCCAAAGATTGGCTCGCCTTCACGGAACGCAATTCGGTCGGCTCCTACAGGCGCGACTTCAATTTGCCGGCTTCGTGGAAAAACGACCGGGTGATGGTGCGCTTTGATGGAGTGGAATCCGCATTTTACGTCTGGGTCAATGGACGAAAAGTCGGCTATTCACAAGATTCCTACACGGGCGGCGAGTTCGACATCACCCCCTACCTCGTGCCCGGTAAAAATACGATTGCCGTGGAAGTGTACCGTTGGAGCGATGGGTCGTACCTGGAGGACCAGGACTTCATGCGGCTCTCCGGGATCTTCCGCGACGTCACCCTCTTCGCTCAACCGCAACTTCATGTCCGCGATGTCTTCTTCAAAACCGGTCTGAAATCCCCTGAATACACGACGGGGACCTTGGACACGAGTGTCACTATCCGCAATTCCGACGATAAGGATTATCCGGGAGGTGGGAATTTCTCATTCGCGCTCAATGGTTTGAATACAAGCATGAACTGGGATGGTCCCCATGGAACTCGCAGTATCAAAACAGTCAATGGTCAAAACCTGGGTACCGCCTCCGTACCCATTCCAGCCATCCCCGCTGGTAAGGAAGTGACCATCAACTTCAAGAAGGAATACCCGGACGTCAAGGCATGGTCGGCTGAAATCCCCAATCTCTACACAGCAACCTACACGGTTAACGGACATGACCCCCGCACCGTCAACCTCGGCTTCCGCTCCGTAGAAACCGCCGATAATGGCGCCGTTCTCATCAATGGCAAACCAGTCAAGTTCAAAGGCGTCAACAGGCACGAAACCCACCCGGACTACGGACGCGCCATCCCTCGCTCGGTCACCGAACAGGACATCCGCATCCTCAAAGAGAACAATATCAACACCGTCCGCACCTCGCACTACCCCAACCAACCCTACCTCTACGAGCTGTGCGACCGCTACGGCATCTACGTCATGGACGAGGCTAACAACGAGTCCCATGGCGACCAGTCCATCTCCAACAAGCCCAACTGGGAAAAGCCTATCGTGGAGCGTGTGATGAACATGGTGCATCGCGATAAAAATCACCCATCCATCGTCTTCTGGTCGATGGGGAATGAAGCAGGAGGCGGCAACAACTATAAGGCAGCCGCCAAGGCCGCGCGCGATTACGACGACAGCCGCAAGCTGCACTACTGCGAATTCCGCCAAGGGGAGCCCGCCGTCGATATGGATTCCACCATGTACCCGGCCGTCGATCGCGTCGTCGCCTGGGGAAATCAGAAGACCAACAGACCGTTCTTCGTCTGCGAATACGCCCACTCGATGGGAAATGCCCTCGGAAACTTCAAAGAATACATGGATGCTTTTGAAGCATCTCCCCGCATGATCGGCGGTTGCATCTGGGACTTCGTGGATCAATCCCTCCACGCCGTACGCGACAAAGACGGCATCTACCACCCCGCCCCCTTCAAGTCCAAGACACTGGCCTACGGTGGCATGTTCGGCGACAAGCCGAATGATGGCAACTTCTGCGACAACGGCGTCATCCTCGGAGACCGCAGTGCCACAGCCAAACTCAAGGAAGTCAAGCACGTGTACCAGTACGCCGGATTCCAAATGGAAGGCAACCGCCTGACGGTCACTAATAAATACTTCCACAAGGATCTCTCGAACGCCGTCCTGACGCTCATCGTCCCGGAACTCCGCGGCACGGGCAAAAATGCCATCCAATTCATGTTGCCGGTCATTCAAGCCGGGGGCTCCGCCACTCTGGAGCTTCCCTCAATGGTGACAGCAAAGGACGGCAAGAGGTTCCCCTACCTCGCCCTCCTGTCGGAGAAACCCATCCTGCCCGCCATGGATATCGCAAACACCTCGCAGCAAAAAGCTCTGGCAAAGGTATCCGGCAAGGTCGAAGAATTCGGCAAAACAGCTGACATCTCGTCCAGGCAGATCGAAGAAGCTGTCAACAAATGCGAAGCCTACCAGTACTTTTCCGGCGATGCCCGCAAGCCCGTCACCGCCGCCAAGACAACTACGGAAGCGCTGACACTCAACGTGTCCGAAAACAGCGTCGCTGGCAAAAACTTCAAGGCCACCTTCAAGAATGGCATGCTCGCCAGCCTCAGCTATGCCGGACGCGACACGATCCTGCCCGACTACCCCTTCGCCCTCCAGGCCTACCGCGCTCCTGTTGATAACGACAAGTGGGTCGCCGGGAAATGGAACAGCGGCAAGCTCGCCGATCTGAAGAGCGAGTGCGTCCACTTCGAAATGAAGCAGGTGAACGGTGACCTCGTCCAGGTCATCTCCGACATGAAGACGATCAACAGCACGCCTTCCTTCACCTACCGCATGGTCTGGAACGTGCTTCCCGGAGGCATTATCGACACCTCCGCACAGATCTACCCCTCTGCGGA